>JAKEER010000603.1 GCA_022616615.1 Acidobacteriota bacterium
GGGCCTGCCACCCCGCCACTTCCGTAGTAGCCCAGGTTGTCTGTCAAGGTTTTGCTCAGTGTGTACGACGCAAGGAACTCGAACCCCTTGTCCAGCCGCTTGCGGGCGCTTGCCTGAAACGAATGATAGTCGCTCGTCGCGGAGGAATCCGTCCCGCCGACGGCAGTCACAAGGGGACGCGTCGGGTAGAGCGGGCGGCGTTGCTGCAAGGGCAGCCAGGTCGGGGGAGCGCCGGTTCCCGGCAGGGGCTGGTTGAAATCGCGTGGGTTGACCAGGTGTGTCGCCCTGTGAGCTACGTAGCCGGCGGTGAGAGAGGTTGTACTGTTAAGGGCATACTCCAGAGCAAAGTTCCACTGCTGGGTGAACTGCGGGCGGATTTTCGGGTCCCAAATTCGGATAATCCCGGCAGGCTGATCCCTGACGATCACGTCATTGAAGCCATTGCTAATCGTCCCGGCGCCGGTTGTTGCGTCAAAGCTCTGATCCGCCTCCGAGAAGAAAGGCGGATTCAGGGGCAGCCGCAGATTCGCTCCCGTACCTTCCATGTACTGGGTGATACCGTAACCGGCGCGTACAACCAACTTACTGCTCAGAATTCCCGGTGTCCAGGCAAACCCGATCCGAGGCTCGAAGCCCTTGTAGTAAGGATCATAGAGTGCACGACTGTTTCCATCCCTTCCCGCGAATAGCTGTCTTCCGGTCGTAATGTCGAAATTGGACTGTCGGTCCGCGACCTCGACGAGCGGCGAGGTGTACTCCCAGCGCATCCCGAGATTCAAGGTGAGGTTGGACTTCACTTTGAAATCATCCTGGAAGAACACACCGATTCGGTTCTGGCGATGTCCCCAGGTTCCGGTTCGGCTGCCGACGCTCTTGTTGGTGAGCCTGTCCAACAAGAAGTCGGCAAATGACGACCCCGTAAACTGGCCGGTATAGGTGAAGCCGCCTAGCAACCCATTGTTTCCTGGGTAGAAGCGGTTCTGCTGGTAACGCTGCCACTGGCCGCCCATCTTCAAGAAATGTCTGCCACGTGCTATCGAAAAATTGTCTCCATAGTGGAACGTGTTGGTAAAGTTGCTTTCGGCAAAGACCCTGGAGCCGATATCACTAAGCCCTTGGCCAAAACTGATCAAGCTCAAGCCAGCGGCGGCTTGGGAACCGGCGATACCTAGTTTGGAATTCCCGTTTCCAAGCCCTCCCCAGTCATTGGGCTCACTGATAAACACGGCACGATTAAAACCGAACCGAGCTTCATTTACGGCAGCGGCGCTGATTGTGCGGTTCCACGTCAGAACTATGTTCTGAGGTTTCTGAGTTCTGAAGCTGGTGACGTTGGTGGGAAGAGCGGCTCTGACGCCTCTACCATCGATGTCTCCCCAGGAGTACCGGCCCGAGAAGTTATCTCGATCCGAAAGTCTGGCGTCAATCTTGCCATCAATCTGGTCTCCGTCGACAGAATCGGCATCGCTAGTCACATAGTTTCCCTGCACGTTCGTTCCGGGACGCGTGGGTAGCGGATAGAGCCTAGGATCGGCGAACAGCGCTCGAGCCGTCGGACTGAATCGAGCAACGGGAATCTGGTTATTCGGGAAGCAGGCGGTTCTGTCAGCCGTCGTGCAATTCCCCGTCAACAGGGGATCGCGAATCGGCGTTGTGATGCTCGAGAGGTCGCCGACCCGCCATTCGACAGGGGCCAAGCTAGCGCTGGTTCCGCCACCGGTTCGCGTCCGCGTACCCTGGTAAGCTCCGAAGAAAAAGATCCTGTCCTTGGCGATGGGACCACCCACCGTTCCGCCAAAGATGTTTTGGCGGAGCTTTCTCTTCTGCCTTACGTTGTTCCGGTTGTTCGCCCAAGTCTGCGCATCCAGCGCGTCGTTGCGGAAGAACTCGAAAACGTTTCCGTGAATCTCATTGGTTCCGGACTTGACGGTCGTGTTTACCACAGCCCCGGTCACATTGCCAAACTCCGCCGAAGAGTTGTTGGTCTCGATCTTGAACTCAGCGATCGCATCGACGTTGGGGCGGTATCCAATGCGGTTGTCAATGGTCTCATCAGTAGAAACCCCGTCAAGCAAGAAAGCGTTTCCTTGTTCGCGATTCCCATTCACGTAGGGCCGGCCTGTGGCAGCCTCCGGCCCCGTGAAGCCACCCGGGTTGGTGGCGATCGCACCGGGAACAAGCAACGTCAACTGGTTGAAATTCCGGCCGTTCAAAGGCAGGTTAACGGTCGTCGTTCCGCTGATCACTTGGCCAACTGTCGTCGTCTCAGTCTGAAGGATCGGTGCGACGCCTTCCACGTCTATCTGTTGTGTCATCTCGCCAAGTTCCAGCTTCACATCCACGCGGGCAGTCTGGTTGACTTCCAGCTTGATCGGATTGGTGACCACTTTCTTGAAGCCACTGGCTCCGCCCGTGACCACGTAAGTCCCGATCGGAAGAAACGGGATAGTGTAAACTCCCGAGTCATTCGACTGTGCAGCGTGTTCGATCTTGGTTCCCTGGTTGGTTGCAACCACTTTCACGTTCGGGACCAGTGCACCGGATTGATCGGATACTGTGCCGGTCAACGTGGCCGTTACCGTCTGGGCCATCGCGCCTGGGCCGAGGCTGAGCGTGAGGCCCAGAACCATCAGGCAAGCTACATGAATCCTGGCTGGGTTCTTCATGTTTTGTCTCTCCTTTTGGACTTCAGTGCAAGTTACAGTACAAATAAATAAAGCCAGGGTTGCGTCAAAGTCAGAATCAGAGCGTTTAGCCAACCGCTGGCGTAAGTCAGTGGTGGAGGTACTGGGCTGCTTCTTGCTCCCGATGCGCAGCAGCCAGCGCGCCTTATGGCGCGCTGGCTGCTGCATCGGGAAAGATCGTAGTGGAAGCTTGGACCCACCGGCTGACGCTGGTGGTTGGCTCGAAGCGACGACTTTGACGGGGCCCTGACAAATAACGCCCGGATCGGCGTAGATATTGATTCGTCGCGTATCATCGAATCGTGGTAACAGAGAGGTTGAGGACATCTGTTGTGAGTTTGAGCTCAGGCTTGCTGGTGGAACTCCACTACCGGCAGTCTTGCTCGATTCCTAGCAAGAGCCTCTCCAAAGCAATCAGAATCGCTGTAAGGCTCTGTCAAAAGAAAACTTATCGTTGACATGAGTGTGCTTCGATTCCAAGACAGCCCGTGGAAAATCCAGTTTTTAGGATTCTGTTTCTTGAAGTTCGGATTCGGGCCGGTGCTATGCATGCTGACAACAAACTAGCGGTGATTGCTGACGACCTTACGGGTGCTTGCGATACGGCCTGCCAGTTCGCGCTCTATGGATTTCGGCCTGAAGTCGTGCATGCCGCTGCGCGAAATGCGGTTCAGGCAGAGTTCCTGGCATGCAACTCCGAGTCGCGCAAGGACGATGCCCGTATGGCCCAGCAGAAAGTCTTCGACATCGCCTCGGAGCTGCTTCGGGCTCGTTACCTGCCGTTCTACAAAAAGCTGGACTCCACCCTCAAGGGCCCGTGGCGCGCAGAACTGGCGGGCATGGTCAAAGCCACGCTACCTGAGCTTGTGGTGGTGGCGCCGGCGTTTCCGGCCTGGGGAAGAACCACGATCGATGGAGTTCAATACGTCCATGGCCGGCCTGTCTGGGAATCCAGGTTCCATGCGCTTCCCCAAAGAGAGGGGCGGCCTCTAGTGGAACCGTCTGACCTGATTCAGGCACTGCAGGCTCAGTTCGGAAAGCGTGTCCGGCATTTCCGGCGTGCGTCCTTGAAGAAAGGTCCTGCTTCGGTTGCCAGGGAGATGGAAGCGGCGCAATTCCGGGGCTTTCCCTTTCTGGTGTTCGATGCAGCTGAAGAAGAGGACCTCAAGACCATCGTTCTGGCAGGATGCCGGCTGGAGAAAAAAATTCTGTGGGCTGGGTCTGGTGGACTGGCGCGCGCTTTGCCATTAGGTTGGGGCTGCCGTCAGAAATCAGGCCAGCCTGAGGCTCAGCCGTTGTGCCTGCAGACGCTGGTGGTCAACGGGAGCTTCAACCCGGCCAACAAGGACCAACTCGCCTGTCTGGAAGAACGCGGCACGGCGGTCTGGTGGATTGAGGATGAGGATGCAGACGACAGCCTTCAAACTCGAGAAAAAATCGAGCGGCTCCTCCAGGCACTCGACAACCACGCCGATGCCGCTCTCAGCGTCCGGCTCAACAAGCCCATCCGGTCGGCAGCGCACTTGCAGCGGCTGCAGGATGCGCTTCAGTCTGCCGCCATGCGCTGCCTCAAGTCCAGGCATGCCGTGGGACTCATTCTGGTCGGCGGAGACACCGCCATGAAGCTCTATCGGAGGATGTTGGCCACAGCCATTCGGATCGAGGGCGAAGTACAGCCGGGAGTCCCTCACGGCCGCTGGGTGGGCGGACGGCTGGAGGGCCAGCCCGTCGTCACGAAAGCGGGCGGATTTGGACAACTGGATACGTTGGCAAAGGCGGTGGCTTTCCTGAAAGGAGAATAAGCAGACCGCGAAGACGCGAAGGATGCAAAGAAGACCACGGGGACACGGGGAGTGAGAAGCCCTCAAGAAATGCGCGGAGAGCGGTTCTATTGAGGATTGCAGAAATATCGTGACGAGACTCTTCGTCCCCCCAAACGAAACGGACTTCGGTTCCCTCTCTCCAACGCGGGAGAGGGGCTAGGGGTGGGGCGAGCACACGGCGGAATGTTCTGGCATGTGTTCCAAGACCCTGATCCAGCACTGGGTTTCGGGAACTGACTCAGCCCACAGGGATCCCCCTCACCCCACCCTCACCCCGGCCCCTCTCCCACGTTGGTCACGTTGGGGAGAGGGGAGCCGATTCTAGCGACTGTGACCGTATCAGACAAGCAAGCAGAAGTGTCGCTATAGTGCGTAATGCTCAACAAGAAATGTAGTTGTGGCTGTTCGTGTCCCAGCACCTTTGACCGGTCCTTTCAGCCTCTTCCGGATTGCTCTGGGGCTGCTCCAGGTGTTTAGCTCCTTCGCAACACGCCCTTTCCCCGTGTTCCCCGTGGTTCTCTCTGAAACCCGGTCAAACATGCTTTGCGCCTTGGCGGCTTGGTGGTTTATCTTTCCTTCGCACTCTTCGCGGCTTCGCGATTCAATTTCTCTTTGAGATTAACGCTATGTCCGTCAAAAAACCCAAAATAGGAATCACCCTCGGTGATGTGGCTGGAGTTGGGCCAGAGGTGGCTGTTAAGGCCTTGCTCGACCCATCGGTCCAGTCGCGATGTATTCCCGTCTTGATAGGCGACTTTTCAGTGGTTCGCCATTACGCCGAACGTCTCGCTCCTCTGCTGCCGCTACGCACCCTGGAAAGCCCTGACCAGGCAGTCTCTAACACTAGGAGCTTGCAGATTCTTGATCTGAAGAACGTTGAGTTTTCCAAAGTTAAGATGGGAGAGGTCGATGTAGCCTGCGGACGGGCTGCGTTAGACTATATCCGCGCGGGCGTGAACTTATGTCTCAAGAGAGAACTCGATGCCCTTGCGACGGGGCCCATCCACAAAGAAGCGGCGCAACTGGCGGGCATCAACGCGCCCGGCCACACGGAATACCTGGCTGCGCTGTGCGGCGTTGCGGAGGTGAGAATGCTGCTGGTAGTGAATCACCTGCGCGCGATGCACATCAGCACCCATCTCAGCCTGCGCCAGGCGCTGGATTACGTGAAGAAAGACCGCATCTTGGAAACGATCCACTATGGGGTTGGAGCGCTAAAGCAACTCCGTATTGAGAAGGGGCGCATTGGAGTTGCGGGGCTCAACCCACACGCGGGCGAAGGCGGACTGTTTGGGAGTGAAGAAATCGAGGAAGTCGCTCCGGCTGTTGCTGCCGCCCGGGCCGAGGGCTTGTGTGTCTCAGGTCCGGTGCCGCCGGATACGATCTTCCATCGCATGAACCACAGCGAGTTCGACCTGGTGATCGCGCTCTATCACGACCAAGGGCACATTCCGCTCAAGCTGATGGGTTTCGACAGCGGCGTGAATGTGACCATCGGCCTACCGATCATCCGCACATCCGTAGACCACGGCACAGCGTTTGACATTGCGGGACAACTGAAGGCCAATCCAGAAAGCATGGTCAAGGCGATTGAGCTGGCGTGCGTGATGAGTGGAAAGTGATGAGTGCGTCATTCCCGCTTTCGCGGGAATGACGCACACCTCAGCGCTCATTCCTCACAACAATCCTGCCAGATTTCCGTCAGCATCAAACGGCAGCTCGCCCAAATGTTCGAGCACTTCGAGCTGTGGCTGGCTTCCGATTTCATCCATCAACGCTTCGGTCGCGATGAACTGATCCAGCTTCAGCGTGTTCTTGATCCAGATCATGCGGCACGCCTCGGCGCTGTTGCCGCAGGTAGAGAAAGCAGTCTCGATCGCTTCGCGGTCCGTGTCAAACGTAATCGGAATGCGCGCCGCTTCGATGTTGGTGCTCGTGATGGCGTTGATGTAAGTCGGCTTGAGATCGATTTTGTTGACCAGTCTGCGGCTCACCAGATCGGCCAGGCCAATGCCGGTGGCATTGCCATAAGACTCGTCCGAGAGATCGCGCACGAAGATCCGCGTAAACGAGGGCTTAATAGGCGGCCGCTCGCGCTGGCTGACATTGCGGCCGATAACGTTGGTGTCCATGCCCGCGCCGCTGATGTTCTTGCCCATCTCATCCACCACGAGCACGTCGCCCTGGTCGAACGGAATGCGCGCCAGATTGGCTTTCGCAATGGCTAACAATCGCTTCTCGCAGGCCTCGATCTCCGGAGTGAGCATCGCCTCAAGAGCCGCCGTCTCATCGTAGGCGTTTTCCACAATTCCTAGCCCGAAAAGAATCCGGCAATTTTGCCGCACGACGCGGGCAACGTTCGTGATGACGGTGTAGTAACCGTACTTGATATTGGCGCGGTGATAATGAATCGCGCCGGTGTGCTTCCCAAGCCCGATGGCCATCATTTTGCAAAGTCCACTTTCAATGTCGCCATCGAAGTCGGTGTGCGGCTTGATGCGGTTGACCACGACGACGTGGTCTGCCTCCAGCGCATGGTTGTCGAAAAACACCGGAATGCCCTGCGCTGTTTCGCCAATCTGCGTGGTTTCCATCGTGGCCCGGATTGGCACGCCCATGCTGGCTTCCGTAATGCCGTAATGCTCCAGTACACCTTTCTGCCCCTCAGCGGTTCCACCTCCGTGGCTGCCCATCGCCGGGATAATGAACGGCCTGACGTCCAGGTTTTTTAGCTCGTCCACCACCGCCCGGATGATCACAGCAATGTTGGCGACCCCGCGGCTGCCGGCAGTAACCGCCACGGTCTGCCCAGCTTTCAGCCGGCTGGAAAGCCCCAGCTTGCTGATTTCTTCCGAGACCTTTCTAGGAATATCGGCGACATGGGCTGAATCGAAATTCTGTTGCACACGCAAGACCTTCGGGTAAGACATGATCAGACTCCGTTGGAAATTGGGGAATTGCCGACGCTCGACCACAGGCTTAGAGGGACTGCATCAATGAGGGATGAACTATATCATGAATTCGCCGGCTAAAGATTCTCTCGTTTGACCTGTGTCCGGCGCCACCATTCGATTCATACGCGTAGGGAACAACTTCTGGTCGAGGAACGAGCACGTGGACGACGACGAGCCCAATCAATAGTCACCGGTCAATTCGAGTGGGGCGGAGGCTCGATCAGGTCCAGAAAGGCCTGGCGCTCGTCGGGGTCGAGTCCGCGCCAGAATGGCATAGAATCCAGGGCACGCTCGCGCTCTGCGGGAGGCAGATTCTGCAGGCGGCGAAGGCGCTGGGTCAGCCGCCTTCGTCGCTCCGGTGGAAGATTTTGCCAGCGTTGATGGAACTTGCGCAGCCGGGCGCGCTGATCGGGCGAGAGCTCGCGAAGAAACTCTCCGCGGCGGCGCAATTGCTGCTTCTGTTCGTCAGTCAGCGATTCGAATTCTTTCTGCCGCCGCCGCAGGCGCTGCTGCTCTTCGGGAGGAAGTTGTTTGAACCGGCGATATCGTTCCTGAAGCTGGCGTCGCTCTTGGGGGTTGAGCTTCCGGGTCTTTCCCGCAGGCGGGCGTGCCGGTTCGCCTTCTTCCTGCGCAAACACTGGCGCCAGGCCGGCCAAGCTCATGCCAAGCCAGATCGTCAGGAACGCCACAATCAAAAGCCGCCGTATTCTCATGCTCATCAATTTGTCTTTACTTTAGCGCCGTGCGCCGTGTCGCCGGCCAAATCTTTGAGAAAATCATAGTCCTGCAACAATTCAAAATTCTCCACTACGGCCAGATCCTCCTCAGGAATCGTGTGCTCTTCTTCTACTGCCGGTTGCGTGTTGCCGCGGGCAGAGGCCGGCAAAGGGTTCGCCGTCGCCGCCGCCTTTGCGCCCGCGTCCGTTGCGGGCCGCGGTCGAAGATTTTCGTCCTGGATCTGAACGACTTCTTCCATGGAACGCAACTGCTTGTTTTGTTGGTGCCGAAATCCCAGCCAAAGGCCGGTAGCGGCCAGAAACAACGCTGCAAAGGTCCACAGGTAACGATCCTTCAGCCAAACGGCAATCCATGCCCAACCGGATGGAGTTCTTTCAACTGCATTGAGTCGGGCATTCAACTTCTGGTCGAAATAAGTTGAAGGCTCAATGGCAGCAAAGCCATCCAACACTCCATCGACCTGTCTCAAGTGTTCAAACTCCGCGGCGCAAGCCTGGCAGGTTTGCAGATGGCTGCTAATAGAAAGCGCTACATCATCCACAAGCTCGCGACGTTGATAGCCCCAGAAATTTTCTCGAACATTCTGGCAAGTCATGATTGCTCCTCTGAAAATCTCCCTTAGGGGGAAAGAAGGCTAAGCGACGGCGGTCGCGGAGCCTTCAGGGGTTGTCTTGATAGGTTGGGAATGGCAAATAGACCACCCTCTGGCGCTTCGCGACCCCTGGCGCTTCGTGACCCCTGGCGCTTCGCGACCGCTGTCGCTTCGCGTCGCCCCCTTTGTTAAGAATCGTCCTCGTCGTGCTCGTCCTCGATGAAAAGCCGAGTACGACGACACTTTCATCGTCGGTGCCACTCTTCCGGTAGCAGCCTATGTCCGGCTCTCTACCACTGCTGCCAGCGTCTGGCGTAGCGTGCTGTAGGCGCGAAAGATCAGCGACTTGACCGCTGTTTCCGAGCAGTTCAGGACCTCGGCCGCCTCCTTGAGAGACAGCTCCTGGTACTTGGTCAGCACGACGGCCAAACGCTGGTTCTCAGGCAGTGCGGCCAGGGCGCAGCGAATCTGCAGCACCTTCTCGCGCTCCAACAACCGATCCTCCACCAAAGCCACCGTATCCCGAACCTCAGGGCGACACGCTCCCTCCTCTTCTTCGAAACCGCTGTCCAAAGAGCGCGCCAGCTGTGGCTTGTGGTCCCGAAGGTAGTTCAGGGCAACATTGGTCGCAATGCGGTACAGCCAGGTTGAAAAGGCAGCTTTCGCTTCATACTTCGGTGCTGACTGAAACGCCTTGATAAAGACCTCGTGCGCCAGGTCTTCCGATTCAGCAGGGTTTGTCGTGAAGCGATAGATGAAGTTAATCAATGGCTTGCGGTGGCGTTGGACCAGCAGCCCAAACGCCTCGCGGTCTCCACGCTTCACCTGCAACATCAGTTCTACGTCGGATGTCGGTTCAGCCATGGCGTCACTGCCTTAACACTCCATGCCAGAAAAAGTTGCTGGGAAAGTCAATCTTTTCTACGGACTGAGATAGAAGCAGTAGAAATCTCAGCCCCCGATCACGAGGACACGCCCCTTTCGGTCAGATGAAGTCAACAGAGCCATCCGCGCGGTAAGCGAACCCCCGGCGCCACGGCTTAGGAGGATAATGACGGAACGCTTCCTCATTCAACTCAATGCCGAGGCCCGGCTTGTTCGGAAGAGGGATGTAACCGTCTTTCACCATCAGCGGTTCCTTCAGCAAGTCTTTGCGCGGCGCGCTGTCGTCAGGGTGGTACTCCAGGATCAGAAAATTCGGAGTCGAAGCCGCAAAATGCACATTGACCGTCGTAGCGACCGGTCCCATGGGGTTGTGCGGCGCGACCATCACGTAATGTGCTTCGGCCAACGCCGCGATTTTTTTCATTTCCATCAGCCCACCGCAAACACAAACATCCGGCTGAACGATATCCAGCGCCTGTACATGCAGAATGCGCTGAAATTCATACTTGGTATAGTTGCACTCGCCGCTGGCCAGCGGAATATTGACGTGAGCGGCCAGCTTGGCCATGGCGTCGACATTCTCCGGCCGGATCGGCTCTTCCAACCAGAAAGGGCGATGGGGCTCGATTTCGCGCGCCAGGCGGATGGCACGTGACACTTCAAAGAACTTCGCATGGATATCCACGCCAATGTCCACGTCAGGCCCAAGCGCCTCGCGGACGGCGCCAACCCTTTGGCCTGCAAACCGAGTCACCGCGTTGTAAGGCATCTCGTTCGTTTTCGGTTGATGCGGCGACATCTTCACGGCCGTGTAGCCGTATTTCTCGACCAGAGCCTTGGCACTTTCCGCAACGCGGGCCGGGCTGTCGCCACCAGCGCTCTGGTAAACCCGAATCTTCTCGCGGCATTTGCCACCGAGCAACATATACACCGGAAGTCCCGCTGCCTTGCCGGCGATGTCCCAGAGTGCGTGCTCAATGCCGCTGATGGCCGCATTGACCACCAGACCACCCGGGAAGCGAGTGAAGTTCATCATCGTCGACCAGAGGTGTTCGATGTTGCGCGGATCCTGGCCAACCAGCCAACGTTTGAAATCGTTAATCACAGCGACAGTCCCTTCGTCGGGCCCGCACGAGTAGGCCTCGCCAATGCCGTGGATGCCCTCATCGGTCTCCACTTTGACGAACAGGAGATTCCTGCCCCCAACACCAGCCAGGTAAGTTTTGATGTCGGTGATTTTTATGGCTGGCCGGCTGCCGACGCGGGCGGGCGCCTGCAGCAGGGGCGCAGCTGCCACCGGCAAAGCGCCTGTCATCATACCCGTGGTCATTAAGAACTTTCGGCGTTTCATCTG
Source organism: Acidobacteriota bacterium (assembly GCA_022616615.1). Lineage (GTDB taxonomy): Bacteria > Acidobacteriota > Terriglobia > Versatilivoradales > Versatilivoraceae > VFZK01. The sequence continues at coordinate 11,031 of JAKEER010000603.1, forward strand.
GCCTCCTTATTAATAGGTGCAGAAGTAGCCGGACACTGTGCGGGGCCCTAATCAGCGCCCCTCACCTCCGATCCCCTCTCCCCGAGCGGGGCGAGGGGAGAGGACAAGCAAAGGCCGTGTCCTCCAACGATTGCTCGGACTAATAACTCGATAACTCAGTAGCACACGACATACCCAAGACAGAAAGGAATGACCAATGACTAGGCCCGAATGACTAAAGAAATCCGAAGCTCAAATGACGAAGGCTTGAATGTCAACATTCGGCCTTCGTCATTCTTTCGTCATCAGAGCTTCGTCATTAGCCATTTCGTGGTCACGTGGTGCTTTCGGAGCTGGCTCCGTTTCGTGCAGACAAACCACTTCGGCATCCTGAGCATGAAACTATTCGAAGCATCCTTTTTTGAACCGCGTGAACGCGTTTTACGTTCCAACTTAGAAGTTGATGAGGATGAGTTTCATTTGCGCTTGAAGAAAGGCGTAGCGAGGAATCCTGCCCGCGTTTCCTGCAAGGGGGAGTACAATATCACCGAACTTACCCGGTCTGAATCCATTTGTCAGAAGCCGCTTATGCCGTTGGGCGGCCACGACCTATCAGAATCATGTAGAGCAGACCGTGCTTTCTGCGGTCTGCGGTTTTTTGTCTTCGAACTGGCCCAAGTCCCCAGACCTCGCCGATGCAGGACGTCTGCGCTACACGATCTTAGGGGCTGCATAAGAACAACTTGGAACTTTGAACTCGTCCTCGTTCTCGTCGTCCTCCTCGTACTCGGCCTTGTCAACAGTATTGAAAATCAAACCCGCGCTTGATCTTCGGTAACGCAAAGCCGAGGACGAGCACGACAACGAGGACGAGTGAAGGATGGCATTCAGTTACCATCAAGAGCAAGAAGTCAAACTTAAATCTGGCGCAAGCGCCTAACGTAAGCAAAGGAGCATCTATGGACTGGTCTTCTCTCGGTCTGGCTGCAGCTGCCTCCTCGACGTCAGGACTGAATCTTTATGCGACTGTTCTAACGCTCAGCCTGATGCAGCGCTTTGGATGGCTGCAACTTCCGGCGGAATGGAGAATTCTTGGCGAAACATGGGTAATGATTCTGGCAGGCATCCTTTTTGCCATCGAATTCGTCGCCGACAAGATTCCCTATGTGGACAGCGCCTGGGACGCCGTCCACACCTTCATTCGCGTGCCTGCGGGTGCTATCCTGATGGCTTCGGCCTTTGCCAACGTCGATCCGTCGACCCGGCTGGCAGCCGGACTTCTGGGGGGCAGCCTGGCTCTCACCACGCACAGCGCCAAGGCCACAGCACGGTTGGCGGCAAACACCTCGCCCGAACCGTTTTCAAACAGCCTGCTCAGCGTGCTTGAAGACACAGCCACGATTTTTCTTCTGGGCCTGGCTGCGAGCCACCCCCTGCTGGCCGGACTCGCCCTGGCTTTCGTGCTTGGCCTTTGTGCCGTCTTGCTCTACACCTGTTTCAAGTTCACCCGGATGTTTTTCGCAAAGCTCAGACGTTGGGTTCGCGCCAATGCAGCCGAATCGACGCCCGCAGACTAGCACGTGCCGCCTATCGGCCGAGCCTTGGGGTAGCGACAGGCGCCGGCCCGTTCCGTGTTGGGTGGCGACCATTGGAAATCAGTGGCAGGTCGCCAGGGGGAACGCCCCACGGGCCTTCCCTACGGTGTTGCCACAATTCTTTCACAGCTCCCAGGCAGCGCACGTGAGCTGGGCGTAGATTTCCGGCTACTGGCCAGCCTCCGCCTTCCAGCGGAAGACAGCATGGCGCCAGGCCACGATGCAGCCACTCCCCGCAGCCGAGCCGATGCCGAAACTCAGCACGTCCGTGATGCCGGGATAGCGCGACTTGGTCAAGAGCTGCCCCACCTCCAGAATTCCCCCGATCGCTAGCCCGCTCAGTAGCGCCCAAGCCGTTGTTTCCGCGGGCGAACGCGCCCTGTGGCGCCAGCCGACCCACAAGCCGGCGGGCAGGGCCAGCATCACTGTCTCCAGCAGATCCTCTAATGACCAGATACTCGTCTTGGAGTAGTAAGCAGTGAAGGGCAAGAATTCGAAGTGTTTCCATTTCGCCGCAATCGCTGCGGGCGCGAATGAAAAGTCAAACGGGCTGAGCTCAGCCACCACCAAGAGCGCAAGATAGGGAACAAGCATCAAACGGAGCGCTGCCGGAAGAGCCAGAGGCGTGGTACTGGCGTTGGGTCGGGAGGCCATCCATGCCCAGAAAGCAGCGTTACCTAGCAGAAATCCCAGAAGGCCGCTGAGGAGGTCATTAATGTCGAAAGTGCGCGAGCGAACAACCAATTGCAGCACCTCCGCTGCTATCATGAGGCTCGCCCACGCGCCCCACAGCCCAAGCGCCTGGAGCCGCCTGGCTTTCCATTCCCAACGCACACATATTCCGAAGAGCCATCCGCAGAGCGCAAATCGCAACAGGCGCTCCAGAAACTGCGCCAGTGAGAAGGGGCCGCTGGGATTGCCCAGTAGAGTGAGGCTTCCGAAAGGTTGCACATTAGCGCGCTTGAGGCTTTCCTTCAAATCGCTGATGTCGATGGAAATGTCAAACGGGAGGAGGACGCCGGCAAACTGAGTTGGCATCAAAGCCAGAAGAAGCACGGTGAGCGGGTAATTGGCCAGGAAGAAACGCCATCGAGGCTCCCCAATTGCATGCGCTAGCTTGGCAAGAGCTGCTGCGAGGAGAGCGCCAAACAGCGCACCCGCGCTGTTTGCCATGACATCCACAAGCGAGGTTGTCCGCGAAGGCAGGAAGAGCTGCCACAGCTCGAGCAGGGCTGAGAAACCAGCGCCCGCCGCCACTGTAAGAGCCACTGTCGAAGTGGCGCCCATCAGGGATGATCTGGAAAAGTTCCAGTAGCTGCCTAGCAGGAGGCCGAATGGGACGAAAAGGAGAATGTTGCTCAGAATATCCGGCAATGATAGATCATTTGGAACCAATGGAGGGGAGGCAACCTGCTGCCATTTCCGCCGGGCCTGGCGCCAATCCATGTCGAAAGGCAAGGTGGTTCCGTAGAGAATAAAGAGAAGGTAGGCAAGCCAAAGCCACAACAGCCCACGCCTTCTATCGGCCATTCCGATGGCTCCTCTTCTCTGTCCAGACTGTTTTGTCGCTCGTAGGGAGCTGAAAAACGCTCCTGACGAGGGGCCAGTCGCCTCTTGCTACCGCGCGCGGTCCTGTAACCGCCTTGGAGTGAATGCTCGGTTTCAGTGCCGCGACCGGTAGGGAGCGCCTGTCGAGTCTTTCAGCATCCTGTTAGGGTTTTGAAAATCTTCCTTCGCGTGAAACTCCGGGTGAGATTGGGGCTTTGAGAAAGCGGAGACGGCGCTAGGGCGGATGCTCACATCTCCCGCTCGTCGCCGATGCCGCGTGGCTTCAGCGCAGCCGACCTTTACTTCAACCGGCTTTTTTGTTAGTGTTCCCGCGTTAATCACCCAAGGAGATTGAGGCATGTCGGGACATTCAAAGTGGCATAGTATCAAACATAAGAAGGGCGCCGCAGACGCTAAACGCGGCAAGATTTTCACCAGCATTATCAAAGAAATCACCGTGGCCGCGCGCATCGGCGGCGGTGATCCCGACGGCAATCCACGGCTTAGAACAATCATTGACAAGGCGAAAAGTGTAAACATGCCGGCCGAAAACATCAAGCGGGCAATTCAGAAGGGAACCGGCGAACTGCCTGGACAGAGTTATGAGGACGCCATCTACGAAGGTTTCGGTCCGAGCGGCGTAGCGGTAGTGGTTGAGGCAGTCACAGACAACAAGAACCGGACGGTTTCCGAGATCCGGCATGTTTTCAGCAAGCATGGCGGCAACATGGCTCAAACGGGTTCGGTGGCCCACATGTTCAGCAAGAGGGGTCTGATCGTGGTTGAAAAGTCAAAGGTGAGCGAAGACACGTTAATGGCGGTCGCCCTCGATGCAGGCGCCGAAGACATGCAGGGTGAAGGCGAAGCTTTCGAGGTCTACACTGCGCCTAGGGATTTTGATGTGGTCGTCAGCGCTTTGAAGTCCAACCATATTGAGCCCGTTTCGGCTGAGCTGGCAATGATTCCCGTGATAACCGTCAAGCTGGAAGGCAAGCCAGCTCAACAGATGATCCGTTTGATGGAAGCTTTGGAGGAACACGACGACGTTCAAAAGGTGTTTGCAAACTTCGATATTGACGAAGCCGAGATGGAAGCTGCGGCTTCCTAGCTGGTTGACTCACATCTGGCCGCCCATAAACACAGCTCCTTTGGGCGGCTTTTTTTGTTTTTGGGATGAGAAAGGATAGAGAGAAGCACACCGCGAAAACGCAAAGGGCGCGGAGCTAACCACCAAGGTCTTGGTAGTTCATCCCGTCCTTAGTAGTGGTATTCGTAGTTACGGTGACGTATTTTGATGGTCATCATGATGTAGCCGGTCCACATGTGTCATGCCCGCACAGGCGGGCAGCGGCCGTTGTTCGGGGTACGTTGAGATTCTGGACTCCTGGTTTCGAGGGAATGACGGGATTCCAGTTAGGTTCGCTGTGAAAGTCGTCATTGTAATTACGAATGGCAGTACTTAGCGCCTTCGTGGTGTGCTTCTGGGTTATCTCCCATGCGTGTGCTTGGCATTGATTGCGGTTCACAGATCACGGGTTTCGGCATCGTTGACAGTGACGAACAGAACCACCAACTGGTCGCTTCAGGCGCTGTTCGGCTGAACCCAAAGATCAGCTTCAGCCAAAAACTGCTAAGAATCCATCATGAGATCGACAACCTTATTCACGCTTACAACCCGGAAATCGTAGCGGTGGAAGACCAGTTCTATCTTTCAAACTTCAAGAGTGTCTTGAAATTGGGGCAGGTCAAAGGCGTGGTGCTGGTCACAGCTGCCAGAGCGGGAGTCCCGATTGTTGAGTATAGTCCTTTGGAGATTAAGAGCGCGGTGACGGGTTACGGCCGCGCTGAGAAAAGCCAGGTGCAGACCATGGTGGAGAAACTGCTTCGGCTTCCCGCTCCTCCCGAGCCGCTGGATGCGTCGGACGCGCTCGCACTGGCGATCTGCCACATTCATACCTCGGCAACTCAAACCAGATTCCGAACAGCAGCCCAAGCTGGACCCTAGAAAGCGCTCTAGGTGTAGCGAGCGACCTCATACCACCGAGGGGAGCTGTGAAAAAATTCGGTTGGGCGTATAAACCTGATCCGGTAGGGACGCGGTGCACCGCGTGCGTGTTGGGTTTGCCGTCCCGGACGCGCAGCAGCGCGTCCCTACCATTTAATTTTTTCACAGCTTCAGGGACACGGCTCCGTTGGTTCTCGCCCCCTCACCCGGCCCTTGGCCACCCTCTCCCCACAAACGGGAGAGGGAGTTCTCGAATTTGACTGAAGTTGGAACTTCGTGGGCAGCAAGTGAACCTAGTGACGAGAGACTTATGTTAAGGGTGCAATCTTCGAAGACTGCTTTCATCCTCATGTTCACCGGCTGGCTTCTTTCCAGCCCTTTGCGTGGGCAGACAGACTCTGAGACAAGGTTCGCCTGGAAGAAAGACAACTCACGCGGTGTGCTCGAGTCCTACGGCGTTAAATTGAACAGCAGCGGGAGCGGTCAGTTCTATTTCAGAAAGCGCAACGAAGAGGAGATCAAGTTACCGGTCACACTCAAGACCTCAGCCATTGAAACTCTGAACGCCCTTTTTCTAAAGGCCGGCTTTTTGGATGCGTCCAGGGAGTTTGCCAGCCCACGCAAGGTGGCAGACATGGGCTCGAAGACGGTCCGTTTTCAGAACGGTTCGCAACGTCGGGAAGTTGTTTACAACTACACCGAAGATCGAGTCCTGCAGGAGATCACCACTTTCTTCGAGAACCTCTGCCAGCAAGAGCGGGCCTTGTTTGAGATGGACTTGGCGCTGAAGTACGATCGGCTGGGCATCGCCAAGAAACTGGACGAACTGGACCGCAACCTCAACGCTAAACGCATCGTCGCCCCCGAGCGATTCACGCCAGTCTTGGAAAAAATCTATGCCGATCAGTCGCTCATGCATCTCGCCCGAAAGGAAGCGAAGAAGATTCTTTCCAGAATCGAAAAGATGCAGACTTTCTCGAACTGAGTCGTCCGTGCACAGGCTCCGGTTAAGACCATGTCAGGGTGCCGTTTAACAAAAGAAAGCAGCCCGACCGTCAGGGAGGGCGTTACGCTCGGCTAGGATGCTCTCCCTGACGGTCGGGCTACTGATAGCGCTGGCTCCGCTCGCCAAGGCCATTGGCCTCGGCGGCGTTTTTTGACTGAGCCGTGGCCGCAGCCCAGGGTTTCCGTCAAAGTCGTCGCTTTGAGCCAACCACCGGCGTCAGCCGGGGGCCAAGCTTCCACCACGACCTTTCCCGATGCCGCAGCCAGCGCGCCTGGCGCGCTGGCTGCGGCATCGGGAGCAAGAAGCGGCCCAGTACCTCCACCACTGGCTTACGCCAGCGGTTGGCTGAATGCTCTGATTCTGACTTTGACGCGACCCGGGGCCTCAGCCCCGTCCCCATTGACAACCTCTGTAAATGCTCTACCATCTTAATAGCAGACATCTCGTGAGCTCGACATGAGGTCCCCATGCGCGCCAAACTGCTTTCCCTTATTTGTGCAGTTTTCGTGATTACATGCCCGGTTTTCCAGGCGGCCGATTCTTCGCCGGCGCGCTTGCTGCGCGTCAGCCTGGTTCAAGGGGACGTCACTTATCAGCGCACCGACCTGGACCGCTGGGTTGACTTAAGCATCAATACGCCCATCCTGGAAGGCGACAAGATCTGGGTGGGACGCGACGGCCGGGCAGAGGTCGAGTTTGAAAACGGCAGCTTCGCACGCCTCTCGGAAAATACCATTGTTGAACTCTCCCGCCTGCCCGATGTCAACGATACGCAAGGGATTGAAATCCGGCTGAACCAGGGACTCGCCAGCTTCGACATACTGCCTGCGGCAGGTTTCGCCGTGCACACATCGCTGTTTTCCGCACGCCTGCGCGATGCCGCGAGTTTTCGCCTCGACGTGGAAACCGATGGTTCGGGGCGGCTGGTGGTGTTTCACGGCCGGGTGGAGGTTTCAGGCGCCAGCACGCGTCTCTTTTTGCGGAATGGCGAAACGGTTCGCTTCCTCAGCCAGGATGCCGACCGCTATTATCTCGAGACGAACTATGTAAAGGACGATTGGGATCGCTGGAATGATGAGCGCAAGGACTATCTCTCCAAAATTACTCAAGAGCGATTTCACTACGGAGACCGGGGCTGGACAACCGCGGATCTTTACAACTATGGCTCTTGGTATGACGTTCCGACTTACGGAAGAATTTGGAGGCCAACGGTCTCCATCGACTGGGTTCCCTTCCGCTCGGGCCGCTGGGTCTGGTATTCCTCGTTCGGCTGGACCTGGGTTTCCTACGAACCCTGGGGTTGGGTCCCTTACCACTATGGCCGCTGGGCCAACGTGACCGGGTACGGCTGGAGCTGGGTGCCGGGGCCGCGCTACGTCTCCTGGTGCCCCGGGGCCGTGAACTGGGTTCAGGGGCCGCATTGGGTGGGCTGGGTGCCGCTCGCGCCGTATGAGCCGTGGTACGGTTATGGCCACAGTGGCGTGAATGTCTTTGTGTCGAAAAACTTCGGCCATCGCGGCGCCGTCACTTATCTGCCGCACGACAGTTTCGTCAACGGCACGCCTGCGCGCGGTTTCCGCTCTCCGCGCGACCCTTATACTGATGGGAGAATCATCGCGGGCCAGCCGCGCGTTGCGCCCACCCCCGCGAGCCGGATGCCCGTGGCCGGCAACCCAGCGCCCCGCGTTTATACTAACGAAGATCTCGAGGCCCGCCGCAACCTGCGGGAACGGATACTGAATGCGGGAAGGAGCTCCCCATCCCAAGAACCCTCAGCACAGCTTGAACGGCTGCGCCAGGAAAGAAGCCGCCTAAGCACACGCGGCACTTCCGGTTTCGGCAACAACTCGCCCACCACAAACACAGGTTCCGGCCTGCGCACCATTCCGAGCGTGTCCGCTTCGGGGCAGCCCCAGACGGAATCAGGCACACGCTCTTACGACAACTGGGGCAACCGCAGCGCCGTGCGCTCTGAGCAGCGCCAGCGGATCTACCGGTTGGACGGGCCCGACTCAAGCTCTCTGGACGCCTCAGGACAGCGGCTCTCACCGTCGACTTGGGCCAGGCCCACCGCTCCTGTGGCGCGTCCACCCATCGATCAAACACCTAACGCGCCGTCTTCGAACTCTGAAGACCGATCCTCGTCCAGACAACGTCTCTATGAAGTCTATCGAGGCCGAATCGATTCGGGAAGCAACGACCGTTACCCTTCCCGGCCCGTTCAGCGCGAGTCTCCTTCGAGCCGGTTCAACCCCTACACGCCGCCCTCGCCGCCCCGTGCCATGAGCAACCCGGCAGGGCCGCCGCCATCCCACCGCGGACACACTATGCAGCCCGTTGGGCCGCCGCCGAGCTACCAGGGACACTCTTCACGCGACAGCGTTTCGAGGTCGCAATCGGGTAACACGCATTCAGGAGCCAGCAGTCAGGAAAATAGAGCGACCGTGAGGGGAAGGATGGGTAGGTAGGAAGAGTTTGGCCTGGCAGGACCGGGTAGCCAAACCCGGTGGCTTCCTCTCTGAAAACCGTCGTCGTACTCGTCCTCGTGCTCGGCTTGTATCTTCCCAGAAAGACCGAGGACGAGAACGACGACGAGGACGAAGAGTTTTCATCGAAACGTGGCAGCCGCACCGAAGAACTCCCTTCACAGCAATTCGGTCCTCGTCGGGAACGGGCACCGTCCCGTTCCCTGTGGCGTGGCGAAGTGATTTGAAATCGGCGCTCACTCGCCACGTGGCGTTCCCTACAGCGTTGTGGCAATTTTACCCCGGCTCCAAGGGACTTTGCTGGCGCCAAACCGCGCCTCGGACGAGGCCCTGCCATTTCCGCCGACCCACTTTTCACTTAGCTCAGCAGTGTCCGCCGCACTAGCCAATAGCCGCCTGCCAGGGTTACCAGCAAAGAGCACGTGGGCACACAGCGCATCACGAAGAACGGCCGGGATCTGAGCTTCCAGATGAGAGGTAGAACCAGCAGCATGATTCCGATCTGACCAATCTCGACACCCAAGTTGAACGAGATGAGCGGCACAGCCACGCCGGCGCCTGCCGCGCCAATGCCAAGCTCGCGCAGCACCGAGGCGAAGCCGAAGCCATGGACCAGACCGAAGACAAAGGTGAGCAACCAGCGCCAGCGCAGATCACGCTGAAAGATGTTCTCCAAGCCAACGTACACGATGGAAGCTGCAATGAGCGGTTCAACGACGCCGGGCGAAATTCTCACGACGTCCAGCACAGCTAGCGCCAGCGTGATGGAATGCGCCAGTGTAAACGAAGTAATAATCTTCGCAGTGCTCCAGAAAGCGCTTCCAGCCAGCAAAAGCCCCAGTAGAAAGACGACATGATCGTAGCCTGTCAGGATGTGCTCCACGCCCAGCGCAAGAAACTGACGAAATGATTCGGGCTTCGCCTCGGATGCGCCTAGCCCTGCCAGATCGGCTTCAAAGCCATTATTGTTGCCGTCGAGAATCCGTTCGGCAAGTATCTGTCCCGATCTACTTCGCAGAACTACAAACTGGCGATGTCCGGCCGTCAACCTGGCAGGAAGCGTTGAACGCAAGCCAAGCAACGAGCCGGCTGCCATCGGAAAATCGAGCCGAAACTGGATGGTGTTGTTGGGCTCGGCCTGCACGACGACGCGGCTGGATTGAAGTGGACGTCCATCCAAGGTGACTTCAAGTGCCGCGGGCGCCAGCGCTTCCAAGCTTGTCCGGGCGCCGGCTGGATTCCCATCGCCAGTGCCCTTTTTCCCGGCTGCAATCAGCTCTTCCACTTCGCTCTGCGCAAAGGTGAGCTGCGCACTCAGCCGTTCGCGTTCGAGTCGCAACTCAACAACACTGAGCCCGATCTCATGAGCCAGGGCTCGGGGCACCCAAAGCCAGCAAATAGCCAGGAGACAGACAGCCCCAACTAGCTGCCGAAACAGGACAGCGGCGCTAGGACGAACCACCCCTGCTGAGACCGCTGGCCTCAGCAGGCTCTCCGCAGTTGAGGAGGGGAGTTCATTTGCGTCGGAGTTCCCCAGGTTGCCGAAGTAGCGCCACCACCGATGAACCTGATTGCTCGTCCTCGTTCTCGTCGTCGTACTGAGCATTGGTCGAGGACGAGCACCCACTCCCAAGAGGGGATTTTCAGAGGAATGTCGCTCAATGCACATGCCGTCCTCCATCCACGCGAATGCATTCGCCGGTGATGAAGTCCGTTTCAATTAGGCTTATAACGGCCTTGGCAATCTCGATCTCGCCTCCCCAGCGGCCAAGAGGTGTCGCCTTTCGAACTTCCCGGTCTTCCTCCTCGGTCAGGTCGGGAGGTGCGAGAATCGGACCCGGCGCGATGGCATTGACCAGGATCTGATGAGGAGCCAGTTCAAGAGCCAGAACCTCCGTCAGACCGATAACTCCGGCCTTGGAAACATAGTACGGCACGAAGCCTTTGTAGCGGGGCCTGCGGCTGGCCGCAATCCAGTCAGCGAAGTTGATGATCCGTCCCCCGCCGTTTCCCCTCATGATGGGCACGACTGCCTGAGCGCACAGGAAGGCACTCTTGAGGTTCACGTTCAGGTTGTCGTCCCATTCCTGCTCGGTTGTTTCTTCGAATGGTTGAGCGCGGTAAACGGAAGCCATATTCACCAGCACGTCGACCCGGCCAAACTCGCTGACGACACGGCTCACCAGGTTTCGGACCTCTGCTGCTTTTGAAACATCCCCTTGTAGCGGCAGTGCCTTTCGACCGAGTGACCGAATCTGCGACGCTGCCGCCTCGGCCTCTTGCCGCGATCGGTTGTAGCCCAGGGCAATATCGGCGCCGCGCCGGGCAAGCTCCACTCCCACAACGCTTCCGATGCGCCGGGTACCGGTGATCAGAGCGACCTTGTTCGCGATATCCATGAATGCAGTTCTCCGTGATTCAAGTTTCTGCAGCAACTGCTGAGTCAGGATTGTGGAAGTTCGATAGGAAAGCTGCAACAGGCTGCCGCTTTCCAAGCTGAAGCCTGTCAGGCGCACTGGTCTTGCCGCTAGCCCATTTAGCTAGCTCAGTGCTGGCGGAGCCAGCGGGAGCCCGACCGTAAGTGAGGGCATCCTAGCCGCGGCGTAACTCTAACCTTGTGCTACTCATGGGCCTTCCTGGTGCCCACCCCTAAATGTACAAACTCCGGTGGCTGGCTAGGGAAAGCCCTGGGAAAGCCCGCCCTGGATCCAGGGCTGCTTCCAGCCGCACGAATCCATTACGAAGAGGATGAAAGAATCGGATTCTTGCTCCTTGCTGAAGACCTGCTGAGAAAGTTCAGGAAGACTGTGCCCGACGTGCTCCGACGCTTAAGAGCCGTCCCTCATCCTCAGTGCACAACGATGCCGGCGTAGCCCACAACTTCCCTCCGGTTGCCGCTTACATCTCCTGAAGTCGCGTACTTGATCAGTTCTGCTTTCCTGGAAGTCAGCGGCTGAACCCCATGCATCATTGCGATCGCCGGGCCATAGCCACACATGGAAATAGACTCAGACTTGACCGTGTCGTAAAGCCCTTTTGGTTCCAGAGCCAAAATACGATCGATGGCTTTCTGATCCTTCACACGTGTGGCCTCGTCAGACTCGTAATGGTTCATATCGCTGCTGGCGATCACCAGAACTTCGTCACTCAGCTCCTGGATGGCCGCTTCAATCCCCCTCCCCAGACTCTCCAGCGCGGCATAACCGCTGGTTCCAACCGCAATTGGAACAAATTGAAAATCACTGCGCAGATGGAACAGGAACGGAAGCTGGACTTCGAGGGAATGCTCAGACTGATGGGCCGATGCATCCTCGGTTAGCAGATGGCAGTGGCGTGCCAGGCTCTTTGCCAAGGCTGTGTCGATCGGAACCCTGCCGAGTGGGATTTCCCAGCTGCCCGAGCTCATGACCGAGAGCGAGGCTCCCAGCCCGGTGTGGTTGGGGCACAAAACAATGACTCTGGCAGGAATCCTTAGCCGCGCGTAAACCGCTCCAGCGACATGTCCCGAATACATGTAGCCCGCATGAGGAACGATGACGCCGCGTGCGCTGAGGTCCGCTTGAACGGCGCCCAGGTAGCGAACGATGTCCGACTGAAGCGTCTTTTTATCGGCAGGATAGAATCTTCCGGCAACGGCTGGCTTTCGCAACATAAGACCTCCACGAAAGCCCCCGGCTCCCCCGGCGGAAGCCAGGGTCACCGGGGATGAAAGCGTCTACCCTTTCGGCGCTTGGTATCCTTCCTTGGCACGGGCGACGACGTTCTTAACCACTGTGCCGCTTTCATCCACGACATCCACTTTGATCTTGCGAAACTTTCCGTCCCGGTTCGGATTGCCCGACTGATAGCCCATGCTGTACTGGTTTCTCAGCTCGATGCCCACCTGTTGGAGAATGCCCGGATACTCACCGATGAACCTCGGGAACCAGGCTTTTCCGCCCGTTCGACGCGCAAAAGTATTCAGTTGGTTGTCGGCCTGAAGATAGGTCAACCGTTCTTCGGGCGCCAGATAGCCACGAGCATCAAGATACTCCCGCGCCAGTTGCATCATGCCAATACAGTAGATGACGGCGTTGGTGGTCTGCACTCGCTTGAGCATCGTGTCGAAGGTGATCTTGCTGAATGTGTCGATGCCAGTGCTGATGAGGAGCACGGCCTTCTTCCCGTCAACTTCCTCGAGACGGTCCAGCGTGTCCTTGAGCGCGTCGAACAGATTCGTTTCACTGAAGGCCGGGATGCGCATGCGGTTCAGCCCCGCGTACAGATCGCGCTTGTCTTGGGTGAAGTCGGTCAGGATTTCGGGCCGCATGTCGTAGGCTACCAGAGCCGCCCAGTCTTCGGGTCTCAGCAGGTTGATGAAACCGGCCGTCGGCGTAATGACATCGTCAAACCACCACGCCAGAGTCCGGGCAAATTCAACGACCATGACGATCGTGAGGGGCGCCGTGGTGGGGCTGAAGTTGGTTACCTTCTGCTCCACTTTGTCTTCGTAAACCCGAAAATTCTTTTGCGTTAGATTCGGAATGAAGTTTCCACGCTTGTCGGTGACGACCA
>JAKEER010000604.1 GCA_022616615.1 Acidobacteriota bacterium
AACCTTCTCGGACTTCAATCAGGGTGACCGAGCTGCGGCCGAGCTCGACCTGGACGCGCACGGCCATGCGGCCGCCTTCAATGAGCTTGAAGAGCCCCACGCGGGTGCTTTCCTGTCCGAAGGCCGGGCGACCAACGTAAAGTATGTTTTCCAAACGCTCGAGTTCGATGGTGCCGTCGACGTTGAGGTCAGGGCGAGCGCCGCGCGGCAGCGCGGCATCGAGAGCGACGTCCACGGTGACGGTGCCGTCCTGCACCGCTGGATCGATACGAATCACATGGCTGGGGATGACGCCATTGCGGGTGTCCACTTCAGCCTTCTGCCCGAGCAGGATGTCGCGCGCCTGCGTGGCGGGGATGCGAAGCTGAGCCTTCAGGCGGGTGGGGTCGGCAACTTGGGCCAAATTCGTTCCCACGGTAACCTGCTGGCCAACCTCGACGGGCACGCGCTGGAGCACGCCGGACATTCCGGGGCGCACGCGCAGGGCTTCCACCTGACTGCGGCGCAACTCGTAGAGGGCCTGGCGCTGATCAACCTCGGCCTGCTTGGCCTCCATCTGCGCTTCGATGGACTTGTTGGCGACGGCCAGGCGCTCCTGCTCGAGGCGGTGGCGAGTGGCAAGCGACTCGGCGCGGCCCTTGGAGATGCGGTGGTCAAGGTCGGAAACTAGGCCGAGCTTGACCAGTTCGTCGTCACGTTCGGCGCGGAGCTTGGCTTCCAAGAAATCCGTTTCGACGCGAGCGGCTTCGGATCGCTGGGTCATCAACGCGCTCTCGAGTTGCACGCGCAGGTTGGCATGCTCGGCCTTGGCGCGGCGGAGCTCCATCTGCGCTGCCAGTGCCTGCTGCTCAAGCTCGGGGTTGCTCAACTCCAGGATTACAGTGTCGGCCGTCACAGTGGTGCCGGGAAGAACAACGATGCGCTCGACGCGGGCGTCCGTGGCGGCCGGAATCAATCGCACATCTTCTGGGACCAGCGTGCCGGCGCCGCGCACCTGACGAAGCACGGAGCCGCGCTTGACTGTGTCGATCAAGACGGTGGAGCGCTCCACGCTGGGCGCGGCGGGCTCAAGGCGCGAGATAGTGACCGTAATAAGGACGAGCGCTACGACGACAGCGGCCCCAAAGATGATGCGGCGGTGCCGCCGCTGACGCGCCATCTCCGGTCGCGGAATATCTATCGTTTTCTTTCCTCGGCGGACTTTCCATATCCGCGCTCTAAAGTTATTCTAACAGTAACACGCATGGCTTTGCACCACTGCAGGGGAAACGCGGCAGCCGTAAGGAATATTGTGCCTGGGGCCTTCCTCTAGGCCGGTGGCGCTTCCGAACCCACACGCCTCTTGTCACGATTTGAGGTCACGCTCAGCGGGTGCCCACCAGCAATTTACTGCGCCGGTAGCCATGCGTGACACGTCATAATGTCATCAAAGCGCCGACGGGAAGAGACAGAACCAGGTCGACGTAAGAGAGCATGGAAGCCCTATCCAAAGTAAAATAGGCTGGTCTGCCTTTGCACGAATGGCTCTAGCTGTTCCATGACTTCAGATTCGGCTTGCGGGTCGAGGCAGATGTCGCTCGTCCAGGATCAAGACATCTGGCCCGCATAATACTGCTCTCGCAAGCCCCGGCTCTCTGCTGTTTAACGACGGTGAGTGCGGTTCCGCCAGGACCCAACACCGTGTTGTAACCATTTGGCAAATGCACAACAAGGGACTCTGTCGGGGCATTAGTACAGAATGTCAAATCCAATGGAAATCCGTGGACTCTTGCTGAAATGCGGATTAACCCAGTGTTCCACCCAACTGGGAAAGATCAGCAGCATGCCGGGGACGGGCTTAAAGCAGATTTCGGCTTTGAATGCTTTACGCAGGGGCTCAGGCGCTGTTAGGGTGGAAGCGAGCAGAGGCGAGAGTGTCCGATTGCGAAACACAATAGCTCCGCTCTCGGGCCTGTCGCTCTCCGGAATCGCGACGTAATAGACACCGGACCAAAATCCACCTACGTGGTAATGAAGGGCATTGAAATGCGTCTCTCGGTTGACGTTCGCCCATGCTGAAACGTTCCACTTCGTCGGGAGTGCGTCGACGGTTTCTTCGCCAATCAGTTCCGACATTAGAAGATAGACTCCTACATCGATCAACGACACCAATCGTCCGACCCCCGGATGCTTCCAAGTTAGTAGTGTCTTATCAGACTGCCATCCGCCGACATTCGATTGTGCGACCGAGCTCTGCCTGCTCTCTTCGTCAAGAATGAGTGCGGCGAGCTCCTGATTGAGCTCCTCGACATCGGGACAAATCGTAGCAAGCAAGGGTTCTCCAAACAACCTCTGCACGTACGGGCAGGTAGCCGTCACTTTCTGGAGTGTTGAGTCAAGGTTCTCTGACTCCAATTGCACAGCTGCACCTCCGAAAAAGATCGCTTGAGCTCTCCTCCCACTGCATTCGGTCCTCCTGGAACACTATTCGAACACTACGAAGAACGGATCTTCAAACCAACCGAACCTGAAAGATGATTCATAGAAATACTCCCTAGCGCCGTTGGAGGTCAAGACCACTCCATCTTGGATTTCAGCATATGTAGCTTCGCTCAAGATCTTTTCTATCGCTTGGGCACTTCTACTTGCAGGACGCGACTGAATTACGTTTTCGACACCATTGAACTGGACGATTCGCTCACTTAGGACATTCGCATTGTAAAGCTTGAAGATCGCATCCTCGTTAAGCACGAAAAACGTCCCCGCAAGAAAATCGCGTATTGATTTGGCATAGGACTCGTCGAAACTCCGGACAGCTTCGAGTACCGAGTCGGACATAGCAATTGACTCTGCACAATCCTGGCTGCAGGGTATGTGGAACACTGTCATATAAGGTGTGTGCTTAGTAAGACAGTTCACCCGCCAGTTGACCACCGACCGTCGGTACGTCACTACTAATTGACTTTGCGCTTTCCAGTCATTCTGTTTTTGAAACGAGTCCACGCAGCATTTTGGATAACCAAAGGCCAGGCCCAACCGTAGCGCGTCGATCTTTGGTCTTGGAAGAATTCGGCCCCCAGACACAGCAAGGGGGTACCAAGCTGCGTGTAGTGTCTCCTCGGCCCACTCCCTCTTGGTAGAGAGGATGACGTGAACCTCGTTCCAGCCTCTCAAGTGTTTCATCGCACCGATTCCAAAGGCGCGGGCGCGTGTCGTTGGAGCAGACTCGGCGCCGGGTACTCTCTCCTGTTTTCCAATCTGTTGGAAGATACAATCCTCCAGTACGGTCATGCCGAGCCGGTTCATGAGAAGCTTGAATTCTTCCAGCGATCCGACCGGAACCCAATCGTCCATGGAGCGTCGCACTTGATGCAGAACTGCGGCATAGAGCGGAAGCAGCCAACTGTTCCCTTTGAGCCTACGGATGCTTGCAAGCGGCTCATTCATGGGTGGCCAGAACACTTGAGATTCGCGAGCAAAGGCCTAAATCGCGATTCAAATCGAAGACGATGTCCTCGAACAAGTCAAGCCGTCCAAGATACCTACAGCAAAAGGCCAACAAAGCCCAATAGTTCTCGCAGCGGGGATCTGCCGCCAGGCAGCGCAGCAAATGGTGTGTAGCTGACCGAAACCGTCCTGCAATGTAGTCAACGCAAGCAAGGCCATACTGTGCAAGTTCGACATTTTCCTCGTGATTCAAGGCGGTTTGGAGCGAAATCCGTTTCTCTTTTGTCAGGCTTGTCAGTTCGTCGATAATCTGCCAACCCACTACTTGTCGCGAGTTCTCTAGTCGGCACTTGGCCTCACTCCAACGCGTTCCCACTGGATCTGCGACCTTGGCCTTGGTCACAAGTTGAGTAAAGTCCAAGCGTTCCACGCGATTCATATCAGGCGATCCAGTCTCAATCCGTGAACCTCGTACACAAGCAATTATTAGCTGCTCTAGGAAAGATGAGAGCGGGAAGGACGTGTCTTGAGGCCGTAGTTCTGCCTCAATTCTTTCTATGAGCTCTTCTTGACAGCACACTCCAAGGTCAGCTATTACACTTGCGCCGGTTCGAAAACGGTAAAGTTGTGATATTCTGCCAACTAACTCTTCAGCCAGAGTTTGGGCAAGAGTCTCGGGGCAAGGAGTACTCAACCCAATATGGCCGAGCCCATTATGCAGATGGGTGGTACAGGACGGCGCGACGACTCGCACCAAGTTTTGTATCGTCTCTTGAAGATGTAAAGGCAGCTGGTCATAGGCATACAGGACCCCGCTGTAGAACTCGCACGGGTTGGTGTTGGAGTCGTGGTCAATACAAAGGGCGTGCGAAAAGACTTGGACAGATCCCAGGGGCTGGGACGTTTCCAGCGCCCACTCCATATGTCTCATCGTTTCGACATAGCAGCTCTCGTCAATTCCCAGAACCATTTCAGCGCCTGCTTCGTCTCGAATGGAAAGCCGTCCCTGTCGGTAAGCCCATCTAAGGAGTGTTCTTCGCGGGGTCGTCCTGCGCAGAACGGCCTTGCTCAGAAACAGCGGCAAGGCGCGCGAACCTATCACGGTAACTCTTCCAGAGACAGGGCAATCCTGGAACAACTCCACGTAATTCATCATAAGGGCAGAGAATCGTGCCAACGCGCGAGGCACATGAGTCTCGGGGCGAAGGCGATTTCCGCTTGTCGCCAACAGGGCGCTCATGTCACTCACCCAGAACTCGAGAGCTGGCTCTTGGAGCGCCCTTACAAGGTTGTGGCCTCGTAAGGACGAAAAGAGTTTCCAATTATCTGGGATGTCAAGCTCAGTGCATTCACTGGGGAACCGATTTGTGACTTCGTCGATCACCCAGGCCATGCGAATAGCAAGAAATTTCGTGTAGAGATCGCGAAAGGCGGGAATGTGGGTGGATAACATCAGTCTCCAATCGATCCCACTAGGTGCGTTGCCCGATCTGTCGGAAGGGGTACCCGCTTTTCAAGTTTGGACCGTGATCTCCTTACAGAAGCGTAACTAAAATATAGCGTTGCAGTTCATTCCCGAATCGACAAGTGAAATGTCTTGTGGCCCCTCACCTTGTGTGCGAGGAAAATAGTTTACGGAATGTCTTTGACCATCGCGCTCAATCACAAACTGGGCGGGAAGGTCTGGCCTTCCTACTTGAACGCTCCAATACAGCAGCATTTGCCCGTCTCGTAGTCCCACCTTCCAGGCTTCGCCGTCTTGCCGAACCCCAGTGATCCGTCGCTTAGAAATGGACTTTGATAAGTCCAGACCGAGATCGAACGACCAGATAGGTTCATCACTTACCCTTGCGCAACCGGCAAATGTATCTTCGTAGAGGCGGATCGGGATGCTGCCATTACTGAGGGCACTTATTTGAGATGCGAATGATGAGGAAGTGAACCTCGCCAGGGTGGTTTGGAGGGCGGTCGATGGGAGTTTCACAAATCCGCCCTCCTCTTTCCCCTGCACAGCAAGAGCCTGGATCAGATCCCGCAGCTCCTTGCTTCCTTTCGTGGCCCGCCGAATCTCAGAATCTATAACGATAGCCATCAGGTCGCCTGCAATATCACGGGCTTCCGGATTCGTTACGCTGACGGAGCCTCGTTGCGCTTGGGAATGATACTTGCGAAGCTTGCGACGGATCAGTTCAGCCCACTCCTCTGCCGAAACCAGCCCTGCTCTTGCTAGAGCGCGCCTAGCAGCGAATTCAGCAGCGCCTTCCGGAAACAACCGTGGAGCCCCCTCGCCATCAACCAGCTCTATGCGTCCTTCAGGGGAACTATGCACGTATTCATGAGCCGCAGTAAGCAGCACGCGAATCATTTCATCTCGAGAAGCAGATGAAAGTGGGGGTGGCCCGAACAACACAAAGCTAGAAACGAGTGCCAGTGCCGAAATGTTCTTATTACTGTTCGGAACGATAAACCAAGCGAACCTGTCGGCGATTTGAGTGTGAAGGTAGTCCGACACGGCTTGGCGCGCAGACAGCAAGGTTGCCATCCATTTGGCCTGCTCATCTGGCGATACGCGTGTGTTCAGCCACACCACTTCAAGATCAGATTGCCATCGATCAGGATGGGCGGAATATGCATACGTAGATCCGAGAAAAAAAATGCTTTGCAAAAATCTTGGAAGTGAGCATCGGATTGTCTTTGTCATGTCCCCGACCCCGAACGAGGACATCGGCGTCATCCCGGCCGGCAAAGGCGTGTTCCATCGGTACCGAACCGTCACTTCTGCCTGCGTTGCAAGGTGCTCAGGGATAAGGAGACTTGAGTTGCCGTAGAAAAGAACTGAATCAGATGCAACCTGCGGCTCGTAAGCTCCACTGAGCCCGGTTGACTCTGAGCCTGGGATCAGCTCATACGAAACGACGATATCCTCACTCGGCTCGTGATCGACGATCCAGATCTGTGACTCCGGGTGCTCAACTTGAAGGTTGCGGTCGGTGTGAGTTGCACGTGCGGTCAGGTTGCCGATCACTCGCTCACAATTCTGAAGGCCCGGCCATCTGTGCAAGCAAAGACCAAGCACCGAGAACCCATATCCGCCGCCCTGAAACTCGATTTGAACGGCCATGCGGGGGGGATTGGTCGAGATAAAGCGAAAGGTATAGAGAATATCGGAGTTTTCGTTAGAAATACTAAAACGCTCGCCAGCCGTGGATTTCAAGGGGAGTGAAGCGAGAACAACAGCAGCAACCGCCAAGTATGCTGCAGGCCTGACAAGATGAGCCACGTTCAGTGACACTCCCACTCTCCTGTCGGGCCGCCCTAGCCACTCCGAGCGCCACGCCAACAAACAGGTATGTCGCCAGCCGCGCGGTGAAGTTGTCAACCTAACATTCGCGACCACTGCGAAACTGCCGAAACATAGGCTTCACCAACAGCGGTGCTGGGCTCAAGAGGTGCTGCGATTCCCCAGTTGTTGAAGGCGTCTAAGATCACGTACGTAACCCTCTCTGAACCCAGCTGAATCTTTGGCAACACGAGGTGGGCTGTCAACCGCTTGCTGTTCCCATGTATTTCCCGCAGTGGACAAACGAGCATAGCGGCAATCGATTCGCCTGCGGAGCCGCCGCTATCTGTAGTAATCCTCTTGACCATAGGCAAGGATGTGGTGCGGTCTACAGAGAATCCGAGATACGTACCATTCTCTCCCGCGGCTCGCACCATGTGGAGGTCGGATTCTCCGCGAGGACGCCACCGCCAGGAAGATGGAATGCGCAAAAGGGCCCCATCGATTCCGGCGCCGACTAGACGACTCCGCAACCGGCTCTCGGAACCCAGACCATCAGTATCAACAATCGCAATTACGGGCCTACCCGAGGGGGTCCTGAGATAGGCTGGGTGGAAGAGGAACTGAGCGGGCAACCGCTTTGTATCGAATTCTGACCCTTTCACATTCGATCCTCGATTGGCGAAGTTGCCGCCTGTCTCCGGTTGATCCTGATCCACGCAAAGTGCAACGGGGAAACTATGTTCTTTGGCAACCGCGAACAGAGTTTCTAGGTTTCGATCCTGTGATGGCCTGTCCGGCCGGTAGAGAGCAAGGAAATAGCTCAGGCCGATTTTCTTTGCCCAAATGATCTGGGTTGCCAGGCCGGTGGCCATGCTGCTGTCGTAAGCTCCTAGTAAGGATACTCTTTCCGGCTGCCGCCCCCACAAGATGGGCCAGTCATGTGGCCGATAGTAGGGATGGAACAGCGCCCCCACCACGAGACGTACGTCCTCACTTTGCGACGAAAACGATTCGACCATCGCGAACCCTGGACTCATACATCCGCACAATGCTAAGAAACCTACCTGCTTTACGAATTCTCTTCGTTCCAGATTCGCGCCGCTGGAATTGGGTCTGCTCGATGACTTGACGGTCATAGGACTCCTCCTTCTTTTCATGCCAACTGGGAGCCGGCCCAAAGGCCGGGTGCCGGCATGACGTACTGTTCGAACTCGGGATTACGCACCAGCCAATCCTGCAAATGCTGCCTCTGATTCTCCTCTACTGGTTTGGGGCGCAGATTGAGAAGCTCGCCATAGTAGTCGACGATCTGCCGAATAGATTCGATGAATTGCTGTCCTCTGGGCGTGAGAGACCCCCTTGGAACCTGGGACAGCGCAGTGCGAAGCTGAAAGTAGATGAATTCTTTTCGCCTTCTGAACTGAGCATGGTGCGGCTGCAGCGTGGATCTTTTTCCCGCCTCGAAGAAAAATTCCAACAGGCCAGTAAAGACATAGATTCCGTGATATAGCCCAAGAAGGGGACGTGGGTCAGGTCGCCAAGGCGAATACAAACGCGGCTCGTCTGGGCCACGGAGGTGTGGCTCGATCGTCATTGCACGCCAGAGCTCGGTGTGGCGGAACTCGTGGACCAATGCTTCCGCCAGCGAGACATGACTATAACTCTCCGATAGGAAAATAGCTCCATCTAGGATGCTTACCGTGAATGAGTTGTGCACTTTAGCCTTATTCGGGGTCTGGATCGGAAAGTACCATCTGATCTCCCTGTGAATTTGCCTAGCAACTGTAGGGTCGGCACTTTCGATAAGTTCCAATCCCAACTTGAGTTGTTTCGCGAACTCACCCCCATCGGCGTCCGACAGTCGCGCGATTTTCTGTTCCGCCACCGGATCAGCAAGCAGCGAGTGTATCGAGAATAGCACCTGGGCGGACGGTGCGATCTGGATCCGCCGCAAGGTGTAGTCGCCAGGGGCTGATAGGTCGATGCGAAGTTCTCCAGCTCGTCCGTGAGCAAGAATCTCGCTACTTGATGTACGTGCGAGGAGACGAGGCTCCGCTGACCGTGGAAGTCCGACCTCGAGGCAAGGCAGCTGGATATCGATTTCGCGCAGGTCGGCATCCTCCAGTGAAACACTGTCTCCATCCCTCAACGCTGGAAAAAAAGAGTCAAATAAGTGCACGAGCAAAAGCCCGCGCAAGTTCGGTGGCAATGCGGATGTTTCCTCAACCGATTTATAGCAAAGACGGGCAAAATACCAAAAGAAGCTGCTACCATATTTGGTTAGTTCTGCACCGTTGAATCTGCTGATCGTACGCAGAGCTGATGAACCTGGCTGATTGGGTTCGTTCTCCAAGAAATCCAAGAGTAGAAACAGTTTGAGAATCAGAATCTTCCTTACTTGTGCTTCACCGCCATTAGCTAGCAGAACTGTGCCCGGCAACATCGAATACATCTCCACAGGTGGCCGAATTGATCGTGGTCTTAAGGGTCGCGTGAATATGTCGGATGATCTTTTCAAGATCCCGACAATAGACGCTGGGGTTGTCAAAACCCCTTGCAGCAGAATAGCGATGAGGGATATACCCGCCGCCGCAAATCTTGACTACGGGGCATCTGCAGCATGTTTGGCAGAGCTCGTTCAATCCGTTCTGCCGAAACCGTACCATCTCGTGTGAGGCGACGGTATCGAAGTCGTTTTCGAAGACGTTGCAGGATAGACAGGTCGCGCCTTCGTACGCGGCTTTCAAAGAATCAACACCCTCAATGTCTCCGTTGGTCTCAACCACTACCAAGTCGACGGGGTCAAGCCCTAAGGATTCGAACCCACTGCTCATTCCACAGCACAGACGTAGGATAGAATTGAATATTCGAATCTCGGAAGGTGCACCCAGTTCCCACCAATGATCGAAGGTCCGGATCAGCCAATCTCCGTATGCAGTGGAATCCTTGTCTTTCACCTTGCCTAGTGGCAAATCATCGTGATTATTCAAGGGAAGCAAGAAATCAATTCCCGGTGGCGAGAATCTAAGCAAGTGGTCCAAAACTCGAATCGGACTAGAGAAGGGATTAATCACGCACAGAATGCCCGCAAACAGCTTTTGGTAGGGCGGCATCCGCAGTTTCTGTAGGTTGTGCTCGACTGCAGCGCTGGACGGACGGCCTTGGTGATCGATCCGAAACAGATCGTTCAGCTCCGGCGGTCCGTCCAAGCTCGTACCGACGCAGACATTGTATTTGAGCAGAAGATCGCCAATCTCCTCCGTAAATAGAGTGAGATTGGTCTGCATTGCTAGACGTACCTTGAATCCTTGCGAGATGAGTTCTTGGTCGATCACCTCAAGTAACATTTGCAGATGATTGACGCCACCCAGCATCGGCTCGCCGCCGTGGAACGTGATACCTAAGTCCTCCTTCTTGTGTGCTTCAAGATGCTCCCTGACCCTAAGCGCGGTTTGTCTCGCAGTCTGCTCTGACATGAAGTGCGGCTGTTGCCTCCACCGCTGGTCAGCCCGGTTATAAACGTAGCAGTAGGAACAGTTCAGGTTGCATCGGCTGGCAATCTTCCAAAGATAAGTGTGGAAAGGGATTACGGATTGCTCGCGGATCTCAATGAGCGCACTGGATGACATCGGAAGCCTTTCGAACTACGATCCGAACGCGATTCGCTCTCCCCCTCCCGGATGCAGGCACTACGAGGAACATCCGACGGCTGTTACTGCTCCCCGTAATCGGCCATTACTATGGTTCTCGATCTCTTACCATATCCCTGGGTGAGCGGGGTTACGGCTCGATTGGGGGCCTAGTGTTGTGGTCTGTATGGCTGGAATGTTGCCCATGCCCGTTCTGGTGCGACTGGGCCAACACCGTGTCCCCGGCTGCTTTCAATCGCTCAACCGCTTGGTTCTTGAGAGCCTTCACCTGCTCCATTGTGAGGTTATTCACATCAAGTGTTTCCAATTCGTCCGCCATTCCTCACCTCCGTGGCTTTTTTTCGCAACCCCCGCTCCCTAACAAACCTACAAACCTCTTGACCCTTCGTGAACCTGTATCAAGGGCCTAACCACGGTGACTATGCTATTCTGCCGCCAGTATGTCTATTGGCCACTTGGTGTGGCCGATTGGAACGCCCGAGGACCAACCAGGTCTATTGACCGAAGTCATAGAGGATGATAGATTTTGGCAGCAGATTCCCGGGTAAGCTTCTGATATCGAGATGAGCCACGTTTCTATCTTGCTTGTTGAGAATTCTCTATTGTTTCGTTCCGCTCTCGCCTCCATTCTTCACCGACTTGGGTTCTCGGTGATAACTTCAGACCGTGCAGGTCCTCAGAAAAAGCCGGGGAAGCAGCATGACCTTGTCCTGTTCGATTTGGTAACTTTTCCTGGACGCCCTGAGGAACTCACGGAATCCGTAAAGCAATACTCTGATGCGGCTCCAGTCTTATTGCTCGCTAGAGAGGATCACCTGGAGCATGTTGTCGCAGGAATAAAGGCGGGTGCCGTGGGTTTTGTCAAGCAAACTGCTTCGCCGAGGGAACTCCGAACCGCCATCAAGACTATTGTGTCGGGCGACGTTTTTTGCGACAAGAAGTTGTTTCGGAGAATAGTACAATATCTTCCTGTTGTCAGTTATGGACAACAAGCCAGCCTAACCAAACGAGAGG
Organism: Acidobacteriota bacterium; assembly: GCA_022616615.1. GTDB lineage: Bacteria > Acidobacteriota > Terriglobia > Versatilivoradales > Versatilivoraceae > VFZK01. The sequence goes on from JAKEER010000604.1 coordinate 11,374, forward strand.
AGGAGATTCTGAGACATGTTACGACGGGACAAACAAACAAACAAATTGCCCAACGCTTAAGCCTTAGCGAGCAATCAATTAAAGTCCACGTGTCAAGCTTACTACGCAAGACTGGAACATCTAACCGCAGCGGCTTGGCACTATATGCAGTCGCGCGGGGACTCGTTGGTGCATAGTTGTTAGAGGGCATCAGGCTTGTTTGATGGTTGACAAGGGTCCTCGCGCCAGGTTGGCTTGTCGCCGCGTGGGGGCACGCAAGACACCTGAGCGTGGCCTTGAGGTTGCTAACCCGACGCCTTCGACCTTACTACTCTTCATTCTTCATCTCCTCAAGGGGTAGGAACTTCCCTGGGCGCACCGCGTCACTCATGTCTCAGTGTCACTATCGGATCCACCTTGGCCGCTCGTCGGGCAGGCAAGTAGCAGGCTAGAAGCGCAACTGCTGCGACTTGCAGAGCCACAACCCCAAAGACCACGGGATCCAATGGACGGACTCCGAACAGAAGGCTTTGGATCAGTCGGGTCAACGCTGCAGCAGCAATCAGGCCGAGAATCAGACCCAGAATCGTCAGTCTGGCGCCCCAGCTCAATACCAAACCCAAGACTTGGCTGGGCTGGGCCCCTAAGGCCATTCGGAGACCGATTTCGTAACTGCGCTGGGTTACACTATAGGAAATCACTCCGTAGGTCCCTACGGCAGCCAGGATGAGTGCGACTAAGGCGAAGACGCCGAGTAGCTGAGCATTTAACCGGGGGGCGTCGAGCACCTTGGCCAAGCGCTGTTCCATTGTCTGGATACTGAAGACTGCCTGCTCCGGGTCAACCGACTGCACCGTAGCGCGGACAGCATCAATGCTGCCTTCGGGGGGCCCTAACGTTCGGATAACCAGAAAGATCCGCCGCGAGGGCTTCTGAGCAAACGAGAAGTACACCTCCGGTGCCGGCTCTGCATTGAACGCGTCGTGCTTGATGTCGCCCACAACGCCTATGATTTCCCACGCGAGTGGGCGACCGTAGAAACGCACTTCATCCTGCGAGCTAGTGCGAATCCGCCTGCCTAGTGGGCTCTCCTCGGGAAGGAAACGCTGAGCAAACATTCTGTTGACGATGGCGACGGGCAGAGAACCGCCTTGATCAGCATCGGTGAACTCACGCCCCTGTAAGAGAGGAATCCCCATAGCGCGGAAATAGCCAGGTGTGACGCGGCGGACATCGGCATTTCGTAGTTCGCTTGCGTTGATGAGTGGGCGGCCTTCAATTTCGAAGGAGTTCGATGTGCGCGAGCCGCTGAACGGCAAGTCGTCGACAACTCCGACAGCTTCCACGCCTGGCAGGCTAGAGGTGCCCTCAACAACTTCCCGACCGAAGTCTGCTTGCCGGTGCATTTCACCGTACTTCGCCGAAGGCAAGTCCATTCGCATTGTCAAAGCATTTCTTGGTTGGAAGCCGAGGGGGATGCCTCGCAGGCGGAAGAAGCTCTGGCCTAAAAGTGCTGCGCCTGTCAACAGGGCAAAGGCCAGCGAAATTTCGGAAATCACCAGAATGCCCAGTAGCCGCTGATGGCTCCGGCTGCTTGTAGTTGTTGAGCTGCTTTGCTTTAAGTATTCGAACACCGTGGGCCGCGAGTATTGGATGGCTGGGGCAAGGCCAAATAAGATTCCAGTCAAGAGAGAAGCGCCCAGCGCAAAGCACAACATTCGGTAGTCCACCGAGACTCCTCCCGCGCGTGGCAGGCTTAGAGGAATGCTCTTGCCAATCAGGCCCATTCCCCAAACTGCGAACAAGATCCCCACAGACCCCGCGAGCATGAAGAGAAGTACACTTTCGGTTAGGAATTGGCGCACTAAGCGTATGCGGCCACCGCCAAGCGCCACACGGATAGCGACCTCCCTCTGCCGAATGGCCGCACGAGCCAGGAGAAGATTTGTAACGTTGGTACAGCCGATCAAGAGAACGAGACCCACGGCCGCCATAAGTACGTAGAGTCGGAGCCGGATATTGCCAACAAGTTCCTCCTGAAGGGAAACGAGATTGATTCCATGCCCTGTCATAGTGTCGGGGTACTCTTTCTCCATCTGGCGGGTGATAGTGTCCATTTCTGCCTGTGCTGTTGCCAGGGAAACGCTTGGGCGAATACGCCCAATGGCGAAAAGGTAGTGATTCACACGGGGTTCACGGCCCAGATCGATCCCCAGCGGCGTCCACATTTCTGCAAAGAACGGATACCACGCCTCTCGAGGCATGATGCCTACCACTGTATGGGGTTCGCCGTTCAAGACAATTTGTCGGCCGACCACGGCTGGATCACTCCCGAAATGTTGCTTCCAGAAGGCAAAACTCAGAATCGCGACCCGGTTTCGGCCCGGCGCATCTTCTTCAGGCAAGAAGTCACGACCTAGCATGGGCTGAACGCGTAGCACCGAGAAAAACGAAGCCGAGACAGCCGACGCCCGCACATACTCCGCTCGACCCTCCTCGATCAGAGTTAGAGGGGCGAACTTATACGCGGCGATCACTTCAAAACTCTTAGTATTGGTGCGCCAATCGTTGAACTCGTGTGGCGAAATGGTTTGCTGGAAAAGTCCCTGCCGACGGTCGGTCTCCCAGATTTGTACAAGACGCTCTGGATCTGGGAAAGACAGCGGCCGGAGCAGAATAGCATCAATGATGCTGAACATTGCTGTGTTGGCCCCTATGCCCAGAGCCAGCGTCAGCACCGCTACAATCGTGAATCCCGGGCTGTTGACCAGCATCCGCGCCCCGAATCGCACATCGTGCCATATCTGCTCCAGCAACGTACGCACCCACACCTCCCTTACCTTCTCCTGGACCTATTCGAACCCGCCGACCATGTCTATGCTACCACTCCCCGAGCCTCAATGACACGACGGGATGTGCTCCAGGGTTCAATCGTGGTTTGTATTGTTGCTTACAATCGATTGGCCGCCTATATCTCCTCCAGCTGCTGGCGAAAGATTACGCAACCCAACCTGCACGCTTATGGACTTGGAAGCTGAGGCGTATGCCAAACATGCCAACGCTATTTTGGCTCTAGAGGCAATTGCCGTCTCGGACTTGCCGCATTTGAGGAGATTGAGGATTCTGTTTCTGGACCGACAAAGACCTATCTCTGGCGTTCCTGGGACAGATACTGGACACTATTGTCTCCCGTACTTACTAAGTAAGTTAAGGCCTGGCTTGCAGGAAGGGGAATCTGGCCTTCCAGAATGGTCTGGTTTTGGCAGCTCACAAACGCACCACCTAATTGGGAGCCGTCTCAGTCAGTTGTAGCTCCACGATGAACATCCCTTTTGGCAAATCCATTTCTTGAATATTGCCCTAGTCCTCATTTGCCCTTGCTCTTCTCAGGGAATTCGATCTCAAGTTGTGGGTCTGGAATGTCATGCAAAGAGAGTGAGAGTTCAGGGCGGAGTCGGACTACACCGCGGAGCGAAGAGTGTATGCGGTGAAACTCAAGGGTCAAGGTGAAAGCTTGCTCTTGCTGCTTCTCCAATGGGATGGAAAAGTTCAGGGTCGCCTTCACCCCCCTTACGCCATTGATTGCGTCTATTTCTTTCTCAAACGTGAACAGCTTTTCAAGTTGTTTTTCGAGCTGTCGGAGATCCGGCCTCCGGTACAGCGGCCTTGCGGGAAGCGCCGTCTCATCCGAGATTACAGGCTCGGGCGCTTGCTCTGTTGTGAGTTCGAGCAGTAAGGGCTCAGGAGTGACCGATTGTTTTTGAATGGAATGTGGCGTTGCGGTCTTCGTGAGCATCAGACCCCTCTCAAACGCACCTCGACGCTTCCGTTTCTCGATGCGCACAGATTCTACCTGTTCATCAGTCACCTTTAACGCGCGACATAACCCTTGTATGACTTCTTCAACGTCTGCTAGTTCTCCCACAAGCTCTTCCCCCGACTTTGCATCGAGCGCCTCGAAGGACTCTTCAACCAGTTTCTTGCGCAGGGCGGAAACAAGTGCATCGCCAACGAGTCTGACCGTTTCCACATGCTCTCCGCGCGCTTGAATTACATTCGGGATCTTGTCGCGAACGAGTTTGTTGTACTCAATGACATCTTCATCAGCACCAAATAGGTCTGCGCATTCGACCCGCGCACCATGCCTTTGAAGGATATAGTAGGCATGTGAGAGAACGCCACCCGACAACTCGACCACAAAGTTGTTCGACGCAGCTAGGTCTGCCAGCTGTCTAGCGAATTCTGAGTTCCGGATTAGTTCTGGGTCAACTGGCTTCACGACCACGCGCTCAATCCGCTGCCCGGATTGAAGCGATTGCCGGAGTCTCTCCCAGTCACTGGCACTTGTGATGCTGAAATCAGTCGCGCTTGTTAGCTTCCGTCGCGGCGCGGCTTTGGGAGGGCCAGCTAGCTCTGATTTGTTATGAAACCACGGCAGTACTTGATGCTCAGTCGCTTCGGGATGGTTATCGATGAACCACATCAACGACACGGGGTGCTTTTCAAGTTCCGCCACTTGCCTGGTTGTCCGAGCGATCTCAAAGAGCCAGCGCGATCTGCGTATAGAAGGTCGCCAGTCGTACGGAGATTTTGGCTCGTGGGCTATCCAATTGCCGTTATTATCAGGGGCAATGAATGTTCCCTTGTAGCGCGGGCGAGACCAACGTTCGTAATGCACCGCTTCGATTGGAGAATCAGAATCAAGTTTGACACTCCGCGTATCAAGTTCAAAAGTATCATGAGAGTACCAGTACAATCCTTCTGGTATCCCCCAGAGCGATTCAATTCGGACCACCCGCTTTCCGGGCTCAGCGCGTGCCCACGCCGATGCAACCGAGGGAATAAAGTGGTGAGCTATCAAGCAAAGCTGGCCTCCAGCCACACCAATCTTTTCGATTTCGGCCTTAAAGAAGTCGAGGAGCCAATCTTCCGCTTGAGTTGAGGAACGAAGCTCCTCGCTACGCGGTAGCATTTCGCGCTTGTCATCGGGGATGCTCATGCCATCGGTGCGGATGACCAAAGGCCTTGCCGTAAGTTCTTTGAGGTCGCCGCCCAGCCCGGGAGGAATCCGGCCGGCAAGAATGGCACTCATTACGCCCGGCTCGTCTGCTACATAAAAAACGGGCATTGCATAGCCAAGCTGCCTGTACAGCTTCGCATTCCGCAACTTCGTGAAACGACCGTAGTCCTGTTCGTTGGCCGGACGAAACACCCGCAAGGATGAGACCTCAACGGCGGCTATGTGAGCTGGAAGAAGCGCATGGGGATCGACACCTGTTGTGGGTTCGGCCGCATCAACCTGAACTATATGAACCTTCTTGCCGTCCCAAATCCATTCGAAATGGGTTCGTTCGGAGAGCTTCGTTGCCCAGAGGGCGACACGTCTCAAGCAAAGAGCGATCTGAAGCTCAGAAGTGCAACTCAAGTCAAACTCTGTCACCTGGATTCCGTCACGCCATTGCCGGACAGCAATACGTTCCGTGTGTCCTGACTGGTCACCTTCAGGCTCAAATTCCACAATCCAGTCTCGATTCTCTTTGCTTACACGCCGTTCGTTAGATAGCTGTCCTTTTCTCCGCGTTTGTAAGCGCTCTTGAACTATCCAGTGAACCCAACCATCAGCGAGCTTTGGAAGCTGTGCTATCAGTTCGCGTATTGTGGGTCCTACGTGCGATGCTAAGCATGCTCTAGATTCTAGTCGCCCCCGATTCTGCATCGTTTCTGCTGAACCGCTTGAACGAACCATGACCAGCCGATCAGCGGCGAGGCCCACGCGAGAAAGGCACTGTGCGATCCATGCATCCACTGTCTCCGTTGGGCGGGATCCTTCGAAGCAAGAAGCGGATACTACACAGAATGGAGGAACCCACTCGGAAGGTAATGAACTAAGGCCATATGCCTTCCGCCCAACATGCGTCGGAACAATCTCGTCAACTCGAACATCGGTTGGACCGACCTCCGAAGCCATGAGGATAGACATAAGAGGAGATAGAGCGCGACGCCGAGCAGGTCGTATCGCGCTACGACGGACACTCTCTCTTCGTGTGCTATGCCTTTTGGTTGGATCGTCTTCTCGCATCGTGCGTTCCCGGGAACTGCAAAGGCGTAGGGCTCCTATTGCGAGCGCACCGGCGATACGCTCAATTAATTCTCGCCGGAATGCGCAAGTGAGGTGAGAAGAAAAGAACCTCCTTTCCATTGCGAGCGCTTCTTGCTGTATGAAGCAAGACCAGACGTCGAGACTTTGCACCCTTGTACAATTCTCGAATCTTGGCTACGTCATCATAGGAGACTACCCAAGGGCAACTCAACTGCCACACGCACTTGCTTACAGCCTGATGATCACTGGGCTTGTAATCATTGAAATACAAGTGCCTACCAGGCCGGTAGTACGGTGGATCGAGGTAAACTAGAGTTTTCTGTGGAACTCTCTGGTTCACCAGAAACTGGACAGCATCCTCGCAATGAAGGTGAATGCGGTTTTTGACCTTCGCAATCCGCTGTATGCGCCGACGCAATTCTGTCCGATTAAACCGCACATTCAACTTCCACGGCCCATTCTGCATTCTACCGCCTATCATCCCACCATTCAGAATGCCCGAATGATTTGTCCGGTTAAGGAAGAAAGTCGCGAATCCTAACGCAAACCTCCCGGCAGCCAATCCCTTGGCATAAGTGGCTTTCTGCTTTACCCACTCTTCTGGTGTCACTGGAACCTGTGATACAAGCTCAATGAAGTCCCGATTTCGAGTCACCACAGAATGCCAGAATGCGTGAATGGCAGGATCGAGGTCATTGAGATGAATCTCTGACACCTTTTCCCTAAGGAGCAGGCTCAGAGCGAGGCTTGCACCACCTGCATACGGTTCGACATACTGTGGCCGGTGGAGAGCATTTTGGCCTAGTAGGCGCTCAAAAAAACTCGCTATTCTCCACTTCCCACCAGGGTACCTAAGAGGAGACGCATCCCTCATGTCAGTTACCACCACAATTGAAGAGAGAATCTCGCCTCTCCGAAGCAGGTTGTTGCAGAATCCTTAAGTTATAGGTCGTGTTGCATCACGGGGATTTAAATCGCTTTCCTCGGATTCAGGTGAACGATTCTCGTTCACCTTAGCACCGACCCTAACCTTCTTTTTCCCGCGGTCTGCTCCGAAGAGTACGTCGGCGATCTCACTCAGCTTTGCAACTGCACTATCGGAGAAGTAGCCCACAAGGAATGCAACACCAACGATCAACGACGAAGATTCGAGAGCCTGGGGATCGAATACACGTAGAATTCCAGATGAAATGAGCGCAACCACGACGAATGCCAGGCCGCCAGAAAGGTGTGGAGTGAATAGCCGCCACAACCGGCGGTCCAGATGCCATATCTGACGCGCAACCGAGTGATACAACCACTTCACGTCGAATAGTGTTCCACCCAAGACACCGCCCAACCACGCAAGACCATACTTCAGGACTGGTCGATAGCTGTGATCGTCCAAAAGCAGCCAATACTTGGGGTAGCCAAGCCAGAGGATCAATAGAGCAATCGGCACAGAGAACAACAAGACTGCGAGGTACGTCGCCTCAAAGCGGATGGCCCGTTGGGCCGAAGGGTCGTTATATCTTGAACGCCAGTCCAGGAGTTCGCGACCATCTGTTGGGTCATCCGGCGCGAATCCTGGAGGTTTCTGCGGCTCATTCACAAAGCTGCCTCCGAATAGCTTTGGCGTGATGCCATGGTGCCAGCCCACGCTCGCACCTTTTTGATCGTCGCAATAACATTAGGAAGTTCTGGATGCTCCCTCCAGTCGAATTGATTAGGCGTCCCGACTCGACTAGCGATCGCCCGCCGAAATAGCTGACTCCCCAATGCTCGGTGTGTCGTTATGCGACCAGCCCCAATCGGCTGCTCAAGATAGAGATAATCTTCGCCACGATGGAAAGCAGAGCGGCATTCCGCCAGCCCGCCCCTCGACCAGTCCGCATCCTCGGGTAAGAAAGGTGTCACCGCAGAGGCCAAGTCGAACTGCACCGGTACGATATGAAGATGAGCATGGTCAACGCTGCACCCGACCTTGCAGTTTCCTCTGCTAGGCCCATGTTCGAAAACAGAAACTTCCCCGTACAGCAACTGCAGGATCGAGCAGGCTATGTGCTTCATCTCATGCAATTCGTCGACCATGGAATCGGGGACGGCCCCCATCGAGATGAGGTGTTGCTTCGGCACAAGAAGTAGCCAGCCTTCGACAAGTGCGCCAAGTGATGGGAGAACCGCAAGATTTGCAGACTCCATTAGCGGTTCGTTCCAGGCGTCAACGGGGCCAAGTCGCTGGAGTTGAGAACACATCCGACAATTACTCATGGGGCCCTCCTCCTGTCGACAAGTTAGCACTGATGTACCACGGCCCATGGCGGCGGGTCAACCTGCCGGTACCTGCGAGGTCTCGGCTAGACTTTTGGCACGCCGAGAAAATGCCCGCCGGGCTGTCGTAGCGCCTACCCCTAGTTGCTCGGCGATCTCGCGCCAGGAAGCGCCCTGAGCCCTCAGGCGGGCCACTTCTGCGGCATCCACGACAACGGGCGGGCGGCCGATTCGCTTCCCGCGCGCACGGGCATTCCGCATCCCCGCTCGAACCCGTTCGCGAATGCAGTCCCGTTCGAACTCGGCAAAAGCGCTGATCATCTGGTAGAGAAGCTTGCCAACCGTAGTGGTGAAGTCCAATCCTTCGGAGAGGCTGATCAACTCCACCCCCATTTGTCGGAACTCTTCCAGCAACCGTACGAGATGCGGCAAACTGCGTCCCAGCCTATCCAGCTTCCATACCAGCACTGCCTTGAAACGGCCGCGGCGAGCGTCAGCGAGAAGATCGTCAAGCGCGGGCCGAGAATCGGCGGCACCGCTGAATCCTGTGTCGACGTATTCCCGCACAACCTCAAAGCCGCGGCGTTCCGCCAGCTCGCGTAGATCTCGGAGCTGCATTTCCGGGGACTGTTCGGAGGTGCTGACCCGAGCGTAGATGGCAACTCGGCGCATCACGTGTGACCTCCGAAGTTGCGCCAGAAGGGCCTTGCCGAATTGCCGGAACAGGTGCCGGAAGTTTGGGTCCATTTCCGGCCATTCCTGGGTCTTTCTGTCCCGTGAGAAAAATTCCGCAGACTGGAGCTAAGTGATGGAAGTGCAAGAGAATGAGTGGCGCGCCCGGAGGGACTCGAACCCCCGACCTTCTGGTTCGTAGAAAATCGGCATCCCCAACGCGGGCGCCGACTGTCTTATTCAAGTAGGTCGTCG
>JAKEER010000605.1 GCA_022616615.1 Acidobacteriota bacterium
CTACAGATTGGTGGTTGAACAGATGGATGCGAAGCAGAGTGATGTCCAAGTCATGAGGCTTGAACGAGAGCTGCTCCAGGAAATGCAAGGAACTTCCAGCTTGAGGCAGCAGGTCAGCAGTGTTTTCGAGCTGCTTCGAGAGCCGGTCTACTACTACCTGCTGACCGTGCTGAAAAATAGAGCGGAAGCCGAAGACTTGACACAAGAGACCTTTCTGCGGCTGTACCTTTGCCTTCACCGAGGCGAAACCATTGTTAACGTGCGGGCCTGGGTGTTCCGAGTCGCCCATAACCTGGCAATCAACCAAGCGACCAGAACAAAAAAAAGCAAACTGGAGGCGGTGGATGACGAGGTCTGGGAGCAGCTTTGTAATCTGCGCCAGGACTCTGCTCCCGGAGCCGAGGAGCGATTGCTGGAAAAGGAACGTTATGGGAGGGTTCATGCGATCCTGGGCCGGATGACCGAACAGGAACGGTTGTCTTTGGAACTCCGGGCAGAGGGCTTGGGTTACCGCGAGGTTGCAGACATCCTTGGATTGCACACCCAGACTTTGGTCAGCATTGTGGGGCGGGCAATCAAGAAATTGATGAGGGAACTCAATGTTTAGTTTTCTGAAGAAGCGTCTCAAGCGCGAATCGTGGCACCCCTCAATCGAGGAACTGCTGCTGTCGATGGACGGGGAGATTCGCGCCGCAGCGGATCCCAAGGTTGAAGCGCATCTTCGAATGTGCTGGTCTTGCCGGGCGAGACAGGAAAGGATTGATCAAGCCATTTCTGACTTCGTAAAACATCGCTGGCTCCTGAGAACAGCTCGCCCAGGACCGTCATCTCGCTTCGTGGAAAGGTTCGAAGCCCGGCTTGATATGTTAGAGCAAGAAAAAGGCAGGCCGAGTCTGCCGGCCCGTCTCATGGCTTCACTCCGGCAGCAATTGCCTCTTTGGCGCCTCTCTTGGAAATACGGGGGTTTCCTCCTGGCATGTTCTCTGGTGGCTTTGGTGGCTGTGGTGGTTCTTCAATTGAGCGTGGCGCCGCCGGTTTCGGCGCGCGTACTCCTGGAACGAGTGGAGCGGGCCGAGGCGGCAAGGATCAGAAACGTTGCAAGGCCGGTGATCTACCAGAAGCTGCGTGTGAGGCGTCAGACCGCTCGGCAAAGCCAGGACGCAATTGCGCACTGGGAGATCTGGAATGATGTGCACGGACGCCGCTCCAGCGCGCGCGTCGAGGGCGGTCGCGTGCTTCCGCGCCTGGGCGACCGGCTGTCTACTTCAGAGCAGAACGGCAGTCAAGAAGCTTTGCCTGCTGTCCTGGCAGAACTGGAACAGGTGACGCGGAGCAATCACATGCAGCAGTTCAATCCGCTGACAGTGACCAGCTATCTGAGCTGGCGAGACTCCATTCGGCCAAAGACAGAGACTGTGACGGAGGGGAGCCTGGATGATGACACCAAGACCTTGATTCTAACAACAACCGCAGAGGGGCCGTTTGCGCCGAATGCCGTCATTCGAGCCAGTCTGCTGGTTCGCGCTGAGGACTGGCATCCGATCGAGCAAAAGTTAGAGGTTCAGAGGGAGAATGAAACCAAAGAATTCACAATCACGGAAACAGCTCTACAGGTGGTCGCGCTCAGCGAACTGCCGGCTTCGATCTTCCCCGACCTTTCTCCACCCCTTTCTTCACCGCCGTCGCTTCCTGTGATCGCGATTCCACCTGTGTCAATCGCGACACCCGTCGCGACACCTGTAGTGTCTCCCACTGCCGCCGAACTGATGGCGACCGAGATCGATGCTCTTTATGCATTACACCACATGAGGGCTTGTCTGAGAGAGACCATCGAAGTCGAATCTGTTCCCGAGAAGTGGATCGAGGTTCGCGGATTGGCGGAAACGGCCGAGCGGCTGGAGGAACTACGACAGGTCTTGCGTGACTTGAAGTTCATAAAGGTGAATATTCAACATACTGATCACCAGGTCCGGCGGGCGTCTGCGCAGCCGAAAGGAACGATCAGTCCTGATCGGAAGGAGCAAGTCTTACCCGCCAAGGAGAGCCAAGCTCGCGAAGTCCCCACTCACCATCTTCTGCAACGTTATTTCGCGGACAGCCGCGAGCCGGCGCAGAGTGATGTCAAGATAGTGGAATTCTCGACCCGGGCGGTCTCTCTTTCGCAAGCGGCCCTGGCTGAAGCCAAAGCCCTGCGCCGGCTCGTGGAATGGCATGGCTCAGGCAAAACAAAAGAGCTGCAGTCCGAGAGCGCCTGGCGGCTCGAAGTCATGGTCCGAGAACATTTGGCTGGGCTAAAGACAGCGACAACAGGATGTCGCATATTGCTGGAACCCGTTTTGACCTCGTTGATCAGCCCAAGCGCAATGCCTACTCCCGAAACCGGCGAAAGATCATCTGACCAGGCTGATCTTAACACTCTCAGTTGGACTGCCAAATCATTATCCCTTATCGCTCTGGTCGAGAAGATTGATTACCTGGTTCATTACCTCTTTGCATTTAAAGACACAAAACTATCGCCAGAGCGAACCCGGGAAGCAGGACAAGAGCTGGCCTCGGCCCTCTCCCGGCTGGAAGGTGGCTTCGTTAAAGTTCATGCCGAACTTGCCAGTGAATTTTCAGGTCATCGGCAGGAATGATCAGGAAAAAGGGTTTGGCGCAGGCCCGGCGAATTATCCGAGGGCAACTTAACCAACAACCAGCGGGTAACATCCCGCTTGAAAGGAGACGTTATGAAGATGTTGCATATGATCAAAACCAGCATATCAGTTCTTGGCTTATCCATAGCCCTCGTTAGCGCCCTGGCTGCTCAAAACAGAGCCACTGGAGAGATACGAGGCGTGATAACGGATCCCAGTGGTAGCCCGGTAACAGGAGTCATGGTTGAGCTTGTTAACACCTCGACGCAGGTAACTAAGCAGGTTCCTTCCAATGATGCGGGAATATATGTCCTGCCGTTTCTTCCGCCAGGGACTTATACCCTGGCATTCGAGGGCCGGGGATTCAAGAAATTCGTCAGAAGTGGCATTGCCCTTGGCGCGGGCGAAGTGGTGCGCGCTGATGCCAAAATGGAGATTGGGGAGGTGACCGAAACCGTAAAGGTGACGGATTCCGCTCCCCCGCTTGCGACGGAGACTTCAGACCGCAAAGTCCTATCACTCAAATCGGAGGTGGTCACAGAACTGCCTTTGGTGGGCAGGGCGGCGCTAAGCTTTCAAGCTTTGGCGCCGGGAGCGAACTACGGTCCTTTTCGCGCTTTCGGTGGGGCGCCTCTGGCAAGTTTTACTGGGTTCAATGGCCAGAGGACTTTCATGACGAACATGTCCCTGGATGGAGGCTTGGGCACTAGCTCCCAAGGCTGGAGCAATAATCACGAGCCGCCGCTGGAGGCCATCGGTGAAGTTACACTCATCACCAGCAACTTCAGCGCGGAGTTTGGGAACGGCCTCAGCGTGTATAGTCTGACAACCAAAAGCGGGACCAACCAGTGGCACGGGTCACTTTTTGAGTTCGTTCAAAACGATGTCTTCAGCGCGCGCAATTTCTTTGCTAAGAAAAAACCGCCGCTTAGAATCAACCAGTTTGGCGGGACTGTGGGCGGCCCCATCCTGCGCGACAAAGCTTTCTTCTTTTTCAGCTACCAGGGCTTGCGGCAGGTCTCACCAAGCACATTGTTTATGACGGTTCCCAGCCCGCAAATGCTTCAGGGAGACTTCTCGGCGCCGGGACTCCCCGTGATCTATGATCCGGACACAAACCCCCGGCAACCTTTCACTGGGAACATCATCCCGAAGAACCGGCTTGACCCCGTATCGTCGGCAATCGCCAAGTTCTGGCCCCAGCCAAACCTTCCGGGCCTTGGCAATAATTTCACTAAGAACGGCGGTTCCCGCAACAGTAGTAACATTTACAACGTAAAGGTGGACTACAACCTGTCGTCGGCGCACAGGATAGCTGTAAGCTACCGGGACGGCAGCCGGGCGATTGTTTTCCCCAACAATTTTCCCAGCGGGATTTGTCCCGCCGGTCAGTCATGCGACAGCCTGGAACTTTCAAACCCTCAAACCACGGTCGCCCATACGTGGACGCTGAGTCCAACCAAGCTCAATGAGTTTCGTTTTTCCTTCCTGCGCGACACCGCCCCGTGGGCCCCTGGCACGCTGGGGAAGGGCTTTCCGGCGCAACTGGGCCTAAAGAATCCAGGGTCGGATACCTTTCCCAACATATCCATTGGGGGGGCGATTTCTACCGGGTTCACCCAAGGGTCGGGTGGAGGAAGCTTTTCTGCCCGTTACAATGACTGGGCTGCTTCGAATGTCTTCACCTGGGTTAAGGGTAACCACATCCTTAAGCTTGGCGGGGAATTCGACCGGCATCAGACGAATGTCGCGCAGCCCTGGTATCAGGCGGGCAGTTTCAGCTTCAGCGGCATTTTCACCCGCAACCCGTCGATTTCGGGGAGTGGGCTAGGCTTGGCAGATTTCCTGCTGGGCTTGCCTGAAACTTATAGCTTGTTCATTGGGCCAAACCATGGACAACGTAGTTGGTCTGCACAGAGCTTTGTCCAGGATGATGTCAAGGTCACGCCCAACCTGACGTTGAATCTCGGCCTGCGCCACGAGATCCGGTCCGGATGGAGCGAGGCCCACAATCGCCTGAGTAATTTCGATCCCAACTTGATCAATCCGGCCACCAACACCCCGGGAGCTATCTGGTTTGCCGGCCAGCAGGGGCGGACAGCCTTGATGGACACAAAGTATCTCCTGTTCTCTCCGGTGGTCGGTTTTGCCTGGTCTCCGGGTGGCGGCAAGTTTGCCATCCGGGCTGGCTATGGCCTGCAGTATGTCCCTTGGAACGCCGGCATCTTTTCCAATCAGGGTCCTGCTGGTTTCGCGACTCAGAACTTTCGGACGGCCAGCGACCTGTTCACGCCGATCTTTCGCATGGCAGACGGACCTCCCCCGGTCCCTTTGCCCGACCCGTCACGCCGCACTCCTGACATTGTCAACGGCCAGGCAATTAATTACTGGCCGGTTAACCCGCCTGTAGGTTACAGCCAGCAATGGCAGCTCAGCATTCAGCGCCAGTTGCGGGGAGATATTCTCCTGGACGTGGCCTACGTGGGAACCAAGGGGACCAATCTTGCCTTTCCCAGGGACATAAACCAGGTGCCGGAAAATCTCCTCGGGCCTGGCAACGCGCAACCAAGGCGTCCGTTCCCGCAGTACCAGGCGATCAATGCCAGGTTGTTCGATGCCATATCGAACTACCATTCGCTTCAGGTGAGCGTCAATAAAAGAATGTCGGCCGGTTTGTTCTTTCTTGCCAGCTACACGCTTTCAAAGACGCTGGACAACAACTCGTTCACCGCCAATTGGGGCTTTGGAGGTGACTGGCAGATTTCAGCAAAGCCGCGTTCGTCGTACTCACTTTCTCTGATGGACGTTCCACAGCGGGTTTCCGGGGCTCTTGTATACCAGATACCCTCCGGCTGGGGAAAGCGATACCTCAATCGCGGAGGGCTGGTGGATGCCGTGCTGGGCGGATGGCAAGTCTCGGGAATCTTCATTGCGGAATCCGGCGTTCCCTTCTCGGTGACGACAGCAGGACCGAACTTGAGCGGCTCACTGGCTGGGGCATGGTTCCCGAATCGACTTGCCAACGGAGCACTGTCGAATCCCACCATCAGCCGTTGGTTCGATGCCAGCGCTTTCGCTCCCGCGGCTCCTTTTACCTTCGGAAACAGCGGAAGAAACATCTTGCGCGGGCCGGGCTTTTGGAATCTCGATTTCGGCCTCGCCAAGAGTTTCCGGCTCAAGCCCTTGGGAGAGAAGGCCTTCTTCCAAATCAGGATGGATGCGTTCGATATCTTTAACCACCCGAATTTCGGTCTGCCCGTGGCTGCCATCGGCTCGCCTAACGTGGGGCAGATCTTTAGCTCTACCACCACTCGCAACATCCAGTTGGGAGGCAGAATAGTATTCTGATCGCAGGGATTGTGTGGCGCCAATTCCTGAAGATCGCCTGCAAGGTTGAGGGGCATCGTCTCCCGGAGGCGTGCCCCTCAACCATAGACAGGCAGGAAAGTTCTCTATGCTCGAACAACCATTGAGAGGTTTGACGATACTATTGACTCTCCTTCTGGGCTCAGCTCCGGCCGGTGCGCAGGAAGTCAGAACCGCCCCGGCAGAACAGTCGTCGCAGGCTTACGAGCGCCTGGTCGAGGAAGGACAAAGAGCCGAGAAAAGTGGGCGGTTGGATGAGGCGCTCAGCAAGTTTCAAGCTGCTCTGAAATTAAGGCCGCGATCCGCTGCGCTCCAAACCAAGATAGGAGGACTACACTATAATCGCAGAGAATACGCGCAGGCGCTTGAACATTTCGAGAAGGCGCTTGTGATGAATCCGATGGATTTCTACGCCGCCAAGTTTTCAGGCATTGCCGCGTTACGATTGAATAGGTCTGAGATGACGATCCGCCTTCTGGAAAAGGCGCAATCGCTTCAGGGAAACGATGCGGAGGTTCACTACTGGCTGGGAATGGCCTACTACGCCTCCAAGAACCCTCAACGAGCCGTAAACGAATTGGAGAAGGCGCTCGAACTCGATGGAAAAGACATCGAGACGCTCTATGCGCTGGGCAAGATTTACTGGGAGATGTCTCAACAGGCATGGGGGAAAATGGCGGAAATCGCCCCGAGTTCCTACCGGGTTCAGCAGTTGCTTGCCGAAAAATATGCGCTAGGCAATCAACTCTCCACAGCCGTCGACCTGTACAAAGAAATCATCAGAAAGGCGCCTGACGCGGCCGGTTTTCATTACGCATTGGGAGCCCTGTATTTGCAATCGAGACAGTTGCCTGAGGCGGAACACGAGTTCCGGGAGGAGCTCAGGCTGGACCCGCATAGCGCCTTATCCTATTTTGGGCTAGCGACTATCTGTTTTGAGCGACAAGATTTTTCCGGCGCCGCAGATAACGCCAGGCGGGCCATCGTGGAAAAGCCTGATTTAGGGGAGGCATATTTGTTGTTGGGGAAGATCTACCGGCGCAGCGGAGATAACCCGAAGGCGTTAGAAGCCCTTCAGCATGCGACTCGCCTCTCCCCTTCCGATCCCTCTCCTTACTACATCCTTCAGCAAATTTATACTGCCCTTGGCCAGTCTGAACTGGCTGCGAAGGCGAGAGAAACATTCGAGAGGCTCAAGAATGAGCAGGGCGCCGGTTCGCGCATAAAATGAAAATGACCCCTCGACGAAAGCAGACACTTGCGGCCTCAATTCACGCATAAAACGATGATTATGAAAACTCTCCTTACCCTGGTCGCAGCCGTTGTTGTGCTCACGCTTCACGCGGCGCCCATCTCGCGCGGCTCCGCCGATTCCCCAGGGAATGCGGGGTGGCGTGCGGCAACCACCTACCCGGCGGGGAATGATCCTTTTCAGCCTCTGATTGAGGATGTTTATAAAAATCTGGCGCCAGCCATCAATCCCGCGCCGGTCGTTAACATCAAAACGAACGATGGCAAAACATGGAAAACCGTCTCAGGCGGTGAAGAGGTCGTGGAAGGAGTTCGAATCCA
>JAKEER010000606.1 GCA_022616615.1 Acidobacteriota bacterium
GTTAGCGAAACTTTCGGCGTGATCATGTTTCGGGGAAAACTTTCTTTTGCACCGGCTGCGGCACGTGGCAGGGGTCAAAGAGCTGGTTGTAGCGTTTTCTTCAAGCTTCAACCCTGGTCGGTCCCGAACACTAGTTTTTCAAAAGCGTGAGGTGCGCTGTCCGGCAAAGCTACGCAGTATTTGTTCCCAACCAGCCAGGGAGCTGTCGTCTAGGTCCAGATACTTGAGGAGAAAGCCATGGCAGTTCATCAAGAAAGAAAAACAAAGGCAACCGAAAGGGTAAGATTTAACGCGGTCCAAGGAGCTGCAGAGTTATTCACTCCCGAGTTTGTTGAGTACCTAGCAACTCTGCACGATCGCTTCAACGAGCGAATCCTCACGTTGAGGGAGAATCGAGCCAAGGTCCTTGAGAAAGCACTGCACCAGGGAATTCCGCCGGCCCATCTGCCTGTGAGCCAGGCGAACATCGGGGACTGGAGAGTTCCTCCCGTTCCGGAGGATCTCCAAAAGCGAGGCATCGAGATCTCAGGCCCTGCTTCCCTCACTGGGATGTTTATCAACGCACTCAATCCCGGCCCGGAAGGAACCAGAGCCGAAGGGGACCTGGACGACGATGAAGATTCGGCGGGACACCGGCTCGAGGACACGGTCAACGCCGCCTGGAATAGGAAAAAAGCCATCGAAGGTACGCTTACGTATTTCGACCCGGAAAAGCGAAAGGAGTACAAGCTTCAGGCCGGAGACCTTCCGTTCTTCATGCATCGGGAACGCGGACTTCATCTGAACGAACCCGATGTGACCGTGGACGGCACTCCGATCTCCGCCAGTATCCTGGGGGCCGCTTTGACCCTGTTTCATGCAGGTCGAGCGCACGTAGAGCGCGGTCAGGGGATCTATTTTTATCTCCCCAAAATGGAGGCAACGGAGGAGGCGGCATTCTGGAGGGAGTTCTTTGATGCCAGTCGGGAGCAAGTGAGCTTCCTGAAAAATGCCACCATCAGAGCGATTGCCCTGATCGAATCGCTTCCCGCTGCCTATCAAATGGAGGAGATTCTGCAGGCGCTGGGTCCGTATGCTGCTGGCTTGAATGCCGCTCGTTGGGACTTTCAGGCGAGCATTCTCGAATTCGTCATGAATGACCCGAGTTCAGTGTGGCCCGATCGCTTTGGCGTTGACATCAAGAAGACGGACTTTCTGGGGAATATCTTCAGACGTCTGGTGGCAATCTGTCTCAAGCGAGGAGCCGTCCCCGTTGGCGGGATGGCGGTCGCCCTACCCAGCAAGGAGGATGAGGTCAACCGAGCGGCCGCAGCGGCGATCCGAGCGGACAAAGAGTGGGAAGCCCGACAGGGCTTTCTGCGCGCATGGGTTGCTCACATCTTCCATATGAGGACCGCAGCCGACCCGTTTAAAGAGCTGCAGGCTTCGGGTTGGAAACCGACTCCGGAGATGGCCAATCCCGATAACTATCCAATCGAAATCAAAGTTCCCGAGGGTCCCGTTACGATCGAAGGAACGCGGCGCAACGCCAGGATGCTGCTGGAGTATCTGGAAGGATGGCTGACTGGCAGAGGCGCCAAGGGAATCGACAGTTTGGCTGGCAAGCCAGGCACCCACCCGGCCTTGATGGAAGATCTGGCGACGGCGCGGATTTCCGTGGCCCAGATCGCCCAGAGAATTCTCCATCAGGCCAAGACGACCGATACCGCCGAGTCGCACAATTATGCCCTGGTCAAACGGCTGCTGCAGGAAGAGGCGGAAGATATTCTGGCTCGATTACAAGCAACGATTGGGGCTGGTGACTCCTTCTCTCAAGCTGAGGTGAGATACGTAAAATCTCTCAAGATTGCCCTGCGCTGGATTCGAAACTATACCCAGCTGAACTTCCGGAGCTTGGGGTCCTACACACGGGCCGAGTTAGACAATGTAGCGAATCAGAGCGACGCCTTCTAGACGCGCTTTCAGGAGCCGGTGCCCGGATTGCACGACAATTCCGTCGAGTAGAGAAGAGGCGCACCACATGAACCAAGCTGGATCAAGCAGGCGAGTCCAATCCATTCAAAAGCTCCCAGGTCTTTCACTGAGGTCATTGATCTGAATTGTAGGCTCAGACGAGATGGAAAAGTTCAGGGGGGAAATGACGAGGCGATGAGGTTTGCTGACCAAAGGAGGTCTAATGCAGCCATTTTTGCTTCTTGTTCTACTTCGTTTCGCGCGTGCGGCGTGCTGAGCTGGATTCGATCAACGATCTTCTGGTTCGCAAAGCGATCAGCTCGCGAACGATGGTGTTGGTATTGGTCGGCGTGACTTCAAGAGGTACACAGTAATGATCGGGCGCGAATGGCTTTTTCGCGGCACGGAGATGATGATTGTCGGTGGAAATGGTGAACTGAACGCCAGCTTTGGCCAGCGGAACAACATCAGCGATCAAGGCCTCGCGGCAGGCAGGATCATCAAAGTACTGCTCGGTATCCCGGCTCATTTCAATGTAGATCGATGTTCCACGAAGTAGCCGGATGAGTTCCTCCTGTTCACCCGGCCCAAAGAATCGATAGTCTTCCCGCTTGATAGTCCGCAAGTCTCGCCCTAGGCTTCGCGCCGTTCTTTGGAGATTCTCAATGCGCATTGGGAATGGATGAAACACAATCATCGGAATTGGAAGCCGCTTCTGAAGTTCTCTAATCTGCCGCACACGTTTCAGCAGAGTTTGTCCGTTCGGGGGAGTTGACCCGTTCCTGGGTGCGATGTGCCAGCCGATAACTTCAGCAGGCATCATCGGTGCGAGCTCCAGCGGGCTATCCAATTCGTCTTCGCCGATCTCCCATCCTTTAAAAACAAGGACGTCTTTCCGCTGGGCCGCTGAATCGAAGTCTGCAAACAGAGCCCTGTGTCCTTCGCCGGCGATGGGATAGCGTGCGTGAAATCCTCCCTTGGTGCGCCACGCCTCGTACTGCTCAGCAGTTCTTCGGTACAGCTCCAGGTGATCCAGTAACAGTAGCACGCGCCGCCCGTCTGCCGCGGCGATGTCAATCC
The DNA here is from genome assembly GCA_022616615.1 of Acidobacteriota bacterium. GTDB lineage: Bacteria > Acidobacteriota > Terriglobia > Versatilivoradales > Versatilivoraceae > VFZK01. Next base: position 3,034 of record JAKEER010000606.1, read on the forward strand.
ACCGTTCTAGGTCAGTTGGGCGCTCCAGGCCCGCATGAAGGTGAAAGTCCATTTCCCTGAGATTGAACAGTGCAGGCGCCAGATCCTGGTTTAGCCAGGTACAAGAAAGGCACCCTGGAAGTCAAAAGACGTTTGGAACAGATGGAACAGGGGCGTTCTCAGGAGGCGCCGTCGCTTCCTACAGCGGCTTCTCCTGACCCTGACCCAGTCCCCCATTTATCCCTTCCTGCCTGAGTCTACCAAGTGTCTTTCCCAACGGATTTTTCCCAGCGTAGGCTGAAACTCGTTCAGTTGCACTCATTGTCAGAGCCTAAGGCGTCTGGCGATGGGGAGAGTAGCAAACTCTTTCCTGCATCGAAGCTGCGGGCTTTTCCGGGTACTATCCTGCGCTGTTGCTTCTTTTTTCTTCAGCTGCCCTTGGCCTCTTGAGCGAGGTCTGCGGTGCTGATGTCTTTTTTCAGCCGGCGTTGTCGGCAAGAGTGAAGGCCACCGCAGGGCGCAGGACTTTACCAGCTCAGCCATTTCAGGCAGAGGAGCCAGGCCCACATGATTGTGTTTATGCCAGGCTCAGCCGAGGATGGGAATCGAGGAGCAGACTGGGCCGACATCGGTGCGGAAGGGATGCCCCGGCAGTGTCCGAAGTGTTTGAAAGACTCGATTGTTGGCCATGGCCGTCGGTTCAAACAAGCTCACGATGAGAATCATGATTGGATCCAGGTGCGTCGCGGGATCTGCAACAGCTGCAACAGAACCTTCACATTTCTACCGTGGTTCTCTCCTCCCTACGGTCATTACAGCCTGATCGCGCGCAGTCACGCCTTGTGGGGCTACTTTGGGGAAAAGCGCTCGCTGGATCTGGCGGCTCCTCTGTTAAAAGATCCCAATCGAGTGGCGTCGGCCTCTACGCTACGGCGATGGTTTCGGAGTTTGGATTCTTCGGAGAGATGCGAGCAAATGAGAACGCTGCAAGCTGACTCCTCTTCCACCTCTCCCAGCCCTTCCCCTAATGTTCCGGGGGCTCTCCGGACTGGGACTCCATTTCCTTTTCTGCAGTGGATGCTTGAGGCCATTGGAGAGCGGCTAGCCCGGGGAGAGATTTTCAGGTGCGGTCCTTGGGTCTTGTCGTGGCGAAGCCGTTTCACCTTACTGCACATCCTCTTGCCGCTGCGTCCTTGAGGGAACATGACTTTTTTCGATCACCCACCTTCCTCGGCTGGAAAGGTACGAAGCTGTTAGGTAATGTGCGCCCCTGAGAGGAGAAAGGGGATGAGGCGAGAGGACTTGGAAGAGCTGAAACGTCAGTTTCCTCTGCTGGACTACCTGCAACGGCAGCATTGGGTGGGTCGACAGGCCGGCTCGAAGCAGGAGTTTGTCGGGCTCTGCCCTTTGCATGCGGAAACGCATCCCTCCTTCTACGTCAATGCCTCAAAAAACCTGTTCTATTGCCACGGTTGCCGGCGGGGCGGCGATCTGACCAAGAGAAAACCGACATTAGCGGCTGCTCCAATGGCTCCCGCAAGCAACGGACGGAACCCTTTCCGGCCAGCACTCCATCACCAGCGCGACTCCCAGTGACCATTCACCGCCCATACCCAAAGCCGCAAGAAAGCGAAAAAATCCCAGGTGGTAAGGTGTCTGTGCCAAGTAACCGAGGCCGGTGAAAATGGAGTAAGTCAGGATGCTGAGCGCCATCGCTCGGACACGTCCAATCCGGTCTCCAGCCAACCAAATATCAAGCCTCCGCAGGCGGCACCGAGCAGAAAGAGCGCGGTAATATTCCCCATCCATTGCCCGACCCAGGCATCACCCGCTTGCTCAGACATGCTCTGTAACGCCGGGCGAGCCACCACAGGGAAAAGACCGATCTCGAAACCATCGAACAACCAACCTAGAAACGCCGCCAGCAGCACCATCCATTGTTCCCGAGTGAGCGAACTGGGCGGTGAATGAAGCACTGAGGAACTGGCCCGCGGAGTCTGCGATAAAAGTTCATTACTCATGAGCTCGTGATGCTCAAAACAAGTCCCCCAAGGTTTGTCTTCTGCTCGAAACTGCTGCGTATGACCGCTGCGACTATTCCAGGAATTTTACCAACTCTGCTTCCGTCCACGCCTTATTGCGATCGGCAGTGGCCCCCCTAACCTCGCCCACTGTTTCGGCGTCGACCGGTTCAGCCTGATGCCCCCATTTGCGGCGGATGAAGGTCAGGATGGAAGCAATCTGTTGGTCGTTGAATTCGCCGGCGAAGGGAGGCATCATCTCTCCTTCCGCCTCTTTTCCCTGGAGCACAATTCTTATCAGGGCTTGTTCCGGTCCCAGGACCCATTTGGAATTGACCAGTGATTTCTGCATTCCATCACCGCTGGCCAGGTGACAGTAGCCGCATCGCGACCTGTAATTCTTTTCTCCCTGCTGGAATACATTCTGTTGTTCCTGGCTCGGCTGATCTTGGCGCTCTCGGTTTCCCCAATATTTCTGGATGAGCTCGTTGCTCTGTGGATCTTTGTAGTTCCGGATAGCAACCAACTTGTCCGGCGAAACCTGTTCGGGCTTGATCTTGCCTTGATCCACCGACTCCAGTAGCAGTCTCGCCCAGTCGCTACGACTGGACAAGGTCGCTTGGGCCACGGCACGAATATGCGCCTCCATCCGGGGATACAGTTCAATGAGGGTCTGGGCGATCTCCAAATCACTGAAATGCTGCAAGGCTCTGAGTAATTCAGTCCGGAGATCGCCCGATTTTTCTTTCCGAAGCATACTGAGCAAAACTGGGACAGCGGATTTCTCCTTGCGGTCAACCAGCGACCCAATAAGCTTCTTCCGATCTGGTTCGGAGGTAGTGCCGTCAGCCACCATACGCAGGGCAGTATCAGTCATCTGCCCGGTCCCCAACCGCAATGCCAAGCTGATCAAGGCCGGACTGCCTGGCTGAGCAGCTAAAATGTTCGAGACCTTTTTCTGCAAGGCATCGGGCACAGATTTTAGAATCTGTCCACGCAAGCCCTCTTCCATGCCTTGGATCACCTGGTTCACTCCCTGGGGATTGGGAGCCAGGTTCAGTAATTGGGCGCAGCTCTTGAGGTTCTCATTAGCGCGTTTGGCAGTGTAATTCGTCTGCCAGGTGGAGTATTCAGCCTCTTTTAAGGTATAGAAGCTCTTGTCACCGCGTTCGGCAGTGTAACGGCGGCCGAGCCGTGACAGGATATGTCGAGTGAATATCGGGGACTGCCACAAGGCGCGATCCTCTAACATCGTCATTAATAAATCGCGATCGGGAGTAGCTTTGCTTTCAATAGCCCACCACAGTAGTAGAGGGACGTGCAGGTCATCCGCGTCTTCGCTACGCAGCATCAATTCGCGGATGATCGGGAAAGCATCCCGGGCGGGGAGCCGCTTGCAGGAGCTCGCCAACTGGCTCCGCACCGCTACATGGGTTTCGGTTCGGGCCAACTCCACAAGTTTTGCCTGGATTGGCGGGGATACTCTCTTCGAGTCGCCCAACAAGCGTACCGTCCAACAGCGCACAAACTCGTCCGAGTGACCCAGTTGTCGCAGGACAAACGTCTCATCAAGGCCGCCGCTTAGGTTCACGGCCCATAATGCCTCCAATGCTAACTGGCCGCGGTTGCTCTCCACTAATTCTTTCAGGACGGGAACGACGGTCTTATCTCGACGATCGGCAAA
>JAKEER010000080.1 GCA_022616615.1 Acidobacteriota bacterium
AACCAAGAATTTCAAGAGAATTACCGCGCGGCTTTGCGCTTGATGTCAATGCCGAGACGCTTGACTTTGGAGTTTAACGTTGAAAGTGGGACAGCGAATTTTTCCGCGGCTTCCGTCTGGCTCCAGTTAACACTCTCGAGCATCTGGAGGATGACTTTCTTTTCGAAACAATCCACGATCTCAAACAGCGACTGTCCATCAAGGATTGAGACTTCCTCCACTTTGATCTTGGAAGAGGGAGCCGTCAAATGCTCTGGGATGAAGTCAGTTGTGATCTCGCGATGCGGAGACAACACGACTGCCCTCTCGATAACGTTTTCCAACTCGCGCACGTTGCCGGGCCAATCGTACTCCACAAGAATCTTCAAAACTTCTGGAGTAACTTGGCAGTGTGGCTTGCCGTTTTCATCGCAGAACTTGCGGATGAAATGCCCGATCAGCAACGGCACATCTTCCTTGCGGTCACGGAGCGGAGGCAACTGGACGGAGATAACGTTCAGCCGGTAATACAAGTCGTCTCTGAAGCGGCCCTGCTCGATCAGCGTCTTCAGATCCACGTTGGTTGCTGCAATGATTCTGACATCGACCTTGATCGTCTCGATGCCCCCCAGGCGCATGAATTCGCGCTCCTGCAGGACTCTGAGGAGCTTGGCCTGCGTCTCCAGGCTGATGGTGCCGATCTCATCAAAGAAGATGGAGCCGCGATCGGCCACTTCAAACAGCCCCTTTTTCGACGAGATCGCACTGGTGAAGGCGCCCTTCAGATGCCCAAACAGTGTGCTCTCCAGCAGGTCCGTGGGCAGACTACCGCTGTTGACGGTCACGAAAGCATTCTCGGAGCGGTTGCTGTTGGTATGAATGGCCTTGGCAATGAGTTCCTTTCCTGTCCCACTCTCGCCCTGGATGAGAACGGTGCTGCGACTCTGGGCCACTTGGGCCACCAGGTCGAAAATCTTCAGCATTTTCTCGCTCTTGCCAACGATATTCGAGAAGCCATAACGCTGCTTGAGGGCCTTTTTCAGCTCCCGGTTCTCAAGCTGCAGCTTCCGCTGCTGAATCCCGTTGCGAATATCCAGTAAAAGCTTCTCGTTATCCCAGGGCTTAGTGACATAGTCGGCCGCGCCGGCCTTGATGGCGCTAACAGCGTTCTCAATCGTCCCAAACGCCGTGATCATGATGATGGTTGTCTCAGGTAACGACAGGTGAATCTCTTTGAGGACCTCCAACCCGTTCTTGTCCGGCATCATCACGTCCAGCAGAACCAGGTCAAAGTACTCCGACTCCAGCTTCCTCAGGCCTTCGGCGCCGTTTTCAGCCAGGGTAACCTTATAGTTGGCATCGGACAGCAGGAGTTCGAGATTCTCTCGGATGGCGGATTCATCATCCACAACCAGGATGGATCCCTCGTGGTTAGGCATTGAATCCCTCAATGATTAGACGTTGGCCACTTTCCTTGCGGCGGGAAATTCCAGAACGAAGCGCGTTCCATGGCCAGGCTTGGAGTCCACGGAAATCTTGCCCGAGTGCTCCTGAATGATTCCATAGGTCACCGACAAGCCAAGCCCCGTGCCGCGTCCAAGCTCTTTCGTCGTGAAGAATGGATCGTAAACCTTCTTGAGATGCTCCTCGGCAATACCCACACCCGTGTCGATAACTTCGATTCGGAACACAGAATCGTGGTTCGAGGTTCTGACCACAAGTTCTCCGCCTTCCGGCATGGCATCTTTGGCGTTGATGAAAAGATTGAGAAAGACTTGCTGGAGCCTGCCTTGATTGCCGAAGACCTGCGGAGTTCCAGAGCTGAACTCCCGTTTGACCCGGACCTTAGAGGTTTTGAACTGGTGCTCCAGCAACGAAAGTGTGTCAGAAACTACGCCGTGCAACTCGACGAGACGGAATTCAGAACCGCTGGTTCTGGAAAAGTTAAGGAGGCTGTTGACGATCTGGGAGGCACGGAAGGATTGTTGAATGATCTTGTCAAGGATCTTCGCCTTCGGATCCTCCTGGTGAAGCTGCTTGTACAACATCTGGCTATAACTGGAGACCACCGCCAGCGGTGTGTTCACTTCGTGGGCAACCCCAGCCGCCAGCAGCCCGATGGAAGTGAGCTTCTCAGACTGGATCAACTGATCTTCCATTTTCACCCGCTCGGTTTTGTCGTCGAGGATCATCAATTGGCCCGAGACCTCGCCGTTCCTGCCAAACAACGGCGTCAAAGTAATATCCGCGACTAGCGTCTCTGAATTGACACGGAGCGGAAACTTGTAGAGCTTTAGGGCATCTGAGGCCCCGTTTGAATTTGCTCGGGTCCGCGAATGAATCGCATCGATCAGATTGCGCGGGAAATGATCCGCCAATCGAGTTCCGATGGCCTGGTCGCGCCCGACGCCCATCAGAGACTCCATCCGCGTGTTCCAGCCTTCAATGCGGTCATCGAGCCCCAGCACCAGCACGCCAACGCTGATGGATTCCACAATGCTTTCGTTGTAATCCTTGAGGCGGCGCAGCTCTTCGGCCTTTTCGTGGATCGATTCATACAGCCTTCCGTTCTCCATCGCGATGGCCACGTAGCCCGCAATGGTGAGCAACAATTCAACGTCTTCGCTCGTTAGCAGCTCGCCGCGGGCCGTCCGTCCCAACCCGATGAAGGCAATGGTTTGGCCTTTGGTCACGCACGGCAGGTAGTAATTCAGGTCAAGCTGCCTCAGCACTTCCCTGTGTTCCGGGCTTTCGGAGACCAGTGTCTTGAGGTTTTCGTAGAACAGATAGCCCTTGGCTAAGGCCGGCCGTTGCGGGTCCAGGAAGCTCAAATCGGCCTCGCTCAGGCTCGGCATCACCCCGAGCGACTTCACAAGCCGGAACCGGCCGGGCTCCTCCGTGACCAGAAAGATAGCGATCTTATCCACAGACAGCGTGCGGCCCAGGCGCTCAACCACGGTGTTAAGCAGGCGCTTCAAGTTGACTTCAGCACCGAGCGTCCTGCCAAATTCAATCAGCGTCTTGCGATAGTCGTAGCGCTCGCGATAGAAGTACTTGTCGACCTTGACCTGAATCCAGTTGCGAAGCGGCGAGAAGATAAAAGCGGCAACGACAATCGAGATGATCACCCAGATCCGGTTCGCGCCTGAAGCGCGGAAGACTTCGCTAACGATCGCGATCAGTCCGAAGTAAAAGCCAACCACGGCCAGCGACGCCAGCGTTGATGCCACGCCCCTTTTGAAGATGATGTCTACGTCCATCAAGCGATACTTGATGATCGCGTAGCCGAACGTGAGAGGAATGAAAACCAGTGGAAAGACTGTTGCTTCCATCCAGAACGAGGGAATGACGCCAAGCCAGTAAGGCACGGCATAAAAGAAAAAGAAGGGGAAAGCTCCCAGCGTCGTTCCGATCACAATCCACTTCATCTGCTGCTTAAGCGTCTGGTTCACGCTCGTTGCATAGGTGTGGAACAGAGACACGACGCCCAGGATGAACAAGATTGCAAAGTGGAGAGTATGCACCTTGTCCAGGAAGACACGCAGAACCAGTGGCGCCTGCAGCAGGTTCAAGCCGCCAGAAATGAACAAAACTTGGGCGGCTGCCAAGACAACCGCGGGAAAATAAATTGCCGGCACCGCGTAGGGAAACCACTTCAGGAAACTTTTGCGTTCGGGAAAACAGAGGCAGAAGTGCAGAAACAGAGGAGGCAAGAGCAGGAAGCCGATTTCGTCGAGCCAGTAGATGGTCCAATCGAACTCGTTCAGCTTGTTGGTGTAGGAAAAAGCATAGATGACAAAGGAAACGATGCAGATGGTGTAGAAGTGGAGCGCTCCGCTAGCCTGCCAGCGCCGCAGGAAGATAAAAACTCCGATGAAAAGATAAAGGAAGCCGACAACTTCCAGGAATCGTTTGAACCTAAGGTGAGTCTGCTGGGGAGCGACAATCACAGTGGCAGCAAAACGAGTCTCGCCGCGCCGCAGCGAATACGTGGCTTTCGACCAAACTCCCAGCTCATAAAGCTTTCTGGAAACATCGCCCGCAGTGGAGATGTTCTTGCCTCCAAGAGCCTCGAGTATATCGCCCCGCTGAATCCCGGCCCTTTCGGCAGGCCCGCTCCGCTCCACAATGTACGCCTCAACGCCCCGCGCGGTGGCAATCCATCCACAGCCGTCGTCGGGCGTGACATAACGAGCCTTCTGGACGCTGTTCATTAACCCCAGCACCGTCAAAGCTGCGGTCACCAAAACAATGATAGCCGTCCTAAAACTGAACTTTACGGTCATTTATCTTTGCCACAAATCCGAGACTGTGAGTCTAGCGGATGCAGTTTTGATGCCAAGGCATCGTCACGTCCAGGTGATGAATAACCTGAACATTTCATGTCACTTGGAGGTGTAATGGAGTTAGATTTGCGCCACAAAAAACTACTGATACATTTTTTGGAATTTATTCATACCAAATATTGTATCAACTTGAGGTGCCGTGGCTTATTACAAGGTGGGAAGGCGGGCCTAGAACTTCAGCTTAATGCCGCCACGCACGGATCGTGCAGGCTGCAAGAACTCGACGCGCCTGAGGCTCGCAGACTGGTAGAGTTCTGCATTGCCCCGGGCAAATAGATTTCTCACATCGACCTGAGCTTCAAGCTTTCCAGGAATGAACTTGCCAAAGTAGGGAATAGCTTGGACAAAAGCCAAGCTCACACCAGGCGAGCTTGAGTCGAAAGCGGTCTGGTAGGGATCGATAATCGTGATGGAATCTCCTGAAATCCACCGGTAGGTAGCCGCGACCTCAGTCTTGGTTATAGGAAGCTTTGACTTAACGCGAGCCGCGACCACATGGAAACTGTGAGGAGTCAGTTCGGACAGGCTCTGATTGGACTGCAGACCCGATCCGTACGTATACCCTAAAACACCCTCCACTCCAGCCAGGGACCGGTTGAAAAAGATACGCACTCCGCGCGACTGTGGGAGCGGACTGTCTCCCGCGGTATTGTTCTGCGTGAGATAGTTCGAAGACAACTCGTCGGAATAGACTCCAACAGTAAAACGGGAAGCGGCCAGGGTATGCTCTGCGGCAGCTTCCGTGTGCGTCACGCGGTTCATTCCGAAATTCAGCCGGTTACCAAATTCGTGTTGAAACGGTGAGCTCAACTCGAGAGCGTCGCCTTCACCCAACTCCAACGTTCGTTGCATTTGCGGAAGCGACTGGGTGCGAAGAAAGCTGTACCCGGCGCCTGCTGAAGGCCGAACCCGCAGTCCCCATCGGGGACGGAATTTGGAAGCTCTGCTGTTCGGGTCGGTCATCTGCAATTCGGCGCCATAAATGACCGACAGCATTTCAGAAAGTTTCAGCTCGTCCTGAAGATCGAGATTGTACATGTTCAGGCGGCGCACGTTTTGGTCCGGGACCGGAGAAAGTGGAAGCCTCAGGTAAGGGAGAATTCCCAGGCTAAGCCGAACTGAAGTGGTGTGCCGGTCTGCCTCTCGGAATCTCAAGAGTGAATCAAGTTCGGCAAACCCGGAGTCAGACACAACACCGGCTACAACCCAAGTTGTGGTGGAGCCTACATCTTTGATGAAAGCGAAGTCGGTAAAAGTGGTTCCGGCGCTTGCAAGATCCGGCGCTGTAGAGTACGCCGTGGTGGAAAAACCCACCACGCCGCGAATGCCGCTCCTGCTGCCGCCGGCGGCGCTCTTCTCCAAGTCTTCCCGCCCATCCGAGTCAAAGACTCGGAGTATTGGCCGAGTTGACGAGGCGCTTCGCAGCACCGACTCCATGTCCTCGCGGACGGCGTCCTTGTTCTCTGCGCCCGTTGCCCCCAGAACCGATTGCAGGTACAGGTTCTCAAGAATGAGATTCAAATCGGCAATCTTCCCAGCGACAATCCCGATCTCAGACCGGATGACAGGAAGGTAGCTGGCCAGGTTCGCTTTCAGCGAGTAGAGGCCTGGAAGCAGCCCTCGAATCTCGAATCGTCCCATGCCATCGGTGATGACAGTTTGCACGATTTTGGGGTTGAACTGGCCACGAAGCAGCGTGACCGCAACCCCACCCAGTGGAGCACCACGCGAATCCTTCACAATTCCCGCCAGACCACCCGCGCCGGCTGCCAACAAACGTCCCTCGAAGCCGGAGAGCAGACTGCCAGACAGAAAGACAATCCCGAGAAGAAAGTTGGGAACTCGCATGTTTCTCATCGCCTTCGTTTTTTTCATGACTGTGCCAAAGGAGCTTCGGAGGTCCTTACGTGCCGCGGCAATTCTTCTTTGCTAGAGGCCAGGGGGTGCCTCTGCCATTTTAAGGAGAATCGCATTCATCGTACTTCAAACTTAGCCACTGGTGAAATGGTCCGCTTGGTCAGATTGTCGGTAACATTCACTACGAGATTGTATCGGCCAGGTTCAAGGTCCTTGAGTGGATAGAGCTTCTCCAGCGTCATCTGTTGGGAAGCGCCGGTCAACTTATCCTGCTCTTCCATGAAGCGAGAAACTTCCTTGTCGCCCTTTCGCAGCACATATTCAATGGTGGCGGAGGGCTTGTGCGTTTTCTCGTCGATCGCCAGATTGTAAATCTGGAAATAGATCCCCATGGTCTTGTCACGCGAAAAACTGTCGCTGACGTTCGGATGCACCTTGGAGCCACCGATCACAAACTGCCCGGCAGCCACTTGCTTCAGGGAGAGTTTCTCGATGTTGTCCGCCAGAATAATGCTGCTGGTGGAAAGCTTGTCCTCTTCATACTTCGGGACACTGAACCCTCTGTAAATCGTGCCCATATTCCCGCTGTTGAGATCCTTTAGGATCAATTCCAGTTTGTAAAGCCCCGACCGCAGCGGGACAGCCTTCTGGTAGAGCGATTTGCGCTCCAGCGTTTGCTTAAACAATGAGTCGGGCACATCCTGGATCACGACATCCTCAAAGACTTGCGCCACACGCCCCGTGATGGTTGAAATTCGCCCGTAAATGTTCACGGCCGCCCGCTGCACACCCTCCTTGTTTTGGAAGGTCATATCTTTGTTCTGAAGCTGAATCGTGATGGGTGTCAGCACCGTGTCTTCTGTGATCTTGATAAAGTCGGTGCGATAGTTGAAAGGCAGAAGATTGTAGGAGATCTTGGTATTGACTACCGTTTCCAAGTCTTTGAACTTGATCTGCGGTGGGCGCTGCAGAGCAACAAACTGCTGCAGCCTTTCAAACTGGTTGTAGCGAATGCCGCGCCCGCCTAGAGCTTGGCCCATGCGCGTACCGTCGGTGTTATTGAAGCGATCTGCTTTGCTCGCCAGCCCCATGGCTTCCATATCGGTGAGACCCGCGTTCGGAACGTAAAGCAATGCGTCCTTCTCCGAGGGATCCATGGTCATGCGATACTCGCCGCTCATCGTCGGATCAACGAATTCAATGATTACCTCATTGCCAAGTCCTTGCCCTTCGAGGTATCTGTAGCGCCAAGTCTCAAAGGGAAACGTGCTGGTTGTGCCGCCGCCCTCTTCCTGCGGCCGCAGATAGCTGCCGCCGCTCGGGTGCGACTCGATCTGGTCGGGCGGCCCCCAGGTGATATAGATCCGCCCCCGATCTGTCTTCCAACCTGGCTTGCCCGAGGCGAAACGCTCGTTGGAGTAAGCGATGCGGCGATAATGCTCGTCACGAGTTTCGTTCTCAATTGTATCTGGCGACGGATCCCTTCGCAGCCAGAATTGCTCGATGAACTGATAGCGCTCGTCGTCGGTCGTCAGCCGTTTGAAGGCAGCCTTCTCTTCATCCGTGATGATATAAACAACATCCTGTTCCAGCCACTTTTTCAGGAACTGGTCTGAGGTTTCCTGCCTAAGTGATTTTTCCCGGTCCTTATCTTTCTTTTTGTCGGCTCGAAGGGAGGTTAGCGGGAGCGAAAGCCCGAAAATCAGAACAAGAATCAAAAACTGAGGAACTCCGGTTTTCATTCTCATAAAACACCTGTTTTGAGATTGAATGGCTCAGGGGAAGATCGCTTCGAATTCACGGTAGGACACTCAACTGCTATTATAGGTGAAGGATCTTCCAAGTCAACGGCTTTAATTGGGTGCAATTATAAAGTGGCGGGCAGCCCGCAGCGGGCCGGAGCCCTTGCTGACGCGCGGGCTACTGACTGGCGCCGGCTCTGTCTGTAGCCCGACCGTGAGGGAGGGCCGCAGAGCTTGCCCGCCACTCCTAAGAAACCTCTCTCGGAGGCGGAGAAAAACGGCCAGAATAGTGGCCATGGCTCGGCTCGGGGGCGTCAATGGCGGTTGTGT
>JAKEER010000607.1 GCA_022616615.1 Acidobacteriota bacterium
GGTCGGGGGTGAGGGGGATCGCCGTCAGTGACAGATCCACGCCGTCGCCCATCGGATGCGCTTCTTGAGTTGTTTCCGAGAATCGCCGCCGCGTGCACCCCCTCACCCTCCCCTCACGCTCCCCTCACCCCCAGCCCCTCTCCCGCGTCGGGGAGAGGGGAGCCGAAATCTCGCGAGGGCGGCAACCAGTCAGGCTCTTTGAGTTTCGCGACAGAAACTAGCTAGACCAGCTGTAGCGTGGGACCAGCGCTGGCATCGAGCCCGAGTTATCGACACCACCCAATGGTCCGCAGATAGGCGTGGAGATTGAGGAAGTTTCTCGATGCGAGTCCGTCAAGGCAGCTCATCAGGCTAGTGGTCTTTCATGCCTTTTTGTCGCGGCGAGGAAGATACTCGCAGTATAGTCAGTCTGGTCAGATTACGTTCAGGAGGTTACTATGACGTGGCAAGTTCAGGAAGCCAAAGCCAAATTCAGCGAGATGCTGGAGAAGACTCTAGCTGAGGGACCGCAGACAATCACCCGGCATGGCAAGGAAGTCGCCGTCATCGTTCCCATCGAGAAGTATCGGGTCTTGGCTGCCGAAGAAAAAAGCCTCTGGGAGTTCTCGCGAAAGTTCGCCGGAGCGGGAGACGATCTGGTAATCGAAAGAGCCAAAGATCTTCCCCGCGAGGTCAAACTGTGAGCTACCTTCTGGACACCTGTGCCTTGTCGGAGATGATCAAGAAGAGGCCCAACGCTGGATTCGTTGAGTGGATCGAGCAACAGAAAGGCGGCTCGCTGTACGTCAGCGTCATGTCGATTGCTGAAATTGAGCGAGGTATTGTTCGCCTGACAGACTCTCGTAAGAAGAAGCGTCTCCGGTCGTGGGTCTCAGGGATCAAGACGAGATACCGATCTCACCTGCTGCCTGTGGATCTGGGAGTCGCTGAGACGTATGGTCAAATCCAAGGGAACAGTATGAAAATGGGTAAGCCGCTTCCGGTTCAGGATTGCTGGATTGCAGCCACTGCCATCGCTCATTCGATGGCTGTAGTGACACGAGACGATAGACCCCTTAGTGCGACTAGCCTCGTTAACCCAGGGACGAAGACGAGCTAGGCAAGGACGCTTCCCTTGATATTCCGGGTGGAACGCCCTCCGTCGCGCTTTCAGGAAGCGTGCGCAGGAGCGCCTAATCTTCATCCACTGTGGATCAACGACGAATGCTTAGCCCGTGCTCGGCTCGCCTGTTGTCGATGAAGCGGTAGCACGGCCAATGAACTATAGCCTCGGGTCCACCGGCTCGCTTTCGAGGGCCAGCACACCGAAGACGCATTCGTGGACGCGACGGAGAGGTTCCCGGCGGACGGAGCGTTCCAGGCCTTCGATACCTAGCGCGAATTCGCGCAGTGCCAGAGAGCGTTTGGCCGACAGGCCGCGTGAGCGGAGACGTTCCAGGTTCCCGGGCAGCGTGTATTCCGGACCGTAGATGATGCGCAGATACTCTCGGCCGCGGCATTTCACGCCGGGCTGGATCAGTCCTTTCCGCCCTTTGGTGACGAACTCCAGCGGCTTGACCATCATTCCTTTCCGACCGGGTCAACATCCAGTAGTAGGGCGACGGTGCAGCGTTGGGAGCTTGCTTCGGGATAAAAGACGTAGGCGTTCCCGAAAGGAAGTGCGAGCGACCTCGATCGCGACGGATTCTTGTGCAGCAGATAACCAAGATCGGTGGCCGGCTGGGTATCGTTCGTAATTGTCAGCAGCATCCGTTATCCGAAGCCTCAACTAAAGCCAAGCATCGTATTCGATGTGAAAGTCCGGGATCAATTCTATTGAGCGGCCATCGTAAACAGATGATCACACCTTCCGGTGCCCAACGAACCGCATAGTCAAGCAGACCTCTGCTCGGCCTGCTTTGTTGACGGTCCCGCGCCAAGTCTTCAGATGGAAGTTAAGATTGACTTCGGGACTTGAGCTGATGCAGCACCCGCCAAAAGAAAAGGCCAGCGAAAATCGCTGGCCTCTGAATCAAACCTTTGGGTTGCTGTATGCACTGCGGGTTAGTCGTACATCACCGAGTACTTGGAAGGCTCACTTCTCGGTCCAACGCCATGGCAATTTCCGTCCCAGAAGCGACCTGAACGTCATTTCCCTTGGTCATCAGCGCGCCCAGGGTTCCAACGCCGGCACCCACGGCCGCACCAATCCCAGCTCCCTTTCCGCCGCCAGCGACTGCGCCGACGAGCGCCCCGGCCCCGGCGCCGCCACCAATGAAAGCCACGTTACGCTTGGTAGTGGACTTACCTTCGACTTCGCCTTCCTGTCCCACCTCCCGCTTCTCACCTTTTTCGTCTTCTAAGCTCGCGAGCGATCCGTGAATTTCGATCTTCTCTTTGCTCGGGAGTTCCAGTTCGTAGAACGCTACCGCAACACTCCCGTTCTGCCTTCGCTCGGCCCGCATCACTTCCGTAACACGGCCATGAACCGTGCTCCCTTCGGGAATAACGACGGTGTTGTCCACCACAACAGGGGCACTGACCCTGGCGGTGAAAGTATCGCCCTTCTGCGCCGTGCGGGAGCTCAATCCCTGGTTGAGCTGCAGCTGAACCACAGTATCTGTGGGCACGGCTATGAGGCGTGGTTTCGCAAGATGGCTCGGCTGCGCTTGGCTCCTACTTCTGGCGGAAAGGGCTCGTGCGGGTGCAGCCGGAGTCATTGCAACTGAACCGAACCAGCGTTTCAGGGCTACGGTTTCGCCGTTAGTCAGACGAAAGTTAAGCCGGGTTCTCTCCCCCGACCGATCTTGAACGGGTCGGCGCAATTCCAGACTGGCAGTCTTGTCCTGGATGGTGAGGTCTTCGACTTCGGTTCTCGCTACGACGAAGGACTGATCTGGTCGTTCTTCGTCGATGAACACCAGATGATCCCCAGCCATGACGATCTTGCCAGAGACGGTTCCGAAGGCGATGGCGAGATCGGCTTTCTGCACCTGGGCGGTGGTTTGAGCGATGAGGAGGCTTGCGCTACAAACCCAAATCGGTAGGCTCCAGAGAATGGTTTTCTTCATGACGATAGGCTCCTTGCAAAGTTTCGGCGCACGATGCGAATTCCCCCAATCTTCTCTATTGAAGCTCTGGCGGCAATGCTATTTTGGCGAGGTGATCGCAGTGCGACATCAGGCGGGTCACGGCACGTCGCTTTCCAATGCCGCCATGCGGTCCGTTAAGAGCTAAGCGATTTAGGCTCTGTCAGAGATGAAGCCGGTAAGACTCGATTACGGCCTGGAAGTAGGATGGGGACGTGGAAAGAAGTATCCCAGCAGGGACAAATTTGTGCCTTCAGGAAGCGTGCCGGCTTCCGACTTGTTCCGAGGGAAAAGTGGGTTTAGGCCTGCGCAAGATTAGGTGGGCAGTCTTGTACTTTACTTGATGGTAACAGAATGCTGGAAGCCTTAACTGCCTTAACTCGTCCTCCTCGTCGTTCTCGTCCTGCCACTATCCGTATTCCCCACTTCCTCAGCGGAGTGGCAGTATCTGCTTTCCACTCCTTTCAGCTGATTTCCACATAGAGATAAATCCTTTCCACATTCCTTCTGACACCTCACACGACGTAAGCGGTATGCCGTTGACCCGCTTCGAGAAATCAAAATTCCTATCCTGGCATCAGAGGTGTATCAACACAGACAATTCCGAACCACGGCGTTCATTCCCTAAAGTTGCAACCAGTCGCAGTAATTTTTTCGGGGGAGACGAAGTAAGACGGCTGCCAAGACGGACTGGAGACCGCATGCCGACCGAGATGCGCTATTGCCGTGAATGCCAAGCCATGACACCGCATGTTGTCGTGAGCGGGAAAGAGATCACGGCTCACTTGTGCGAGGAGTGCCTGTGGCGCTGGTCAACTGAAATAGACGTCACAGAAAAACAGGTGAGAGGGCGGTTGGCTCCTCATCCACGAAGGAGAATCCAAAATGCGAGCTCAGAGCGTCAAAGCGATACCCAAGACAAGGATCGTCGCCTATGAAGCATGCTGTGAGGCCTGTAATCTTTTGCAGATCTATCACGGCAAAGATCACGCCCGATGTATTCATTGCTTGACGCCGCTGGATTTGAGCAAACTCAAACCCAAGTACCAGTGAGTTGGGCTTCGAACAGGGCCAGTCTATTCTGGGCGTTCGGAAGCTGCTGGCCGCTGTCTTGGCCATTCCTTTGTAATTGTCTGAGTGACCACTAGCCTAGAATCGCACCTTAATATCCGGACGGTTCGCGAGATGCACCGTATCGACAAACCGGACCTTGCGCTCTGACAGGTTCATGACCAGCGAGTGGGTGCGGACGCCATCGCCAAAGAAACGCACTCCCTTCAAGAGGGCGCCATCGGTGACCCCAGTTGCAGCAAAGACAATGTTTTTGGCCGGCGCCAGATCTTCTGTCGAATAGACGCGCTTCAGATCCTTGATCCCCATCTGCTGCATGCGTTCGGCCAGCTTTTCGTCTTTGACAACCAGCCGCGCTTGGATCTCACCGTTCAAGCATCTTAAGGCGGCTGCTGTCAGCACGCCTTCAGGGGCTCCTCCAATTCCCATCACCGCATGAACTCCCGTTCCTCTCAAGGCAACACTGATCCCTGCAGAGAGGTCTCCGTCTCCGATCAGCCGGATGCGGGCGCCGGTTTCGCGGATTTCCTGGATCAACTGGGCATGCCGGGGCCGGTCTAACACGATGATCACCAGATTTTCTACCCCCCGGTCCAGTCGTTTGGCAATCGATCGCAGGTTCTCCTTGACTGGTGCATCGAGATTGACGGCGCCTTTCGATGAAGGTCCGACGATAATCTTTTCCATGTAACAATCCGGCGCATGCAGCAGCCCGCCTCTTTCTGAACTGGCTAAAACCGTGATGGCCCCCGCTGCCCCCATTGCGCAAAGATTGGTGCCTTCTAGCGGATCGACCGCGATGTCAACTTCGTGATAGTTGTTCCCAGGTTCTGTCTTCTTCCCCACCTTCTCACCGATGTACAGCATGGGCGCCTCATCCCGCTCTCCTTCTCCGATAACAATCGTGCCGTTCATTGGGATGGTGTCCATGATACTCCGCATCGCCTCAACGGCAGCGTGATCAGAGAACTTCCGGTCGCCCGTCCCCATCGTCCGGGCTGCGGCGATAGCCGCCTCTTCAACCACTTTCAAGAATTCACGCGACAGATCCTGTTCCATTGTGGGCTTCCTTTTTCGAGCTACGCCAGCAGTTTCTTGATCACATCGCCGCTGACGTCGGTGAGGCGAAAATCGCGGCCTTGGAACTTGAAAGTCAGTTGGGTGTGGTCCAAGCCCAGCAAATGAAGAATCGTGGCTTGAATGTCGTGGACATGAACCTTGTCCTCGGTGGTGTTGAACCCCAGCTCATCGGTGCTTCCCACCGTCTGACCCGGTTTGATGCCGGCTCCGGCAAACCACATGGTGAAGGCGTCGATGTGGTGGTTGCGGCCGAGGGTTTCGCGCTGTTCCCCCATCGGCGTCCGTCCGAACTCGCCTCCCCATACCACCAGCGTCTGGTCCAATAGACCGCGCTGCTTGAGATCCTGGATCAAGGCGGCACAGGGCCGGTCTATCTGCTGGCAGATTTGATCCAGCGATTCATTTAAGTTTGTGTCAGGGCCGCCATGCTGGTCCCAGTCCGTGTGATAGAGTTGGACAAAGCGCACACCACGTTCCACCAGGCGGCGCGCCAGCAGGCAATTGTTGGCGAAGGACCGCGCTCTCGGTTCGGCTCCGTACAACGCCAGCGTTTCCTTCGATTCCTTGGAAAAATCAATCAGCTCCGGACCGCTGGTTTGCATGCGGTAGGCCATCTCGTAGGAAGCGATACGCGTCGCAATCTCAGGGTCGCCGGTTTCCTTCAGGTGCGCTCGATTGAGATCGCGAACGGTCTGCAAGACCTGCTGCTGCCGCTCCGAGTTGAAACCCTTGGGGCTCGTCAAATTCAGAATGGGATCGCCTCCACTCTGGAAAGGAACACCCTGGTGAGCTGTGGGCAAAAAACCGCTCCCCCAATTCAGCGCGCCTGCCCGCGGGCCGCGCGGCCCGGATTGCAGCACGACAAAGCCCGGCAGGTCCTGAGACTCACTGCCAATGCCGTAAGTCACCCAGGCGCCCAGGCTGGGCCGGCCAAAACGCGTCGAACCTGTATTGAGGAAGATCTTTGCCGGAGCGTGATTGAAGTTGTCGGTGTAGACCGAAGACACGAAGGCCAGGTCGTCGGCCACCCGCCCCAGATGCGGAAGACATTCCGAAACATACCGGCTGGACTGGCCGTAGCGCTGGAATTGACGCCGCGAGCCCAGCAGCTTGGGCACCTCCCGAGAAAAGCTGTCCATGAAGGCAAAGCGCTTGCCTTTCAAGAAGGATTCCGGAATCGGTTGGCCGCTCAATGCCACCAGCTTCGGCTTGTGTTCAAACAGATCCAGTTGACTGGGACCGCCAGCCATAAATAGGTAAATGACACTCTTGGCTTTTGGAGCAAAATGCGGTGGCTTCGAGGCCCGAGGATTGACCGGCTGAGTCCTCTGGGCACCGTGCATCTCGCCATCGCGCAGCAGGGAAGCCAAAGCTATCTGTCCCAAACCAACGGCGCACTGGCCAAAGAAATGGCGGCGGGTCGTTTCCAGCAGCCTGCATTGAGTCGTGTCCATAATGTTGCCTCTACCTTACCAGTAAAGCGATTCCAAAATACCGTTACAATTCGAATGGGGTGGCGCAGACATCGCGTCTTCTGCGATGTCTGCGATCCGCAACCGCACACATGGCGAGCTGCGCCATGTGTGCGCCACCCAAAGCGATTGTATTGTCATTTAGGAATTGCTCTACGAACATCCCTATGAAATCTCCCGCGACAAGCCGCCTTCAGGGACTGCGAAGACCAAATTATTCCCGCGTAACGAATTCATCCAGGTTCAGCAGTGCGCGGGCCGCCGCAGTCCAGGCGGCCCATTGAGCGACATCCATTCCGGCTGGAATGTCCGCTCCAGTCACCTGCAGGGCCTCTGCCGGACTGCGCCGAAAGCTTTCCATCTGCTGAGACAGAAGCGCGTTGATCCGGGAAACCTCTTCCGGCTGAGGAGACCGTGCCAGGCAAAGCCGGAATGCCAGCGCCAGGCGCTCAGAGTCACTGGTCGCGGGCTCGCGCAAAATTCGCCGGGCCAGGCCTTGAGCGAATTCGTAATGGCCCTTATCGTTCAAAAGCGTCAACGCTTGCAACGGTGTGTTGGAGCGGTTGCGGCGCGTACAGGAAGTGGTTGAATCCGGAGCGTCGAAGACCATCAAACCGGGATGGGGACTGGACCGCCAGAAGTAGGTGTACATGCCCCGGCGATAGCGGTCGGGTCCTTCGCTGGCAACCCACTCCCGCTGAATTTGGCCAAGTTTGCTGGCCCCTTCCGGTTGCGGCGGAAAAACGCTGGGACCGCCAATCTTCGGGTTCAAGAGTCCGCTGGCCGCGAGAGCCGCGTCGCGGATGATCTCAGCTTCCAACCGCAGGCGCTGCTGGCGCCCCAGCCAATGATTCTCGGGATCGACGGCCGCCAGATCCGGCCGATGACGGGAATCCTGGCGATAGGTAGCCGATGTGACGATCAGTCTATGCAGCTTTTTTTGGCTCCAGCCGCGCTCCATGAACTCACTGGCGAGCCAATCGAGCAATTCCGGATGGGTTGGAGGCGAGCCCTGCGTCCCGAAATCATTGTCGGTCGCAACCAATCCTTTGCCGAAATAGTGCTGCCATACCCGATTGACGGCCACCCGCGCCGTCAGTGGATTTCTTCGGTCCACCAGCCAACGGGCCAGATCCAGCCGGTTCGGCGTTCCGCTCGTTTCAAGCGGCGGCAAGACCGCGGGAACGGCTGGAGACACGGCAACGCCCTTGCGCAGGAAATCGCCTCCAATCTGTACATGGGCTTCGCGAGGCCTGGGCAACTCCCGCATGACCAGCGTGCTCGGTACCTTCGGTTCCTGTTTGGCGAAAGCCACGAGCCCCGCCTGCCGCTGCCGGAAGCCTGGATTTGTTTCCTTCAGAAAAGAGTCAACAATGGTTTGATGTGCCTCGTGACGCTTTTTTGGAGGCGTCTGAATGGCTTCCAGAACCTCGGGCTTCAGCTTTTCCGGACTCTTAAGTAACGCGGTTTCAGTGCTGGCTTGAAACTCCTCGAACTCCCGACGCAGGGCAGCCAACTGAGCGCGGAAAGCCTCGCGCCGGGCCAGTTCTTCGGGCGTTCCAAATTCAAGAATGGGCTTGTGGGCAGTGAGCCGGCTTTCTTCGCCTTGCTCGCCGGCGAGTTCGTCAATGTTATTGAAAAAAGAGTAGAGCTGGTAAAACTCGCGCTGCGAAACAGGATCGAACTTGTGGTCGTGGCAGCGAGCGCAACCCAGGGTCAGTCCCAGAAAGACGGCGCCGGTGGTGTCCACCCTGTCTACCACGGCTTCCACCCGGTACTGCTCAAAGTCGATGCCTCCCTCCAGGTTGATCAATGTATTGCGATGAAAGCCGGTGGCGACCAATTGGTCGCTGGTCGCACCAGGCAGAAGGTCGCCGCCAATTTGCTCGATGACAAATTGATCAAAGGGAAGGTCACGATTGAGCGCATTGATCACCCAGTCGCGGAACATCCAGATCTCCCGGGAGCCGTCGATGTTATAGCCATTGGAATCCGCATAGCGGGCTTGGTCCAGCCAGTGCCGGCCCCAACGTTCTCCATAATGAGGAGAAGCCAGCAGCCGGTCTACCAGCCGCTCATAGGCATCGGCTCTTCGATCTGCCAAGAACTCGTTCACTTCAGCCGGGGATGGCGGCAGCCCGGCTAGATCCAGGCTCAGCCGTCGGATAAGCCTGGAACGGCTGGCTTCCGGCGATGGTGCGAATCCTTCCTTCTCCAAGCGAGCCAAAACAAACCGGTCAATCGCGTTTCGCGCCCAAGCCGTGTTTTTCACATTCGGTTCGGGGAGCCTCTGAATGGGTTGAAAGGACCAATGTGTGGTACTTGCCGCTGAAGACTCTTTCTTGACCGCCATCGATGATGGCGCAGGCAGCCCCAGGGCCACCCAGCGCTCCAGAGCCGCAATATCCTTGTCCGCCAGTTTGCCCGTGGGCGGCATCTTTAGCTCGCCGTTGAAACGGATGGCCTGGATGAGACGACTTTGCTCCGGTTTGCCGGGTTCAGCGGCCGGACCCCGATTCCCGCCCGCCAGAATAGATTCCCGTGACTCCACCGAAAATCCACTCGTATGCTTGTTGGAATCATGGCAAAGGGCACAATTGTTCTGCAGTATGGGACGCACTTCCTTCGCGAAGAAGGATAGGTCCTCGGCGCCAAAGCTTGGCGTGGACTTCTCCGGCGCTGCCACAGCCGAAGTAGCCAGAGTCACAAGACTAATTAGTCCGAGCACTGGTTGAAGGACACAACTTTTGTATGTTGTCTCCCCTCGCCCCGCTCGGGGAGAGGGGATCGGGGGTGAGGGGCGCTCATTAGGTCCGCCAGCGTCTCTTGCTACTTCTGCACTCAGTAATAAAGCCCATGTCAAAGGCTGGAAGAGAAACATACGAACTCCTCGAAGGGAGCCTGGGAAAGCGATTCGAAGGCTCTGCTGATGGGGCAGAGTACCACTAGTTAAAATAGCTGTCGAGAATTCCAGAGATTGAGGGTGCAATTAAAAGCCGCGGGCATCCCACACAGGGAGTCACAGGCACTGGTCACGACTATTAGACAAGCCGGAGGCTTCGCAGCTATTAGCCGGTGGTTGAGCGCCAGCGACACCAC
>JAKEER010000608.1 GCA_022616615.1 Acidobacteriota bacterium
TCCCCCGGATGGAGGCGAACCTCCGAGAGTTGGAGGAGGCCGTCGCGCGAGGGTTTTCCGCCAGAACCAGTTGTCGGTTTTCTGTTGTGATCCGCTCGCTGGGCTTCGCGTGGGTCAGCCACGAAACAGCGTGCGCTGCGTTACGGTCTTCAACTTCACTCGGATCAATCAGGACTTTAGGCTGTGGCAAGATCCAGGGAACGACCCGCGTGCTCAACTAGCAAACCGCTCAGGGCATAGGCCAGCTTGTGGTTTTGGTTGTGAATGACGTAGGGAATCTTCATGAGTTCGCCAGGAGCGTCTTGATCTGACCTTCCAGAGTCCCGAGCTTATTTTGAACTATGTCCCAGACGATTTCCGGTTCGACACCAAAATCCTCGTGGATTAGAATATCGCGCAGCCCGGCGATCCTCTTCCAATCGACCCCGGGAGCCTTCTTGCGAACACTGTTTGGGACCTTCTTGGCCGCTTCTCCGATCACTTCCAGGTTACGGATCACAGCATCCAAGGTCTTGGCGTCCGCTTTGAACTGATTCTTCGAAAGTCCAGCTGTGTAGGTTTGAATTCTCGCGGCAGCCTCTAGCATGTCTTCCAGGTACACCCTATAGTCCGGGGCATGCACGGCCTCCTGCAGAATCGTCTCACGCAATCGCGGTTTGATCGTGTCCCTGATCACCAAGTCAACTCGCCGGTCGAACAGGTCTTCAAGGTAGTTCTTCAGATCCATATAGGCATCAAACGACTTCCTTTCAAACTCGACCAGGAAGTCCAGATCACTGCGCTGCTTCTGCTCACGACGGGCATGCGAGCCGAAGAGCCCCAGGCTGCGCACTCCGTAAGCTCTGATGGCACGCCGGTGGGCTTGAAGTCTTCTCAAAATTTCGTCTGTCTCTGAATGCCGGGTTTGTCGCGCCAAGTAGTGACCCGCACTCCTGTGCCTGCGTTTGAATATCTTTCGAGTGTCAATCTCTAGATTCAAGAGAAGTCCCCAACGCCTGTTGTACTTGCCCTTTCGTGGAAGCGTCGGGTCCAAAGGGGAAAAGCCAGGCGCCAAATACACTGCCTTGCGCAGTCCCTCTGGGTCTCCCAGTCGTAACGTTTCCATCAGATAGCCCAACCGCTTGGCCACTGCCGAATTCCTCATTCGTGCCGCGTAGTCTCTCAGTCTCGCTTCATCCAACCCGCGCCAGGCTCCTGCCAGCGCCTTTGCCACCTCACCAACGCCGCCGATGTATTGAGGAAGATCAAGACCATCTATTAGCGTTTTTTCCCTGTCAGTCACCATGAACGGCTTCTGATTGAGCCAAGCTCGCACCACTCCAAAGAATTTATGGGGACGGAGGGAAACCACCTTGAAGGGAATGCCGAGAGCCTCGATTGGCGGTCGGCGCACGGAGTGGTCGGTGGCTACGAACACAGTGCCGGGGAGCTGTTCGGTCATCCCATGATGGTTCAGGGCCGACCAGTACGCGATCGCGGCTGGCGAAACCAGCTCCATCGCTACCAGAAACTCATGCAACTGGGGAGTGCGTTCTTCTCCCGAGGAGAGCGGGATTACCGCGAACCGGCCGCGCCGAATTCGCTTGATCCAGCCTTTTTTTTGAAGTCTTTCAAGAAACTGGCGGGTAGGATCTCCTTCTGAGTGCCCGAGAATCTTTCGGGCGTCGTCAGAAGAAAAGGTCGAGCGAGATCCTACCTTGGAAATGAACCTGGCCTCGAGCCGCCCAAGCTGGCCGCGTGTTATATTTTGTATGTCTTTTGTCATCTGGATGGCCTACTTTAGACATACACAATATAACATACCTTGCTGCGCCGATACTATGCACCCGTGCCGCAGGTTTCAACATCATGGATGGTCCCACAGCTCCTGCAATCAACCAGGATCAATGGAAAGGAAGTCGGCGCGGGAATCCTTGCCAGAAGATCCTCCAGATTCCGCTCCACTTCTTTCCGAATGCCTTGACCAATCCGATCTCGAAGCATGCAATTGACCTTCGGAGGGCGCAATTGAACTGGCGCGCCAGCTCCCCTTTGTAGTTCATTGCCCCATAACCGCGCCAGCAGACCAAACCCAATGCCCGGCCACCGAATCAGGCGGCAGTCTATCTGCCAAGACCACTTCCAATTTCTTTTTTGAAGACTCCGCAATCCTCTAAGCCTCGAGCCACGCTTGTCCGTTTTGGCCATTGCCAACAACGGAAAACATAACCTTGGAAGCGGCTCCAGTCGGGAGTCGGACAGGCTCATAGTAGCGAGGAAGCGGGTAACGACCGTGGAGCGAAGGGGGCTGAAGGTAAGCATGTTTGGGTAAGAGGGAGGGAGAGCAAACTTCTGGGACATCGCCGGGTTCTTCCAAGACTCCATTCGGATGGAGTCGCGGTCGAGCCTTTACTCGCTCCGCTGCGGCCTGCTCAGCGAGCGGCTGATTTCGTGCGACCCACTAGCGGGCCAGCAGCCCGCAGCGTTTTTTTGGCTTGACAGCTACAAAAAAAACCAAGTATTCTTTTTTTAATCTAAATACTTTCAGGCGGTATCTGGCTGACGCTCAGGCTGAGTGCTCAAAAAAGGCCCATAGAAAAGGAGACCCTATGTGCACGGTCAAGTTGCTTCTAAAGATGCGTGTCGGTTTGCTCGTCGCTTGGTTGACGTTACTCATGTGGAGCACGTTTCTGTTGCCAGACAGAGCTAGCGCCCAAGGGAGAGCTACGGCTTCGGTGGCAGGGACGGTGCGTGACTCGTCCGGTGCAGTCGTTCCCGGTGCTGAAGTCGTTCTCATCCAAACCGGCACAGGATTTTCCCAGACTGCTGTGTCGAGCGAAGAGGGAGGCTTTGCCTTTCCGGTCCTGCCGGTGGGGCCTTATCAGCTCGAAGTGAGAAAAGCGGGGTTTGCCACTTTTCGACAGATTGGGATCCTGCTGAGGGTCAATCAAGAGGCACAGCTTTCGTTGACCCTGAAGCTAGGGGAAGTTAGCGAACAAGTGACGGTAACGGCGGATGCGTCCCCGGTGGATACCTCCACGGGGGCCTTATCGCACTTGGTGGATCAAAGGCAAGTGGTCGATCTGCCCTTGAATGGGCGCAACCCGGCAGAGCTGATCCTTTTGGCGCCGGGCGTATCGAATCCGGCAAGGAACTCAGCCAACCCCCTGCTTTCAGCCCAATTCAGCTTTCCGGTTGGCGTCAGTGGCACTTCGGTGACGGCCCAGGACAACGTTGCACAGCAGGGAGTACTTGCACCTGCTATAAACGGCACCCGATCCGGGGGCGTCTATTTTTCCCTGGATGGAGCCAACAACGTGGACGCTTACGGAGTCACTGGTGGCCCATTCCCTAATCCCGACGCGGTGCAGGAGTTCCGGGTTTTAACCAGCGCTTATGGGGCTGAATATGTCTCGGCGCCCGGCGGCGCGGTCAACATCGTGACCAAATCGGGCACTAATGAGTTTCACGGCAATCTATTCGAGTTTATTCGCAACGGCGCCCTGAATGCTCGTAACTTCTTTGCCGCTAAGCCCGATAACATCAGACGCAACCAATTTGGTGGTACGGTGGGCGGGCCGATCCGCAAGGACAAGTTTTTCATCTTCGGTTCGTATCAAGGGACAACGCTGCGTAGCAGTGTCGGTGGCGACATTCAATTCGTGCCGACCGACGCCCAGCGAGCCGGAGATTTCTCCTCGACTCCCAATCAGCTTAAGAACCCCTTCACGGGAGTGTCCTATCCGGGCAATCGGATTCCGTTGAGCGACTTCAACCCAATCACCGCCCGGCTCCTAGCCCTCCTTCCCCACTCTTCGGCTCCGGATGGCAGGGTCGAAGTGGTCCATCCTATTTCGCAGACTGAGCACCAGTTTGTCACCAAGGCAGACTACTTGCTGGGGAAACACAGTTTCGTGACTCGCTATTTCTTGTCGAATTATGACCAAGCCGGGGTCGACGTCTCTGAGAATCTATTGTTGGGCAGCGGTCCGCAGCACTTCCGCTGGCAGGATGCCATGGTAGGTCACAATTATGGAGCCGGTAACTGGACTAACGAATTCCGCTTTACTTATCAGAGAAATCTGTTCCGCTCCGGTCAAGGCATACCGTATAGCTTCCAGGAACTGGGCGCAAAGGCCGCACCAGCCCCGGGCATCCAGCTCGCCCAGGTGGCGGGGTTTTTCCAAATCTTTGGCTCGAACGAAAACCGCTTTCCTCGGGAAACCTTCACTCTTTCAGAGCGCCTGAACCGAGTGCGTGGGCGGCACCAGCTCTCGCTAGGCGCGGAGTTCTCACGCCTTCGGGCCACCGAAACCCACGACAGCGCACAGGGAGTAGGCGCCGTCTGGGGCAATGTTTCTCCGACTCTACCCTTCGTCAGCGGAAATATCATAAGCGATTTTGTCCTTGGCAAGGTTACTGCCTGGGTGCAGGCAGATGGTGGATTGGTCCGCGCTCGGGGCGGTTTGTGGGGTTTTTACGGTCAAGACCAGATCCGCGTCACCCCTCGGCTCAGTCTGACTCTCGGCTTGCGCTGGGATCCCTACTGGCCCTTCCACTCTTTGCAGGCGCGGATTGCGTGCTTCAGGTCTGGACAACAGTCCAGCGTCTATGTCAACGCGCCCACAGGAATGCTATTCCCCGGAGACCCGGGTTGCAGTGCTTCCGGCGGGACGCGCGCAGATTTGCATACCTTCCAACCGCGATTCGGCTTTGCTTACAGGTTGGATCAAAAAGGGGACACCTCTATCCGGGGAGGGTATGGGCTGTACACGATGCAGTTTCCCCTGCAGAGCTTCCTTGCTTACGCGTCACAGCAACCTTACACCAGAAATTTCCAAGTCATGTTTCCTCCCTCCATTTCCGATCCGTGGGGAGCCTTCCCAGGCGGCGACCCTTTTGTTAGCGGTTTTCGGCTTGACGACCAGCCGAGAGCCAGCAATTCGCCGTTCACGTTTCCTGTGACGTTACCTATCATCCAACCCGACTTCAAGTTGGCCAATGTGCAACAGTGGAATCTAACCTTGGAGCGGCTGTTCTGGGGAAACACCGTCGTGCGAGCCTCCTATGTGGGGAGCAAGGGAACGCACCTAAGCCTGGACGTCGAGGGAAACCCTGCTTTGTACATACCTGGCCAATGCGGCGCCACTCCTTGCTCAACCCCTCAAAATACGAACTCTCGACGGTCGTTTAGGAACTTCGCGTCTATGCTGACGTCGGCGAGTGCTGGTAATTCCTTTCACAACGCTCTTCAGTTAAGCCTGGAA
The DNA here is from genome assembly GCA_022616615.1 of Acidobacteriota bacterium. Classification (GTDB taxonomy): domain Bacteria; phylum Acidobacteriota; class Terriglobia; order Versatilivoradales; family Versatilivoraceae; genus VFZK01. The sequence continues at coordinate 5,247 of JAKEER010000608.1, forward strand.
CGGCGGATCAGTGCTGGCCTGACTTTGTTTTCGAACTACACCTGGGGCAAATCACTGGACATAGTTTCGCAAAATGCAAACGGGCTATTTCGTGGTGCCTTCAATACTGTTTCGAATCCCTTTGATCTGGGCGCCTATCGCGGCTTGTCAGACTTCGATCTTTCCCACAGTCTCGCGACCTCATTCGTTTGGCAGCTTCCTTCTTCAAAGGAGGGCCGCTTCGTTCCGAAGTATGTCCTTTCTGGTTGGCAAGTGTCCGGCGTTTGGGTTTGGCAGACCGGCCAACCGTTTAGCATTTTTTCTGGTATCGACAACTCTCTGAGCGGGGTTGGTTTGGACCATGCAGACTTTGTTCCTGGCATCTCTCCGTTTTTGGATCCCGACCGCCCCCGCGGGGAGGTGATCAACCAGTATTTCAACGTCGCGGCGTTCCAGCAGAACGCCTTGACCACCTTCGGGAATAGCGGCCGAAACATCCTGCGCGGACCCGGGTTCAATAACCTGGACATTGGGATAATGAAGACAATCCCGCTCGCGCAGGAGAGGTATTCAGCAACGTTCCGAGCTGAATTCTTCAATTCCTCGAACACGCCCCAGTTCCTTGCTCCGGCCATCAGCAAAGCCAGTCCGCAGTTTGGCCGGATCCTCAGGGCGCGCGATCCGCGCATTCTGCAGTTCGCGTTGAAGTTTAATTGGTAATGTACACGGGGTAACGAGCGGCGAATTTGCAGAACTCTCATGCCCTGCAGCCAGGGAGGCGGGGGCCGAAATCATGATGCGTTCCCATGAAGCTCTTGGCTTGCCTGAAAGTGGTGTGCGGTGCGAGTTGTGGGCAAGTGATGATTCTGGAGATTGGACATCTTGGCTCCACTCCTCGGCTGAGGAGGGGCGGGCGCTGGCGCAGGGACGGCGGTCCCGGAGCCAGCGCCGGGGGTGGTGCGACCGGTCTTTGCGGAAACCTCCAATCGAGTGCTTCGTGTCACAAACTTGCATCTTCGACACGAAACGCTCGAATGATGAGTTTCGAGTCA
>JAKEER010000609.1 GCA_022616615.1 Acidobacteriota bacterium
CCTGGTAGTACATCCAGCCCAAGGCTTGCTGGGCATCTTCATGTTCCTGCTCAGCCGCCTTCCGATACCAGTACATCGCCTTGGAGGCGTCCTGCGCTACCCCACGCCCTTCCTTATACATCCACCCCAGCGTGTCCTGAGCCTTGGCATGTCCTTGCTCAGCTGCTTTGCCTAGCCAATGGGCCGCCTGGACATAGTCCTTTTCAACTCCGCGGCCTCTTAGGTACGCGTGCCCCAGGTTCGATTGGGAGGTGGCGTGACCTTGCTCGGCCGCCATCCGATACCACCTAGTGGCCTCCTCAAGGCTTCTTTCAACCCCTCGGCCGGTTGAATACATGACGCCAATATTGTTCTGGGCCTTGGGATTTCGTTGCTCAGCGGCTCGCCTGTACCACCAGAGGGCCTTGTCATAGTCTTGAGCTACACCATCTCCTTTCTCGTATTTCTTGCCTAACTGGAACTGTTCCTCAGGGTCGTTCGTTTGCTGCGGAGTGGGATCGGTCTGGGCCAGGGCCTGCAAGGACAAGAGCACCATTGCGAGCATGGCTAAGAAAGGCCACAGAAAAAGCGCAGGACTTAGGAGCTTTCTCGGCATCGGCTACTCGTTCTCCTGGGAAAGGGTGGCGCTTGAGAGGTATTCTAAGGCTAGAGGACCGAGGAGTCAATAAGGATCTACTTCACACTCCAGTGACCGACCCAGTTTGCATCTTACCTTGTCGCTTCTTCACATACTCTTCGTCGAAGCTCAGATATGAACGCGCAGTCCTTTCCGCACTCGTAATCACCACTGGAAAGAGCATTTAGGTCTTCTAGCTTCGCCCTACATGCATCGCGGCATGCTTCGAGGGTTTCAAATTCACCAATGAAAAGCTGGGGGGTGTCAAAATCCTCTCGGTCTACATAGACAAAGCCTTTCCATTTGGCCTCGCCACACGCGGTGACACTGAAGGAAAAGACGGTCAGTGAAATGACACAGCTATATTTCCTCAACCTCCGAGCGACGGGGGCTGGGAACATTACAGCACTCTGAAGGGCATGCGGAAATTGTGCTCCTGTAGCTCGCAGGGAGTCAACTGACTGACGGCGGTCAAAGCGAGGGAGGGATTTGGAGGCAGGCTGATTACAGGTTGCCTGACCACCCTCAACGAGCACATTGCTGTGATGCATCTCACTCCGCTATGATTCCCCGTAGGCATGCAACCTCGGAAGGACATCTGTAATTGCAGGGTCCTGGAGATGGCTTCCAAGGAACCCCACCATTCCATTCGATTCGACCCTCAAATGAATGAGTATTACATCTCGTATGGGAGTGGCGGCCGGATGGTGGTTTATTACTGTCCTTTTTGTGGGGGCAGGACCCCGAAGTCCAGGCGTGGTTCCTTTTTTGCCCACGTCTCACACGAAGAGGAGGCACGTATACGCCACCTATTTGTTGGAATTCGGACCGTAACAGATGTCTTAGCCCGCTATGGACCTCCAGACGAGGAGTTAGACGCCGGCTCTTCCGTGCGCTATCCTGAGAGGAAAGGAGCACCTCCCCGAGGTGAGGTGTTCCGCCATCTGGTCTACAAGAGTCTTTCCCCTGTAGCGGATGTTTTTTTCAAGGTCGGCACGAGTGATTCCGTTCAAGGCACCTGGATAGCAAAGCATGTTGGAGACAAGGGCGCCTGACCCCGCGCAAGAGACAACAGCCCGTGCCACCGCCCCCTGACAAGGTAGAGGTCTCCGGTTCGAGTCCCGAACGTCTCTGCCACCTCATCTTTCTAAAGCCGTCCGAGACCTGCTGTTCCACAGGGGCCTTGGGAAGGCCATCTGCAAGGTACCGAACCTCGAGGGGGCGAGAGGGGGCGGTTCGGGTGTGACAAGGGACTTGCTTGGGGCGCACTCTGGTTTGGGCAACCAGAGAAAACTGGACTGCCGAGCTTGTAGTAGTAGGGAAAACTTAGCTTACCCACGCTTTACGGATTTCAGAACAAGAGCTTCACGGCGAATTGCATGATCCGCGGGCCGGCGGTTGCTGTTGGAGTTCCGAAAGCGGTGGAGCCAGCTGTCAGTGGAACCAGACACGGCGTGTTCGCGATGGCGGAGGCTGCGGCGGAGGTTGAAGGCCTCATCTTCGCTTTGTCTTCGCCTGTACTGAGTACAGGTTGACTTCCTGCCCGACAAGGGCATATAGGGCTTCTCCTCCGAGTCGGGATCCTCCATTGAGAACGAGGGATCTTGACGCAAAGTTGGCCGCACGCGCAGAGGAGGACTTTCGTGATGGAGCATATGAGATTCAGTCGGAGAGAGCTCTTGGTATTGGCTCTAGTGGCTTTGGGGGGAATGATTGCGGCGGCATCGGCGCAGGAACAGTACACGGGCCTGCCAGAGAGAGGTCTCACGACAGCCCACCGAGGGCTTCTTCTACAAGATTTCGGCCGGCTCCCGCTTAGTTTTGAAGCCAACGACGGCCAAAGCGACGCCCGGGTCAAATTCCTCTCCCGCGGCCCCGGCTACACCCTCTTTCTTACCGACACGGAAGCTGTCTTCGCGGTGCGCTCGGCCGCGGCGGTCTCGGTCCTCCGGATGAGGCTGCTGGGTGCCAACCCCAATACGACTCTTACCGGCTTGGAGGAACTACCCGGCAAGAGCCACTACTTCATCGGCAGTGATCCTGCCCACTGGCGGACCGATGTTGGCCACTTTGCCCGCGTGCGCTACCACGAGCTTTACCCCGGCATTGATCTCGTCTTTTACGGCAACCAGCGCCAACTAGAGTTCGACTTTGTTGTTTCGCCCGGCGCAGGGCCCAAGGCCATCCAACTCGCTTTTGAAGGCGCTGGGAAGGTCGAGCTCAATCCCCAAGGCAACGTCGTCATCCATATCGGCGGCTCTGAGGTTCGTCTGCGCAAGCCGCTTGCTTATCAGGAGCTAAACGGCACTCGCCGAGAAATCTCCTGCAGCTACACCCTGGACACTGGCATGGTCGGACTTCAGTTGGCCACCTACGACCCGCGCAAGCCGCTCATCATTGATCCTGTATTGGAATACTCCACGTCCCTTGGGGGAACTGGCTTCGACGAGGCATGGGCCATCGCCGTGGATGCGACCGGGAATGCCTACGTAACGGGCGACACCGCATCCCCCGACTTCCCCACCGTCTCCCCCATCCAAGGACCATTGGGTAGTTCTGACGTCTTTGTTGCCAAGTTCAACTCTGCGGGTTCCGGGCTCGTCTATTCCACCTACCTCGGGGGAGCCAGCGCCGAGTTCGGCTTCGGCATTGCCGTGGATGCTAATGGCAACGCCTACGTGACGGGTCGCACCGATTCGACCAACTTCCCGACCGCGAGTCCGTTCCAGGCCGCCTTTGGCGGCAATGCTGACGCCTTTCTGAGCAAACTCAATGCTGCCGGCTCCGCCCTTGTCTACTCCACGTATCTCGGAGGCAGCAACTCTGAGCAAGGCCACGCCATCGCCGTCGACGCCAGCGGCAACGCCTATGTGACGGGCCACACCGAATCGACCAACTTTCCCACCGCGAACGCGTTCCAGGCCGCCTTTGGCGGCAATGCTGACGCCTTTCTAAGCAAGTTCAATGCTGCCGGCTCCGCCCTTGTTTACTCCACCTATCTTGGCGGCACGCAGTACGAGGAAGGCAACAGCGTTGCCGTCGACGCCGGCGGCAGCGCCTATGTGACGGGCCGCACCGATTCGACCAACTTTCCCACCGCGAGTCCGTTCCAGGCTACCTTTGGCGCCAATGGCGACGCCTTTCTGAGCAAGTTCAATGCTGCCGGCTCGGCTCTAGCCTACTCTACCTACCTCGGAGGCATCAATTTTGAGGTTGGCACCGGTATTGCTGTGGACACAACGGGCAACGCCTACGTAACGGGTTACACTCACTCAGGCAACTTCCCCACCGCCAGCCCTCTGCAGGCAGTAATCGCGGGGCAATCGGATGTTTTTGTCACCAAGTTCAACGCCGCGGGCTCGGGGTTGGTCTATTCCACCTACCTCGGCGGGGCTGATTTCGACACCACCGGAGGCATCGCCGTTGACGGTTCAGGCAATGCCCACATCACCGGCGTCACTTCCTCCACCAACTTCCCAACGTCAAGTCCCTTGCAGGCAGCCCTCGTGCAGGGGGAGTGCTTCGACTACTACTACTATTACGGAGGTACATTCCCCTGCGGCACCGACGCTTTCGTTGCCAAATTGAATGCGGCGGGCTCGACGCTTCTGTATTCCACCTACCTGGGGGCCCCCGGGGCTACCTTTGATCAGGGCCGAGGGGTGGGCCTCGACGCCGGGGGCAACGCCTACGTCACTGGCCTGATGATATTTGGCTTTCCCTTCACTCCCGGCAGTTTTCAGCCTTTTGTGAGTGGCAACAGTGATGCCTTTGTGGCGAAGATCAGCGCGGGCGACGGTCCGGGCTTCGCCCTCGACCGCTTCTCGCTCACTTTTGCGGACGAAGGCGTCGGCAGCACCAGCCCCGCCCAACTCCTCCGCCTCTCCAACACCGGCAGTGCCGCCCTCGACATCGGCAGCATCAGCCCCAGCGGAGATTTCAACGCTACTCACACTTGCGGAACAGGCATCGCCGGCGGGGCCAGTTGCGAAATCACTGTCACATTCACGCCCACAGCCGAGGGGGCGCGCATGGGGACCCTGACCATCACGGACAGCGCCAGCGGCAGCCCCCATGCTGTCGCCCTCAACGGAACCGGCCTGGCTGGCCTGGCGGCAATGTTTTCTCCCTCCAGTATCGATTTTGGCAATCAGACCGTCGACGTCGCTAGTGCCGGACAGACCGTCACTCTTACCAACACAGGCACCGCCACGCTTACGATACGCGGCGTCTCCGTGGTGGGAACCAACCCGGCTGATTTTACTTTTTCTAACAACTGTTTTGGAGAGCTAGCGGTGAGCACCAGTTGTACGCTGAGCGTCTCCTTCCAGCCGACCGATGTGGGTCCCCGGTCTGCTAGCGTCCAAGTCCTTGACAACTCCGCCGAGAGCCCGCGCCTGGTTCCGCTTGCCGGAACGGGCGTGCCCGGGCCCAACGTTGCGCTTGCCCCGGCCAGCCTGAGTTTTAGCGGCCAGTTGGTCGGCACCACCAGCGCGGAACAGTCCATCACGCTTACAGCCGACGGGGAAGGGACGTTGGTCATCTCGAGTATCGGCACAACCACGGCTGAGTTCAACGTCGCGCACGATTGCGGCGGCAGCCTCGCTGGCAGTGCCAGCTGCACCCTGAGGGTCACCTTCCGGCCCACTGCCACGGGCACGCGAACGGCAACTTTGGTGATTGCCGACAATGCCGCCGATAGCCCACAGATGGTCGCTCTTTCTGGCCTGGGGACGGACTTTTCACTTACACTTGCTGCCGGCAGCTCAACCAGTGCCACCATCAACGCCGGACAGACGGCGACTTTCTCGCTTAGCGTCTCAGGCAGTACCGGATTCAGCGGCACAGTATCGTTCTCGTGCAGCGGGACGCTGCCGGCGGGAAGGTGTACCGTTTCGCCGACTTCGGCAGCAGTGACGGATGCCGCGCCGGCCACCCTCGCGGTTACTGTGACAACCACGGCCCGCGCCCAGCTCCCGCCAGGGGGGCGCCCACCGGTTCTTCCCAGCCCCGGCCTGCAGCTCGTGCTTTCCTGGCTGCTGCTGGGTCTGATCCTAGCGCTTCTAGCGCGCCTTCTCGGCTGGCCACGTCGGCGCGCCTGGGTGGGGCTCATGCTGGCGGCGGCGCTGTTCTTCGCTGCCTCCTTGGGCGGCTGCGGCGGCGGAGACGGAGACGCGCCGCGTCCGGGGACGCCGGCAGGCAATTACTTGTTCACCGTTACTGCCAGTTCGGGTGGCGCCAGCCACTCCATCAACCTGAATGTCACGGTGAGATAGAAGAGGGAGGGGCCAACCATGCATGGTAGAAAACATCTCTTCTTTCCCTTTCTTTTGGCACTGTGCGTAACGCCGGTGCCGCTGGGGGCTGGCGAAGCCTCCAGCCCTCAGACCAGACCGCGCGTGATCGTTCTGGGTGTCAACGGGGCGGAGTGGGATTTCCTCCGGCCGTTGCTTCTTCGCGGGGAGATGCCCAACCTCAGCCGGGTAATCGAGCAGGGGGTCTCGGGCAAGCTGCAAACCGTTTCCGCACCCAACTGCCCTAAAGTTTACTCGGTCTTCTTCACGAGCACACCGCCGGAGCAGAACGGCATCACGGGCTTCATTGTCGGCGGCACGACTGCCCACACCGGGCGGTTGAGGGCTGAACCGCTGTGGTCACTCTTGTCGAAAGGGGGCGTGAGCGTCGGGATGGCCAACGTACCGGCTACTTTCCCTGTGATGCCGGTGGAGGGCTACATGATCAGCGGGATGCTCACTCGTGGCAGAGGGTGTGAGGATGGCTTGCTCTGCTCGCCCAAACTCTCTGAGGTGCAGGGCGGCACGGCGGTGTTTCCCCCCGAGCTGGTGGCGGAGCTCTTGGAAAATGTAGGGGACTTTTACATCGATTGCGCACGAATGCCGACGGCAGAAGCTCTGGCGGGGCGGGAACCAGCGGTCACACTGGAGTGGCTGGCGCGCGTGTCCAAGATCCGCGAGCAACAGACAAAGCTGTTCGACTACTTGCTGGCTCAACACCCGACTGATTTCACTTTTCTGGTGCAATCATGCGAGGACCGGGTGGGACACTGGCTCTATCCCATCCAACCGCACAATGTGGGGTACAGCCCCAAGCAGCACACCATTGCCGTCGATGCTTTTCCCAACCAGTATCGCGCCCTGGATCGGGTCCTAGGGACGGTTCTCAAACACGTGGACCAGAACACGTTTCTGCTGATTATTTCCGACCATGGGATCAAGCCGCTGCGGGAGAAGGAAGAGCACCAGGCCCATAAAGATCACGCCGGCACCACGCCCATCATCGCCAAGCATGACTTCGAGGACGCCGACGATGTACCCGGAGTGTTTGTGGCCATGGGGCCAGGTATCAAGAAGGGAGCGCGCCTGATGGGCTTCCCCATTAGCGTTTATGACATCGCCCCGACCCTTCTGCACCTCTACGGACTGCCGGTCCCAGACCAAATGAGAGGTCGCGTGGTCGTCGAAATTTTCGAGGATTACAGGAAGGACTAGGCTTGACAGGTAAGGGGCACTTCCGTTGCGCTCCATCCTGGAATTGAACCTGCCCCCCAATATCCCTTCCAAGCGGGGCCCTGTTCGGATTCCAAGTTCCCTCGACTGTCGTTCCGACAGCGGATCGGCCGGACGAGCCACAGTTGGATTGATGCCGCTCGTCGCTTTCAACTCGGTGGCCACCAACCTCGTGTCGGGCGACACGAACACCATCCAGGACGTCTTCGTCCACGACTGCCAGGCCGCAGCGACGACGCGGCTCTGCGTGACCAGCGATGGGGACTAAGTTTGCGCGACCTGTGGCTTCATGCGTGATTCATGCTACGCGCTCATCCTGCGTCGGGTTGTTTCGGGAGGCTGCAGCGGTCTGCTTCAGAAAGCTAGTCGGCTTGCGCGGCGGCCTCAGGCGCGGTCAGGTTTGCCTGCGCGGCCTGCCCCAGGGCCGGCAAATAGACACGGAAGGTTGTGCCCTTTCCCAGCTCGCTCTCGATGTAGCCGCCGCTCTGCTTGACGATGCCGTACACGGTCGCCAGTCCCAGCCCGGTTCCTCGGCCCATCTCCTTGGTGGTGAAGAAAGGCTCGAAGATCCGCGTCTGGGTGGCGCGATCCATTCCCATGCCCGTGTCAGTGATGGTCAGCGTGACGTGCGTGCCGGGTCTGGCTCCGTGGTGGCTGCGGACAAAGGCGGCGTCGAGTTCGACGCTGCTGGTGGCGATGGTCAGCGTCCCCCCTTTGGGCATGGCGTCGCGAGCGTTGACCGCTAGGTTCATGATCACCTGCTCAATCTGTCCTGGGTCGGCCTCCACCCAGGGGACTCCGGGCTCGCCTTTGGTAGCCAACTCGATGTGCTCGCCCAGCACCCGTTGCAACATTCCTTCCACATTCGCCACCACAGCATTCAGGTCCAGCATTTGCGGTTGCAGCTTCTGCTGCCGGCTGAAGGCCATCAACTGGTGAATCAAAGCGGCGGCGCGATCGGCCGCCGTGAGCGCCTCCTGGGCCATCCGCCGCAGGGGGTCGTTCTCTCCCAGACGCTCTGCCAGCAGCTCTCCGTAACCCTTGATGACCATGAGGAGATTGTTGAAGTCGTGCGCCACCCCGCCCGCCAGCCGCCCCACGACCTCCATTTTCTGCGCCTGGCGGAGCTGGGCCTGCACCTGCTGAACTTCCTCTTCTACCTTGCCGGTGCGCTTGTTCTCGTAGAGGGCATGGTCGGCCCGGGCGAGGAAGCTGTCGAGTGACTCTCCCGGCTCATAGCCCGTCCAGCCCGCCGAGAAGGCGACGGGCAGGCGCTGGCCGCCGATCTCCACCTCCAAGCCGCTCAGGCGCGCCACCACCCGGGGCACCAGCTCCGGGGTGCATTCCGGCAGGACGACGATGAATTCGTCGCCCCCCATGCGCGCCGGCAGA
>JAKEER010000610.1 GCA_022616615.1 Acidobacteriota bacterium
CAGTCGCCGAATACGAAGCCCGCTGCGGGTTGCATCTTTTCCGTCAAGGCTGACGGCGGTGTGTCAGTGCGCCTAACTATGCAGGACCGCAAATAAGCAGTTACGTCGCTTCAAGGTACGTGGGCAGGTCAAAGGGGAGTTTTTTCTGTCGAAAGGAATCTCTTCCCCCTCTCGGTGACGTGGGCGAACCGCACGGAGTTTGTGAACGAGAAAGAGATTCGTGGCAACCTCAGAATCAGCTATGACTTCACACGCTGGCTCAAGGCTTTGCAGAGCAACGTGCCAGACGATGAGTGAAAGGGGGCGTTTCGATTCCATCTAAATTAGATAGGATCAGCTTCCCTGCACGCTTTCCTTCCTCGTTGGGCGGGCATTCAATATGCTACGAATGGTTGCGACCCGCATATCGGGCCGTCCCGACGTTACGGGCGTCAATGAACTCTCGCACTCTGCGCGCAAGTGCATCTATCGTGTACGGCTTCTGTATAATGGGGTAGTCTCGGTCGGCCACCCCCCTGAGAAGGTCTGACTCCGTGCTGTAGCCCGTGGCGAATAGAACGGGCACCCCAGGTCTGACGGAGCATATTCTCCGGTATGCTTCCGGACCCGTCAGTTTTGGCATTACAACGTCTAAAAGTACCAAGGCAATTTGGTCGCATCTCGCGACGAATTCCTTTACAGCCTCCTCGCCGTCCGCAGCGACCACGACGGTGTAACCAAACTTTTCGAGCGCCTGTTGGGCCATTTCTCGCCCTGCGTCGTGATCCTCGGCAACGAGGACTGTTTCTGTCCCGCCGCGCACTTCTTCTTCCGACGCTCTTTTCGGCGCTTCGGCCTTGCCGCTACCGACCGGCAGATAGACGCGGAACACGGAGCCGAGGCGCGGTTCACTGTAAACGTGGATCAAGCCGCCGTGCTGCTTGACAATGCCATACACGGTCGCCAGTCCGAGGCCGGTTCCTTTTCCTGGTTCCTTTGTCGTGAAGAACGGCTCGAAGATATGGTCCATCGTCGCTTTGGCCATTCCCATTCCGGTATCCGATATCGTGAGTAGCACATAGCGTCCCGGATGGGCATACGGGTAGCGACGGCAATACTCCTCATCGATTTCTATGTCCCTCGTTTCGACAAGGAGTTGCCCACCCTGGGGCATTGCGTCACGTGCGTTCACGCACAGATTCATGAGGGTTTGCTCTAGCTGAGTCGGGTCGACGCGGGCTGCGGCGAGGTCAGGCGCAAGCACCGTCCTGACTCCGATGTGTGCCCCGATCGCCGTTCGCAGCAAGCCCAGCGTCTCGGATACAACTTCGTTTACATCGATATTGCGTGGCTCAAGAATTTGCCGCCGAGCGAACGCCAGGAGCTGACGCGTGAGTCCGGCGCCCTTATTGCCCTGCTCTCCAATTATTTGCAAGTACTTTCGTAGCTGCGGGTCCTGCGGTGATCGCTCCAGCGCCAATTCTGCGTACCCGATGACGGCGCCGAGTACATTGTTGAAGTCATGGGCTATGCCGCCCGCCAACTGCCCGATAGCTTCGAACTTTTGCAGAAGTTGATTGCGCCTTTCCAGAGCGCGCCGTTCGGTAACGTCCTCCACAATCCCCTCGATAACCGGAGATTCATTCTGCTGATGGTGGCTTCTGCGGGCGCTCAGCAGCACAGCGATCTGCGCCCCATCCTTGTTTCTCCATTGCACTTCTGTCTGCTTAATGCTTCCGGCCACCAGAATCTGGTCCGTTACCCGTGACTTGTCCAAAGGCTGGGCGAACAGGTCCTCAAAGAGGCTTCGGGCCATGAGCTCCTGCCTCGAATCGTAACTGAGCATTCTCACCAGTGATTCATTGACGTCCAGGAATCTACCGTCGACGGTGGATCGGAATATCCCGTACGCCGCACTTTCGACTAACCCTTGGAAACGTGACTCACTTTCCAGCAGCGCGAGTTGGGACTGTTCGTGTCGTTGCAGCCCGCGACGAATGAACATGTAAAGCAGTAGCGACGTCGCCGCAACAAAAAACCAGCCCTTGAACGTCTGGAGCATAGTCAGTGTTGCCGGATCCTTGGCCAGAAAAGCCAATAGCCGGTCAGAGAAGACGATCCAAAGTGCGCTTAAGCCTGCATAGACCGCGGCGATTCGGAGAGCGGATGCGTGGGACGAATTCACGGTCGGCCTGGGAAGTGACATGAATCCTGCCACAGCAGTATTTTTCGAGGCACGTATCCTGTCAAGTATCGTATTCGCCACATTCCTCTCGACTGTTACCTCAGTCCTACCGCGCCTGAAATAGTCACTGCCTCGCGCACCCATCGGGCCCTGCAGTCAGAAGCAACCTGATCCAACGCGGCAATACGTGCTGTCCTGCCTAGTGTTGGCGCGAAAGGCTGTTGGTCGAAAGCGTGACTTGAGACTGCGCAAATTTGGTTGGTTTTCCAACCTGCGACTGTAAGTGCGATTCCCTTTGCAACCAGACTCGCTGTAGCCAGCCGCAGCATTGGTCCTTTCTGGATTAATGCCGACGCCCAGTCTTACCGAAGGGCTTCCACAAAGGAGAACAAAACCATGCCACTGAAGAAGAGAATCTGTGTGTTTCTGCTTGTACTTGCGGCCCTCGCGTCACCGGCAGTCACAGGCGTCGCGAGCCAGGAGCAACCCATCCTGAAAGCGGACGGAACCGGCCCCGCACCCCCGCCGATTCCAATTCCTTGGCCGTGGATGGCCTGAGCTACAAGCCACCGCGAAATGCTGCCACACGACATGGGGAGGTTCTTTCACGACTTCCCCTTGTTGTGTGTTAGCCTACCACCTGCGTTCGGCGAAAGTCCGACCTCGGAATAAAGTCGACGTAGACGGTAATGCTCACCCAGATCTTTTGGTGGCTCGGAATGGCCTTGGAGGCGGCACTGCTCCTCCGAGCGACTCGGCGCAATTTGATCAAAGTTTATCCGATCTTTTACTCGTACTTGGCTTATGTTTTCATCGAATCGCTTCTGCGGTTCTACGTGTACGTCCGCCATCCTACGGTCTTCGGTTCGTTCTATTGGTCCACGCAGCTTGTCAGCGTGATACTCGGCTACGGAGTTGTTTGGGAGATCTGTCGGCAAGCCCTATCACGCTATCCTGGCGCATTGCGGATGGCCCGAAGCATCGTTCTGCTGATCTTCGTCGTCGTCACCTTGAAGGTTCTCGTCAACTCCCTTGATGGCGAAGTTCGATCGCTGGCTGGCACGACAGCCGAACTGGAGCGTTCCTTCCGCGTAGTCCAGGCGTTTCTCATTTCCGCCATTGTCGGAGTACTCGTCCATTACCGCATCAGGATTGGACGCAACTTGCTGGGCTTGATCTCCGGCTATGGATTTTTCATCGCCGCCAGTATTGTCAACCTCACCGTCCGTGCCTTCCTTGGCGAAGGAGTGCAATGGCTGTGGCAGTACCTTCCGGCCGGCGCATACTTGGTTGCGCTTTTCACCTGGTGCGCGACCATGTGGTCCTACCAGCCGAATCCTGAACCAAAGGCTGAGCCTCGACTCGAACATGACTATCAGGCGCTCGTCCATTCTACGCGCCAGCGTTTTCGGCAAGTTCGCGCTCATGTTGGAAGGGCGGCGCGTCCATGACTGGCGCGATTTCATTTCTGGTCGTCGGTGCATTTCTGCTGCTCATCTTGTTTCTATTCGTTCGACGCACCGGAACAGCGCCGCGAAGCGCGAGGGATCTTTCAGATGCCCACGAGGCGCTGAGCGCGTTACAGTCGGAGTTACTCCCCGATTGGTTCGTTGACAGGCTCTTCTCGACCGAAGATTGGCAGTTCGCACACGATCAGGGAGGTGTCGGCATGGCGACCATTTTCAGCCGGGAGCGAAAGCGAGTTGCGCTTTCCTGGCTGAAGCAAACACAGCAGCATGTTGCCCGCTTGATGGATTTCCACCTGCGGACTGCTCGCCAGAGGCCAGACCTGAAACCGTCGGCGGAAATCAAGATCACGTTGGAGTACGTGCAGTTTCAGTTGCTCTGCAAGCTCCTGTCCGGAATGATCAGGATGGCGGGCCCCACGCGCGTCCGAAGCGTGGCAGGACACGCGGTCAATATTGCGGCCCATTTGGGCACGATCTCCGAAAAAGTTTTGGCCGATTCGGATCATGGTGTACCCGTGAATGTCGAAGCGCGTTAGGATTCGAACTGAAGGCAAGGAACCATGGAAAGGCCAGTGTCAATGCAAGTGGAAGAGGCGTGTGAAGATCTGAAGAACCGCACGTTGACTTCGCTTCCCGGTCGGCTCGGTCATCTGATTTATTTAGCCTCCACGCGGGATTACAACACAGGACAGTATTACCACGAAGGGTTGGCGAAGCGCTTTTCCGACTGGGTGGCCGCAGAGGCACTCGCCAAGTGTCATCGTGAGGTCTATCAGTTCTTGTTGCAGAGTTCACTCGCGAACCTCGTTGGCGAACTGGAACGATACGTTCGCTCCACACCGGCAGATGCCGAACAGCTACTCAAAACGTGGGAAAAGTTGCAGCCTTACCGCATCGCGGTTCCCGCCCAGAGCAGTCCAGTCCTCGCCGAGTTCTTCACCTCAAACATCAAGATTGCTTTAGCAATCCTGAAGCGCCGTCACTCGAAGAACTCGCCGGATCAACAACCCGCATGGCAACGGCCGTCACTTGACCCACCACCTTCACATCGACTC
>JAKEER010000611.1 GCA_022616615.1 Acidobacteriota bacterium
CTTTCAAACCAACACTCGACTTGGCAACTGCCTTGATGCAGGAGGTTCTTCCGCAATGAAGCTCAATCTTGGCCTGATTCTCGGATTAGCCATGATCATGGCCGCCACCTGGACGTTTGGCGCCTATCAGAAAATGAAGTCTTCAGCCAGCATGGCGGCTGCCGCTCGAAACTTCCTCGCTGCCTTAACGCCGGAACAAAAGCAGAAAACGGCGTTCAAGTTTGACGACGAACAGCGGCTGGTTTGGCACTTTATTCCCCATTCCTCGTTTCCGCGGAAGGGACTCCCGTTTAAGGAAATGGAGCCAACACAGCAGAAGCTGGCTCATGCTTTCTTGAGCTCCGGGCTGAGCCAACGCGGCTATCTGAAGGCAACAACGATCATGAGCTTGGAAACCATCCTCAAGGAACTGGAACAGGGCAAAGGCCCGGTGCGCGACAATGATCTGTATTTCTTCAGCGTTTTCGGCGAGCCTTCAGAGACGCAGACCTGGGGCTGGAAGGTCGAAGGTCATCACCTGTCGCTTAACTTCGCCGTGGTCAAGGGGCAACTGATTTCCGGGGCTCCTTCTTTCTTTGGTTCAAATCCTGCCGAAGTCAAGAGCGGGCCGCGGCAGGGACTGCGGGTGCTGGCGCATGAGGAGGATATGGCTCGGGACTTGGCTCGCGCCCTCACTCCGGAACAGTTGAAGGTGGCCTTGATCGACAGCACGGCACCCAAAGACATCATTACTGGCAATTCGCGGAAGGCCGAACCGGGCAAACCCGCGGGCCTGGCTGCCAGTAAGATGACTAAGCCGCAGGTTGAAAAACTGACAAGCCTGCTGGGCGAGTACGCTCATAACCTGCCGGAAGACGTTGCGGGTGAGGAATGGGGGCGTTTAAGACAGGCGGGCATCGAAAAAATTCATTTCGCCTGGGCCGGCAGTCTCGATCGAGGCGCGCCGCACTACTACCGGATTCAGGGGCCGACGTTCCTGGTCGAGTACGATAACACGCAGAATAATGCTAATCATGTTCACAGCGTGTGGCGTGGGTTTGATCGTGATTTTGGATTGGATCTGCTGAAGCTGCACTATCAAACCAGCCACGGCCCAGGGAATCCGCACGCCGCAACCCGGTAAGCACCTTGGACACTTGGGATGTTGGGAATCGGCCTCCGGACGACGCCGGCCGCAAGGCACAGTCGCCGAGTGGAGGTCGGCGTCCACTCTCAAACGGGTGTGTCGAAGCGCCAGTGCTTCAAAGAGGAATTCGTACCGTCTTCATGACTTTTCTCAAAGCGTTGTTCCTGTGCGGCGCCGGACTGGCCACGCTGCTATTGGCGCCGGTTCTAGCTGAACCGCCAAACTCCGGCCTCCCGTTTCAAGCAGGTGAAAGGCTGAGCTACCGGATCTCGTGGTCGAATATTGTTGAGGCCGGCACAGCGCAGCTCAGTGTGACAGCCGAAGCCGGCAAGCAGAGCTCACTTCGGATTGAAGCCAAAGCCGCGACCGCTGCCGCTGTTGCCGCAACCTATGCGTTTACAGACGAATTTGTCTCCCACTTCGACACGGTCTCCGGCGCTCCGTCGCTGTTTGAGAAGAACTTTACGGAGAGAAAACGAGTCGTCCGGGAGCGCGTTGCCTTCAATCAGGCGCAGCGCACGGCGCTCTTTACGAATTCGAAGAACCAGTCAAAGCAGATGGCGATTGAACTGGGAACGCAGGACCCGGTGTCGTCTCTATATGCGTTACGCAGCCTTGGCTTGACGCCTGGAGTGCAGGTGACCTTCCCGGTGCTGGATGGCGGGACTCGCTACCTGCTGGAGGCCCGGGTAGTCGGAACGGAACTGATCACGGTGAAACTGGGAAGCTTCAACGCCCATCGCGTCGACGTGAGCCTGCGGCGCGAATCTGGAGCGATGGCAAATCGCCGCATTACGGCCTGGCTTAGCGCGGATGCCCGGAGGCTGCCGGTACTGGTATCGGTTGCCCTGCCCGTGGGCGCCGCAGTCATCGAATTGATGGGCGTAACGCCGTAAGAACTCCTAACCGCGAATGGACGCCAATGAACGCGAATCCTCAAGAAAGTGGAATCGTCATTCTCCTCCTCGGCTTTGCATGGCCGTGAAGCAACTATGGAGTTGACCTTCAATGCTCCTAAGGCCGAGTACGAGGACGAGGACGACGACGAGTGAAGGCTCCCAGCATTCTGTTGCCATTAAGTACAAGACTGGCAACTTAATCTTGCTGAGAGCCTTTCCACTTTCTTGAGGATTCGCGTTCATTTGCGTCCATTCGCGGTTAGCTGCTCCCCGTGTTTCCGCGTCGTCCTCTTTCTTGGTTCTGGTTCGGGGTTTTTATGAAACTGATCATCCAAATTCCCTGTTTCAACGAAGAAGGCACCTTGCCGGCTACCTTGCGGGGCCTTCCCAGGCAAATTCCGGGAATTGACAAGATCGAGGTACTGGTCATTAACGACGGTTCCACCGATGCAACGGTTCGGCGCGCCCGCGAGCTGGGCGCGAATCATATCGTGGAATTTGGAAAAAACCAGGGCCTGGGAACTGCCTTCAAAACTGGTCTGGACGCTTGCCTGAAACTCGGCGCCGACATCATCGTCAACACCGATGCAGATAATCAGTATTTCGGGGAAGATATTGCCGCGCTGGTCGGGCCTATCCTGCAGGGCGAAGCGGATCTCGTGGTAGGCACGCGCGACATCGATTCCATTGAATATTTTTCCGCTTCCAAGAAATGGCTTCAGAAGTTCGGCAGTTGGATTGTCCGCAAGGCTTCAGGATGTCCAATCCAGGACACAACCAGCGGGTTTCGTGCGTTCAACCGTGAAGCGGCTTTGCGAACCATTGTCTACTCCAAGTTTTCCTACACGCTGGAAACGCTGATTCACGCCGGATCGGGCCCCTTGAGCATCACGAACGTGCCGGTGCGCGTGAACGGCAAGCTGCGCGAATCGCGGCTGGCGGGCTCCACCTGGCAATACCTCAAGAAATCGCTCGCTACGCTGTTGCGGGTTTATTCGATGTACAACCCGCTGAAGGTCTTCCTCTTTATGGGCGGCCTGGCGTTTCTGTTGGGATTCGCTCTGGGTGTCCGCTATCTCTACTTCTATTTTTCGGCAGGCGCCGGCGGCCATCTGCAGTCGCTGATTCTTGCCGCGATCCTGATGATCGTTGGATTTCAAATCATGGTGATTGGGCTAGTGGCCGATCTGATCGGCGCCAACCGGCGATTAAACGAGGAAGTGCTGTACCGGTTGCGCAAGATAGAACTGCAGAATTTACCGGCGCGCGCTGAGACGTCATTCGAAGCCGTCCGTTCTGGGCGTGCGCGGCGGTGATGACGCTCACCGTCATTGGGCCCACGCATCCTTTCCGCGGCGGTATTGCCCACTATACGACGCTGCTGGTTCGCAGTTTGCGCGCCCGCCAGCAGGTTCAGTTTTTTTCCTACTCACGCCAGTACCCCCATTGGCTCTACCCTGGAGACACCGATCTCGATCCCAGCACCAGCCTCCTGACGCACGAGAAGCCGACGCTCACTTTTGACGCGCTCAACCCGTGGGCATGGCGGCAGCTCGCAGGAAACGTCAAGATTTCCGAGTCCCCGCTCGTCATCCTGCCGTGGTCAACAGTCTATTGGACGCCCTTCTACTGGCTCTTCCTGAAAAGCTTGGGCAAGGAGCAGCGACCCAAAAGCGTCTTTATCTGCCATAACGTGATGGAGCACGAGGCCGCCTGGATCAAGTCGGCGATTTCGCGCCGCGCTTTGGGTTGTGGAGACTTCTTCATCACGCATTCGAAGTGGGACCAAGACAACCTGGCGCGCTGGCTCGGGCCATCGCGGGCCCGATCGATCCTCGTTTGTCCGCATCCTTCTTACGAGCACCTCAGACAGTCGCCTATGAGCAAAGCAGAAGCGCGGGCAGCCTTGGGCATCCAGTCAGAGCGCGTCTTGCTCTTCTTTGGGTTCATCCGCGAATACAAAGGCCTGCGCTATTTGATCGAAAGCTTGCCGCAAGTACGCGAGAACCTGGACGTCCACCTCTTAATTGCCGGCGAAGTCTGGGGAGACGCCAAGCCTTATCGTGATCTGATCGCGAGCCTGGGCATCGCCTCCTGTGTGACGTTTGTAAGACAATATATTCCGAACGAAGAAGTCGCTCGTTACTTTGCCGCCAGTGATCTCGTCGTGATTCCCTACGCTTCGGCAACTCAGAGCGGCATCGTCCAGCTCGCCTATGGCTTCGGCAAACCCGTCGTCGTAAGCCGGGTTGGAGGTCTCCCTGAAGCGGTTGAGGATGGAAAGACCGGTTACCTGGTACCCCCGAAAGACTCCGAATCCATTAGCAGGGCAGTGCTGGACTTCTATCAAAATGGCCGCGAGGGTGAGATGGCTGAGGCCGTCCGCCAAAAACGTTCTGCAACTTCCTGGGAGAGGCTCTGCCAGACGATTGAGAAGCTTGCAGAGGCGAGCAAAAGCTTATGAACCCGTCACAACGGTTTCTCGATCGCTTCGACTTTCTCCGCGACGAGTATCTCGCGTCGCGCAGGAATAAGTCGGGAAAGATCCTGCGGATACTGCTGCGAGAGTTTCAGAATCCAGCCAGCGCCGTAATCGCCGACATCGGCTGCAGTGAAGGCCACATTACGGAATCGCTCTCAAGATGTTTTTCACTGGTGGTGGGAGTGGACATTGACTACCCCTCGTCCTTGCAGGGTAAGTTTCCTTTCATCCAGGGCGACGGCTCCTATCTACCGCTAGCATCCGATAGATTCGACGGCGTCATCATCAATCACATTCTGGAGCATGTCGCCTCTCCACAAAGCTTGCTCGACGAAGTGTGGCGCGTACTGAAACGTGGCGGCATTTGCTATCTGGCCGTTCCGAATCGCTACTGGCCTATCGAGCCGCATTACCTTCTGCCGCTGCTTTCGTGGCTGCCACGTTCTCTGGCCAGCATCTATGTTCGTCTGGCCAGGAGAGGCACGCACTACCGGGAGCAACTGCCTAGCTATTGGTCCATTCGGCGGTTGAGCCGCAGATTCTCAATTCAAGACTTGACCCCTGCGTTGTTGAAAACTCCGGAACTGTTCTTTCCAGACGATCCAGCTCTGCTGGCCAAAGCGAGCAAGATGAAGTGGCTGCCAGAGTGGATGCTGAAAATCCTCATCCCGGCGGTGCCAAGCTGGGTGCTAATCCTGCGGAAGACTTGAGCGGCATGTTTCGTGGTAGTGGTAGCCACGATTGGCGTGCCGTGTTAGTCAAAGTGAAGCCCGGCGAGGCTACGCGTTTCACTGATACCAGGGGAGCCGAATCCAGCCTGCGACCGCGGCGAACATGCACACACGGGAGTTGTCACTATAATTCGCAATGTTCTTTAAGATCGATGGGCAAACAACCCGGCATTCTGATACACTGACTCCTATGAAGTTGAGGCAGCTCTCTAATATCTTTCATTCCGATCCCGAGATTCTGGGGGGGCACACCTGTCTTCGTTGGCACACGGGTGCCAGTGAAGAGTCTGTTTGATCACCTCGAAGGCGGACAATCCATCGACGACTTCCTAGAGGGTTTTCCCAGTGTCCGGCGCGAACAGGTCATAGCCTTGCTGGAAAAATCGCGTCAGGACCTCTTGAGAACGGCCTGAAGTGAAAATCCTCCTCGACGAGAACCTGGACTGGCGACTGCGCCGCGAGTTGTCTGGGCACATGGTGGACTCGGCGCCGTTGATCGGATGGGCTGGCCTGAAGAACGGGGAGTTGCTGGCACGTGCGGAGGGACAATACGACGTGCTCCTCACCATGGATGCCAATCTCTCCTTCCAGCAGGATCTTGCCAGATTTCGAATCGCAGTGGGGGTCTTGAAGGCTGCGAGCAATCGACTTGCAGACACCCGCCCAACTCAACAACCTAAGGCCGCAGGCCGGCCTGTAGCTCAATTCCAGATGCAAGGCATCGTCTGAAAGAAACCCGGCCTCGGATGCGGACAACTGTCGGGAATCGGTCAAAGCGGCCAGGACTCGAATGCTAAGACCTCTCTGAAGCTTCATCACCTGGGCCTTCTGCAACCGCCAGCAGTTCAGCCGCTTGAATCTCGCGCGCAGCCTGCTCGATCGGGGCCAGTTCGAGAATTTCATTCTGCGGCGTCGCGCCGAGTTCCTTGAACTTTCTGGCTGAGGCCAGCACCCGGCCCTCCAGAGAACCGACCGCGTCGTTGTAAGCCTTGACGCTCTTGCCCAAGCTCTGGCCAAGCGCGCGGAAATGCTGCGTCAGTAGAGCAACACGTTCGTAAAGCTCCTTTCCAAGGTCGCTAATCTTCCGCGCATTGTCCGCGATCCGCTCCTGCGTCCATCCGTAGGCCACGGCGCGCAACAGCGCAATCAGCGTTAGCGGGGTGGCGAAGATCACCCGCTGCCTGACGCCATCCTCGAGCAATTCCGTATCGCGCTCCGCTGCTGCACTCAGAAAAGATTCACCCGGTATGAACAGAACGACGAACTCGGGCGTGTCTTTCAACTGGCTCCAGTAAGCCTTGCTGCTCAGGTTTTGCAGGTGGCTGCGAATCTGGCGGGCGTGCGTCGAGAGCAGCAGCTTTCGCTGCTCATCGTTGTCTGCCTCGAGCGCGTCCAAGTAAGCCTGCAGTGAAGCCTTGGAGTCGACAACGATGTTTTTTGCCCCAGGCAGTTTGACAATAAGATCCGGCCGCAGCCTGCCAGCCTCGGAACTCACTGTCTCCTGCTCCGCAAAGTCGCAGTGGGCAGACATTCCGGCCAGTTCCACGACCTTACGGAGCTGAAACTCACCCCAGCGCCCGCGCACTTGCGGCTGGCGCAGGGCTTTCACCAGCTTGCCCGTTTCGCTTTCCAGCTTCTGTTGCGAGACTAGCAGCGATTCGACCTGCTGAGAGAGGCTGCCGTACGCCTGGCTGCGCGACTTCTCAATGGACTGGATCTGCTGGTCGTACCTGTCCAGAGTCTCCTTGATGGGCGCGAGCAGGTACTCCACAGCTTTCTGGCGCTGCTCCAGATCCCCTTTGGCTTCCGCCTGAAACTTTTCCAACGTGGCTTTTGCCAAGTCAAGAAACGCCTGATTGTTTGCCCTCAAAGCGTCAGCCGAGAGCCCCTGAAAGACACGGTTGAGCCGCTCTTCGACGCTCTGGAGCTGGGCAATCTTCTCCGTTGCGTTCTTCTGCTCTTCCTCCATGCGGACCTCGATTTCGCGGCTTAAAGCCTTCATTTCTGAGAGTTCCGTCTCAAGAGCCGTCTCTTTCGTATCCCAGGCAGTCTGGCGTTGACGAAATTCTGCCAGCTCCTGTTCGCGCAGTTGCAGCCGTTCCTTCAAGGCAGCGATTTCCGCGCGCGCCTGAGATTCGGCCTCAGCCAGCGCTTGAGCGCGCTTCGCTCCGGCGATAAGCCAGGCGACGATAAATCCAACGAAAAGTGCAACGATGAGAGACAGGATCTCCATGCAAACCTCACTGGCTCAAGATGACAAACGATTATGTCACCCGCTCAATCCAAGCCGCAAGGAGTCATCCTGGAAGCGTCAGGGCCGCGTCAAAGTCCCCCCGGTGGAGCATCGGAAAGCTTACGGCCGAACTCCGGGAATACTCAGACGCACGCGGTAGAGGCCCTTCCGCGCCGTCATGTAGAGCGTCTTTCCATCAGCGTCTCCCCAGTGGCAGTTCGCCGGTACCTCGGTTGGCTTAATAGTTCCTAGATGCCTGCCATCTGGAGAGAAAACCCAGACACCGCCGGGACCGGTGCAGTAGACATTGCCTTGGGTGTCCACCTTCAATCCGTCAGGCAACCCGTCTTCCTTTTCTGCCGTCACGTCGAAAAAGACGCGTCCCTTGGCCAACGTCCCGTTAGCCGCAACGTCATACGCCATCCACAGTTTTTTCTCCGAATCTGAATTAGCCACGTACAGAGTCTTCTCATCTGGCGAGAATGCCAGCCCGTTGGGCCGGCTCAACTCCTTGTTCATGAGCTGAAGCTTCCCGTCCGCTGTCAGCCGGTAAATGCCCTGGAAATCCAGCTCCTTCTTCTTTTCGTCGAACAGGCCATAGGGCGGATCGGTAAAGTAGAGGCTGCCGTCGGACTTATACACGGCATCGTTCGGACTGTTTAGCCGCTTGCCCTGATACTTGTCAGCCAGCACGGTGAGTTTCCCGTCCTTCTCCAGCCGCGTCACACGGCGGTCGCCATGCTCGCAGATGATGAGGCGGCTTTCTTTGTCCAGAGTCAAACCATTCGACCCGACGAACGCGCCTGCCGGCGCTGGCGGCCCTGTGTAGCCACTAGGCTTGCGGAACTCAGCCACCTTGCCGTCAGGAGTCCACTTCATAATGCGATTGTTTGGAATATCGCTGAACAGCAGTCCTTCTCCGCCCTCCTTCACCCAGACGGGACCCTCGGTGAAGATGAACCCTTCGCCAAGCTTCTCAATCTTGGCGTCGCCTGGAACGATCGCCTTGAGAGCCGGAACTTTCTCGACCACCGAGCCCGCGGAAGGCGGTGGCGCCGGTGTGGCGGGCTGAGCCGGTGGGGACGGGGGCTGCGCGCAAAACAGAGATGCCAGACAGGCCGCAAACAGAAATCCCTGGCTAAGTCGTCTCGTCATGGGAACGTTCTCCTTTGTATCAGTTCGACGCCAAAAACGGTCTCACGATATTAGAAGGGAATTTGAAACTCAAGAGCAGATGTGAAGTGCGAAGGTCGAATGGCAGCAGGTGGAGCACTGAGTTGCCTTGCGTCTATTGGCCGTTCGTCGTTCGCACTTCGACCTTCGTACCTCATTGTCGGGTGAAATTAAAAGCGGCGGGCAATCTCTCGACTCCTCCCTTACGGTCAGGCTACTGGCCTCATTCAAGCCGAAGGCTTGCAAGCCATTAGCCGGGGGTGGAGCGAGGTCGCTCCACCCCCGGTGTGCA
>JAKEER010000612.1 GCA_022616615.1 Acidobacteriota bacterium
AACCGCGCCGGCATCCCCATCAACTGGAAGTTCGATCGGAAAACCGCGCGCAAAAAGTTTGGTTATAGAAACAACTCTTTCACACGGTCTAAGAACTAGGTCCGAGTTCCCGTGACTTTGAGTGTGCACGTGGTGCAGCCAAGTCAAGTATCCCGTGGCGTTCGTGGTTGTGATTGTAGTTCTGCCCGCGAAGGGCGGGTTTCCAACAAACGCATCAAAGCCCGGACTTTCCCGCTCGAAAATTTCAGGGAATTCTAACTCCCAGTGGAAAGGTTGGAGTGGGTGCGTGCCCTGAAGAAGGCTTTCCGCCAGTAGACGCTCTCTCTCCAAGGCGGCCGTATTACCGCGCGAGGCGCTAACGAAAACGTCGAAGTACTGCTTGCGGAGTGCTTCGCGCTCTTTGTCTTTTGAGCCGTTGAAGAATGCAGCCACGAGCAGATCGCCAGCGCGACGCACGGGTGCGAGAGCCTGGTCAGCGGCGTCCAGCTTTTCTCGCTTGAGTAGAATGCTGGCTTCGTTGTCTTCAGTCATTGCCAGGATTTGCCTGCGGTATGTGCTCACTTGCTCGATTTTGCGCTCTAGTTGTTCCTGGCCCAGGAGTCGTTTGTGAGTGCCTGACGTATCCCAATGGAATTGGGCTATCTGCTGGCGGCTCAGCCCAACGAGCGAATCGCCACAGCGCAGGGCGTGGTCAAGGAACGTAAACGGGTGATCTTTGGCCAGCGTTGCGAGCCAGAGCGAAAGCTTGGCCAGGTCCACAGCAAAGGGGTTCTTATCCACGCCGTAAATGCACCGCTGGGCTACGACGCGGCGGGCGTAAAGCTGCGGGTCTTCATCAGGTGGAATCGTCGGCATCTCACCATGCAACTGCCAGGCCTCAACGAGCTTGTCCCCCAGAAACCGGCAGGCCTCCACCAGGAACGCTCCCGAGCCCATCGCCGGGTCGCACACCTTCAGATCAAGAATCTGCTCAGGCCGTGGCTTCAGCCCCAGCCGCTCGAAGACGGGCCGGAAAGTTGTCCGCACAATCGGCTCGGTGAGCGAGCGCGGCGTATAGTGCGAGCCCGAGCGGCGGCGTTCGTCGGTCGGTTGCAGAAACATCGCGCCTGCCGGCAAGACGTTCCGGGTGAACTTCGAAACTTTCTTGCCCAGCGCCGCGACAAGCTCTTCGATGGCCTTGGCGCTCTTGAGTTGTTCAACCGCCTTTCCAGTGATTTCATACGCGGCCTCTTCCTTCAGAATCTTGGCTCGCTTCTCCGGTTCTGCCGCCAGCAGCGTCTGAAGATTCACCACCACATTTTCAGGACGCACAGCGATGGACGGACCATCCGCAACGCGCAGCTCGAAGCCCATCATGGCCTCGTACACGGAGCCAATCTGTTCGACATCAAGCGCGCGGTAGGAAAGCCTCTCGCCATCGAGCAGCAGCAGATTCTCCAGGATGCGGTAGATCACCCCGTCTGAAACGCGCGGGGTCTTCACCGGCACACCGTCTTGGCGCCTTGATTCGAAGGCTCGACCCTCAAGGAAGGGGTAAGCGTCCGGATCGAAAAGCTTCCCGTGACGGGCAGGCAGGCGCATCGCGCCGTGCGCGGCCCCGTCATGAATCAGCCGGAATAGCGTGATGAGCTGCGACCAGGCGCCGTAACGCTGGTCCATCGTGTCCGGGTAGCGGGCCGCATCCTCTCGCAGCCGCTCGAAAAGCTCCGCCACGGAGTACGAATTGACGTAGACAGAGTCTGTGGGCATCAGGCCACGGTCTTCGGCGTACAGGACAAACACCATCCTCAACAAACTGGCCAGCAAGCCGCCGTAGATGTGGCTGGGGTCTTTCTCAAGCGCTTCCTTGAGCAGCGTGCCGCCGCTTGCCTCGTGAGCTGCCTGAAATCCGCGCAGAAGTTCGTGCAGCGCTGCAAGGACCTGTTCCGCCAGCCGGACCGAAACGTCGTTCTGATACTTCCGGCTCTGCTGGAGAATTGCCGGAAGTCGCTGGTTTGTGGGGACGGTGAAAAGCCGTTCGGCGCAGAGGAGCACGTGCAGCGCCGCGACAATAGGCCGTCCGGCTACCTCGCACATGGCCTGCACAGGGAAGGTCAGATGACCGGTTGATTCCCCCGCCGGCGCACAAACTATGCGAATGTGCGTACCGTTGCAAAGAATTCCTGTGGGTATCTTGCTTTCGCGCAGCAGCCGCTCGAAACGCATCTGAGGGCTGGCGTGCCAATGGCGGTCTTCCTGCTTGGGTGTAGCGTCCGGGTCGATCCCGGCCCGAAGCTCCTGGATCAGCATCAGGCAGGAGCCGGGCTGGTCGGGATCAGGCACAGCGTAGGTGGGCGAAAGGGCCTCGCCATATTCGGGCAGAGAAACCGTGAGCGAATCGGCAAGTTCCGGCCCGCCGGGTGCGCCGGCCAAGTCGCGTGCGTCCCAACCGAGAAACCGAAAGCAGAACTCCGGGAAGTCTGGGATAACCAACCGGGCTTCCCGGCGACCATCCTCGCTGACTCGGAGCCTTTCCTCGCGGACCAACTCCAGTAGGACGGCCTGTTGGGGCGCGATATTTCGGTTGACGTGCGCCTGCGCCGCGAGCAGCGCGGGCGGAGACACGACCAGGCCCACGGGCTGCAAGTAGCCCAGCCATTCCAGGTGTGCCTTGAGTTCAGGATCGATCGCCATCACTTCATCCGGAAATTGGCCACAGATAAACCAGCCCCACCGGTTCGATCCGTTGTGCCTTGACAGTGTAGCTTTCGCGGATGCGCGCAGGTTCGCTGACGAGTTCCTGTTCGATAGCCGCAAGCCGCTTCTGCCAATGCCGGTGGTCCGCCTGCTTCTGGCTGATCTCCATTTCGTTGAAATCCTTGAAGTCGAGCGTCATCTGACGCTCTTTGTCGAATTGCTCGAGGGCGCTCTCGATACGCTTGCGCTGGCCTTGGACGATCTCTTTCATGTCCTTGGCTTCCTTTTCGCCGCGCGCAACAAGCTTCTCGATTGCCTGCCGCGCGAATGCCTCAGCGCGCTCCCGGAGTTGCGGCAGAAGTTCCTCCACATCACGCGGTGCAGTGCGGGCCAGCTTCTGCTTGATTGCATCGGGGACAGAGTGAAGCTCCCGGCTCGCGAGCGAGGCTTCCAACAGATCGAGCGTCTTGCCTTCGGCCTCGCCGCTATAGGGCTTTAGCGTTTCCTTGCGAATCGTGGGATCAGTCCAGCGGGCAGCAACCGCGACGATCTCATCGTGGAGACGGGCGGCGTGAGGGCCGTACAGCGAAAGCCGCCCTAGGAGAATCAGGCGCGGAACCGCGTCGCGCGTCTGGCTTACACACGCCCGAGAAAGATCGTCGTGAACAAAACCCTGGGTGAGGAAGCGATTCAACAGCCGCTGGACAACCCGGTGCTCCAAGTGGAGGTGAACGACGTCTTCGTTGATCTCCCCCGGGTCCTGGAAGATCACCGGTCGGATAGGGGCGTCTCGACGCCACTCCCAGAGTTTCTGTTCACGCCGACGCGGCGGCCGCAGGGTGTCCAGCGTGTCCGCCCAACTGGGGTCGGCTCCAGCGCGGCGATCCAGATCGGGGAACTTCCAACGCCTGGTAGCCGCTTGTGCGTCGGGATTGCCGTTCACAGGTTGCAACTGCTCGGCGCCGAGTAACTCCAATGCGCACGAAAGCGAATCCCGAAAATGAATCTCCGAGAAACCTAGTGCCTCCTGGGACTTGTGGAGGATGTCTTGAAGCTCTTCCTGCTGCTGTGCCAGCTGCTCCCTGCGCTCGCGGACGGCTTCCAGTTCTTCCTCCACAGTTGCTTTCCGATCTGTTGGAATCTGAGCTGTGTCGATTTCCCGAGCCAGTGTGTCCAGTTCTTGCCGCCGGATGCCACGACTGAGCTTGACTTCGATGACCAGCGAAAGGCTGCCGAGTTCCTGTTGAATCGTTTCGGTCTTATTGACCAGAACTTGTAGGACACGATCTTCGGGACGTTGTGAGTACACGAAGTAGTAGCAATGCACGACGGGCGCTCGTTGCAATTTCCGGTCGATTCGTCCATTGCGCTGTTCCATGCGGCTGGGGTTCCAGGGGATATCGAAATGGAAGAGATCGGCGCAATGGTTCTGCAGGTTGACGCCCTCGCGGGCCGCGTCTGTAGCGATCAGAATGCGCAGAGGATGTTTCTCGGGGTCAGCATTGAACGCAAGTTTGACCTCTTCACGGCTCTTCTCGTCCATGCCTCCGTGGAATGTTGCGATTCGGGTAGAACCGCGATCCGTGTAGGCCGCCGCAGCGCGAAGCTGTTGCTCCAGATACCGCTTCGTGTCGGCGTACTCGGTGAAGATGACGATCCGAAGGTTGTTCCAGGTGGGAACCACTCCATTTGCTGGCGCGCACCCCAATGTCGGAAGGCCAGGGCACATGTTGTTTCGAATCCAATCTGCCAGCCATCGAATGCGCGCGTCAGGCTTATGGCGATGCTCGTCGGCAATCCGGGCCATTTGAGCGAGCAACTGTCTCTCCCTCTCCAGCAGTCGAGCCTCTTCAGCAGAGGCCAGTCCACGCACTGATTGACCCGTGGCCGCTTCGACCTGCGCCGCTTCCTCGGACTGCAACTCCTCTTCAGAAAGGTCAGCGCGTTCGTCGTCTGCCCCAGGGGATTCCTGGAGCAAGGAGAAATCTGCCTTTGCAGATATGCTTGCTTGGGTGCGGGCCGCCTCCGCCACTTTTCGTTCGAAAGCGCGACGGTGCACATTGAGCGTCAGCGCAAACGCTTCCACCGACGACAGCAGCCGCTTTTGGAGAGACGTTGTAACCAGGCCTGAAGCAGTCTGTACTGACTTCGGAGCATTCTTCAGACGAGCTTCTTTTGCTTCGCGGTATTCCGCAAGCAATCGCGAGAGCAGCAACTCGGGTGCGTCTTCAGGCAAATCGCGGATGTCGATCTGGTGGACTTTCCGATCCGGAAAGCCACCGCTGATTTCGCGCAGGTCACTTTTCAGTCGGCGCACCATGACTTGCTCGAGCAGCTTTGGCCCCTTGACGGGCACTCCTCGGCAAAAGCGCTGCGGGTCCAAAACTTCCAATAGGGCTGCGAAGCTGTTCGAGTGCCCATTGTGAGGAGTTGCAGAGAGGAAAAGGCGATGCTCAAAACGGTGGGCCACGTCTCGGATGATCCGCGTGAAGTGGGAGTCAATCGCGTACCGAGTACCGCTGGCAGGCGCCGCATTGTGAGCTTCGTCGAGAATAAGAAGAGATCCGGGAGAGAAGTCCATCAACCAATCCCGAAGGGGTCCCGCATAGGTCTCATCACGCAGCAAAGCATGGGAGACGATGAAGCGCGTGTGTGTTGACCACGGATTTACACCGTAGCCTCGCTCCCGTCGGCGGTGCATTACGAATTCGCGGTCGAAGATAACAAAGGTGAGCCCGAATCGATTCTCCAGTTCGTCCCGCCATTGCAAGGTTACAGAAGGTGGACATGCCACAACCACGCAGCGCACCTTCTGCCGCATAATCAGCTCACGTAGAATCAGCCCCGCTTCGATTGTCTTGCCAAGCCCCACATCATCCGCGATAAAGAGGTTCACCCGTGGGAGGTAGAGGGCTTTGCGAAGCGGCTCCATCTGATATGCCTGTACTTGGATGCCAGCCCGGAGCGGAGATTGAAAAAGACGAGGGTTTGTAGAGGTTACTAGGTTCCATCGCAAGGCGTGGAGTTAAGAAGAGAACCGCTCGGGCAAGTCGAAACCTCTCTGCGCGATGTCCTTCCAATTTGTTCCGGTTAGAACCTGGGCGTCCAGCTCCTTTTCCCAAAGGACATCCAACTTGGCACCTTGTGCGTCATCGTCCAAGCAGCACAGCCGCACTACGGCCTGTTCAGATGGAGAGGCTGGGCTGACAACCTCCTCTACCAGGTATTGCCGGGACCTGACTTTGACGATTGCGCCTGTTCCTGGGACCACGTCCGTACCTCACGGAATGCTGAGCCGTGCGGAGGGAGTCTGATGAACGCCGTGCTCTTATTCAAGATTACGATTCTATTTGAGATAACTTAACCTTGAAGAGCAAAGCCTGAATTAGCAAGGTCTGGCCCTCAACCCGAATCCCAAGAGTGACCGGACATCCGCCCCGACGCGGGGCAACTTTCCAGGCGGAGCAGAACGGGAGGCTTTCGGGCGTTTAGATTATCAACTGGATTTTGATCACTTCGATCATTCTGTAGCACAAGGCCCGACCCGGATTCTCAGCATGCGGATGACACAGGGACTCAGGCTAAGCCAAATCAGCCATTCAAGACGATGTATCAATCTGCTTTTGCACGCTGCAGAAGACAGGCAGAAGCAATGCAAGCAACGACCAATTGTGTGAGCTGCTTGTGAGACTTGATATACTTTGCGGTTAGTACGGGCATGGGGGCGGTCAGTGCCCCGAAGGGATGCACAAACGAACGTGAGGTACTATTACTACTGTGTTATAAATTAGACACACCCGGCCGAATTTTCCGGCACCAGGTTTCCATTCCTCAGGTAAAGTCCGCGGGCATGAGCGCCGCTTTTTTGGCG
>JAKEER010000613.1 GCA_022616615.1 Acidobacteriota bacterium
AGCCCTTGCTGACGCGCGGGCTACTGACTGGCACCGGCCCTGTCAGTAGCCCGACCGTGAGGGAGGGCTGCAGAGCTTGCCCGCCACTTTTAATTGCACCCTGAGCCCAGGGCAACCGCGAATGAACACGAATGAACGCCAATCGCCCATGGAGGATAGCCTGTTTTAGAGTTCCCTGATGCGTTCACTTGTCCTCGGAAGGTGGTAGGAACGCGCTGCGCGCAGCATTGCGCGGAGAGTTAAGGATCTATTCGCGTCGGGGCTCGGTCAAAGTCATGAGGACAAGGAGTAGGATGCGTTGGCGATTTTACCAACGCATCGAGCACCGGTTGGATGAGCAAGGTTCCCACTTGGTGATGCGTTGCTGGACAAGCGCAACGCATCCTACCGCTACCGGCTGCTCTTACAGTTGCGAAAGTGCGAATTGGACGTTTTTCTGGCTCCCCTTCCTGAGATCAGGAGTGGATGTGCCGCGCAGCGACAGCGGTCGCGCAGCGGCAGCGGTCGCGCAGCGGCAGCGGTCGCGCAGCGGCACGGGGGTGGTCTGAGGGATCCACCGAGAACCGTCATTCAAGCGTTTCGTATCGAGGAAGAGCCTTGGCGGGCACGAAACGTTGGATTGGAGGTTTCCGCAAAGGCCGGTCGCACCACCCCGGCGCTGGCGTGGGACCGCCGTCCCGTGCCATCGCCCGCCCCTCCTCAGCCGAGGAGGGGAATCAAAAGGTCCAATCTCCAGAATTGCGAGACAGGTCCTGCTATTTCGCGTGAATTCGCGTTCATGCGCGGTTTTCTTCTGTTAGAACTTTGCACCCGAAACATTAACGACCCGTCACACAGTCATTCACATCGAAGGAATGTTTATGATAAGAAGTCTCCGCTTTACCATGCTGCTGGGATGACAAAGCAAGGCCCAGACAGAAGGGCGTTATCAAAGCCCCTTTATGCTCCAAATCCTTTGGGACACACGCGGCTACTTTTTCTGGTTAATAGTGGTTTCTGTGGGCTGCTGGGCGCTTGAGCGCCTTGCCCCATGGCGACCCTCTCAACGGGCCTGGCGTGACCAGTTCGGACAGGATCTCTTTTGGCTGGTCTTCAACGGACACTACGCGGGTGTGCTACTCGCCAGCGTGTGGACTTGGCTGCTGGAGCCCTTGCATACATTTGTTGGTGCTGGTTCCCTGCCAGTCATTCCCGCAGTCCGATTCCTGATGCACCAACCCTTGTGGGCGCAGTTCGTCGTCTTTCTGTTGGTCAAGGACCTGCTGGAATACTTCATCCACAACCTGCTTCATCGCGTCCCCTGGCTGTGGGAGTTTCATAAGCTGCACCACAGCATCCGGGAACTCGATTGGATCGGGAACATGCGTTTTCACTGGATGGAAATTGCCGTCTATCACAGTCTCACCTACTTCCCGCTGTTCATGCTGGGAGTCGATGCGCGGGTGATCCTATGGATCGCCATCTTCACGACGCTAATTGGCCATCTCAATCACTCCAACCTTCACCTTGACTGGGGAGTTTTTCGCTACCTCCTGAATTCGCCACGGTTGCATGTCTGGCATCACGACGCCGTGCAGCACCAGCCGCACGGACAGAACTTCGGTGTCGTTTTCAGCCTGTGGGATTTCCTATTCGGTACCGTCTACTTCCCCGCCCAAGGCCAGCCCGCCCGTCTTGGCTTCGAAGGCATGGAGCAATTCCCAGAGCGGCTCTTACCCCGATTAATCTATCCCATCGGCAAGCGGTAGAAGCGCGCCGGGACTATGCTCTTCGCATCGCGCACTGATGCCGAGCCTCGGCCTCGATAGTCCAACGAAAACTTCAAGTGTAGCCGCCGAGGTAACGAGGCGGAGTTTGCGGGGAGCCCACCTCCTCACGTCAGGTGGCTACTGGGCTCCTCTCTCAGCGTCTCGGCGTCTCTGCGGCTGGCCTTCTTTGGTTTGGATAGCGGGTGACTTTGGCTTCAGTACGGCTGCGCCGCAAAGAAGCCGCTCGTGTTGTCGATGATGCTATAGACGCGGGAGATGGCAGCCAAGGGAATTTCGTTGAGGGATTGAATTTCAATGGGGCCGTAACTGCTGCTGAGACCAAGGCTGGTGAGAATGTCGTCGACGTTGAAAATGCCATTGGCAGGGATCACGGTGCCGTCGCTCTGCGCCTGCGCGTCACCCAAGGTATTGCGCACAATGATGCGAATCGGGGCAGGGATGCTCGCCAGGTTGATGATTGTGAGTGTCGAGCGAAACTGGTTGACGTTCGTTGAGGAAGGAATCAGCAGACGCGTCGCACCTGATACCAGGCTGGCCGCCAAGCCAGGGTCATCCCCCGTATTGTTGATCAACGCGCTGTAACCCAATACCGGCTGGCTGGAACTGATGCGGATATATCCCAGCGTGTTCGACACGCCACCCGCGCCGGTAAGCGTGCGGTTCACATTGTCCAACTGTCTCAGCCCGCCGGCCGGCACGTTCACCGAGGTTGTTCCCAGCAAAGCACCGCTCGAGCTGTAGAGGCTGACCTGAACATCTGCCGCAACGGCGCCCAGATTGTTGATCCCGATGTTGGTGCGGAAAGTGCTGCTGTCCTGGCTGATCGGTATCACGCCATTCGAGCTGGCCGCGCTGGCATCCTGCCCTTCGAAGAACCCGCTGGTCCCCGAATTCACGCTGTAGACGCGAGAGGTGGCCACCAGGAGCACTGAATTCAAAGAAGTGATGTCCAGCGGCCCAAACAAGTTGCTCAAGCCAAGGGTGGCGTGAACATCGTCGCGGCTGAAAAAGCCGTTCGGCTCGATCGAAACAACCATCTCGCCACGAATCAACCCGTTCGTGTCGCGCTGGCGCAGGCGGACTTGGGCCGCTGTGCCGCCGGCATTCTGAACGACCAGCGAAGAGCGAAACTGGTTGACCGAGGTCGCCGACGGAATCAGCAGCTGGGTGGAGCCCGCTGAGCGGCCCGTCTGCAAGCTCGGATCGTCGGAGGTGTTGTCGATCTGCGTTGCGAAAGCCATCACGGGCTGGCTGGCGCTGACCACCACGGAGCCGGAAAGATTGTTAACCTGAGCCGAGCTTAGCCCGCGAATGAAACTAATGACGTTGTTCAACTGAACCAGCCCGCCAGCAGGCACGGAGACGATTCTCGAAGCAATTGCCGACCCGTTCGCAGCATAGAGCGAAAGGGTGGCCTGCGCCTGTGCCGTGGAGACATTGGTCAGCCCGAGATTCGTGCGAAACCGCGCCGTATCGGCCACCAGCGGAATGTACTGCTTTACCTCGCTGGCCCCCACCTGATACGTCGCATCATTCGGGTTGAAGCGGAAAACGATGACCCGTCCGGGATACAGTCTCGCCTGATTGAAGCTGAACTGGGCGGCCAGGTTGCGCGCGGCGTTTTGCAGTCCCACCGTGGCGCTTTCGCCGTGAGAGCGAGGCCCTTCCAGCGTCTTGTATTGGAACGCAATGTCATTGCTGCCTTCAAAAAGAACAACCTGGAAACTCACGCGTCCGTCCAGCAAGAAGTTGTCTTCGTGAAGGATGCTGAGATTCTGCCAATCGATCACCCAGCGCCGGTCTGGAGCCGTCCCTATCAGCCGGGTCGAGACATTGCTGTCCTGCCGTTGCAGAATCAGATCATCAAAGAAAGGGGCAATTAAATTGGATGACAACGTTCCAGTTGTTCCGCTGGCCGCTCCCTGGCGCGGCACCGCAGTGCCCGGCAGCGAGCCGTTTTGAAACTCAGGCTGAACGCTGGAAGCGCCGAAGGCCATCCAGCCGTTCGTGGTGACGTTCAGTCGCGAGCCGGCAAGAAAAGTCGAGGTGAAGAGCGTAAAGTCGAACGGCAAAGTCAACTGGGCCGTGTCATCGTCATTACTAGCCAGGAACTCCACGCGAGCGCCGCCTGACGCGGAGGACGTATCGACGTACTGAAACTGGGTTTCTGCGCGGTTGGTGCTCGGTTTCGGAGCAGTGACGGTAAACACCGGGCCGCTGACCTGCTGGCCAAAGATCGTCACGGTCACAGGCCCGGTCGTCGCACCGAAGGGAACTATGGCGGTAATCTGTGTCTGCGCCGCCGAAACCACGGTCGCGGCCACACCGTTAAACGCCACCGAGACGTTCGCAGCGGAGCTGTCAAAGTTGCTGCCGGTCAGGGTCACCACGGTTGTTGGAGGACCCGACGAAGGGTTTAGAGCGCTCACTGCCGGCGGCAGCGCGGAAGCGACGAACGCCGAAGCCAGTGTGCCACTGGTTCCGTCCGGGTTCACAGCCAGAAGCGTCAGCGGGCCGGTCTTGTTGGGCCCCGTCGTCCCCACCAGCGTTGCAGAATCCAGGACGCTGACTTCGGTGAGCGGCACTCCGGCAAGGAAAACCTCCGTTCCCGGATTGAAATTAGCTCCAGCTACCGTCACTCGGGTGCCTCCGGAGTTCATCCCCGCTCCCGGCTCAATAGAGGACAGCGTGGGTGGCTGGCCCGTGATGATTAGGCCGCCGCTCAGCGCTGAGGTCGCGTCGCCTCGTTGCGCGAAAAGCGTTCTGACGCCAATGGACGCCGCGGCGTCAACCGTTGCCGTTAGCCGCGCCGTGTTGCCTCCGCTGAAGACAGGAGTGGCCAAGCTGAGAGCGGGGCCCAAGATCTGAAACGTCACACCGTCAAACACACCGTCTCCACGGGCATTGAACGCAACGGTGGCGCCCTGTCCCACACGCTGCCCCAAGCTGGGGCTAGTGAGATTCAAAGCGGAAGCCGGGGCAGGAAACACCGGCAGGTTGATTTCCTGCAGCGTGCTGCCCGCGGTAATCTGCACTATCTGGCGCTGCGCTGGATTCAGCGTGTTTCCTAGAAAGGTAGTAGTGAAATTCACGTTTACACGGGAATCGTACTGCCCGCCAATGCTTGCCTCCGTCACCGGCCCATCGAGCGGCTCCGCATACAGCGAGTGGCTCCCCGGAGCGAGACCCGAAAGCTGATACGTCCCATCCAGCTCCGTCAACGTCGAAACAACAGCGTTGCCTTCTCCATCCAGAATCACCACATGGGCGCCAAACACATTTGCGCCAGCGTTGGTAACGCGTCCTCGCAGTCCGCCAGTGCTGTTTAGGAATCCTGTTTCCGGATAAATCGTCGAGGCGCCGATGATGTCGTCGCTCTTAAGGGCGCGCGGAAAAACAGTTCCCCGCGCCCCGGTCGGATTCATCGTCGCTGAGACGATGGACGTGTGATCCAAGCCTAGGAAGTGGCCTATCTCATGGGTTGCGATGGCTTGAATATCGAAGGCGTCAGAACGGCCATCGGTCGCGAAAGGGATATTCGGGTTTGCAGGATTGAACAAGATGTCCGCGTCTCGAAAAATGCCCTGCGATGACGAAGACAAGGTGACCGCAATGGTGCCGGTGCCAAACGAGAAACTGGTGTCTTGAAACGAGATGATATTGACTCCATCATTGCCGCCATTCTGAACTTCACTGGCGCCTTCGTAGTGGAACGCGACGGAGGAAGTCGGAAGATTTTGCCAGGTGTCAAATGCCCGTTGCACAGCGATGAACTCGCTGCTATTGCCAAGACCAGGAAGCCCGCCGGCATGGATGTGATAAGGCACCGGAAGCGTTTGCCAGCGCGCCCGGGAGCCGATGCGCACAAAGGCATGATGGAAATCTGCATTGAAGGCGCTCCAAGCCAATCCGAGCAGACAGCCTGCAACGAGCCAAAGGGAGCGATTTCGTTTGTCTTTTTGCCAAACCATTTGGTGAAGGTCCCTTACTGCAGCTAGCGCCGGACCATGCGCCGGATTCTTTCAACCATTGGCTTCAGCAGCGTGCGTGAAGGTTTGTCTTGATGAGACAAAGTGCGGCTGGCCGGATCGTATAGCTCCAGACCCGAGAGCGAG
Organism: Acidobacteriota bacterium; assembly: GCA_022616615.1. Taxonomy (GTDB): domain Bacteria; phylum Acidobacteriota; class Terriglobia; order Versatilivoradales; family Versatilivoraceae; genus VFZK01. The sequence continues at coordinate 5,885 of JAKEER010000613.1, forward strand.
TGAATGACATCTTCCTCTCCGGTCTGCCGGTTTCTGAGAATTCGAAATTTTCCCTGCGAAAGGCCCAACGGCTGCCAATGCCCATTCTTAGACGGTTCGAGGAACAGCAGTACCTCTTCCTCGGGTTCGAAGACAGGCATGCCGGAAACCGTCTGGGTGATGCCATCGAGCGTCCCACCGACCGTGACAACATTGATAAACCCGTCGCTCGATCCTTTCAGCGGTTCGCTGACGGCAATCCGCACCGTCGTCAGAATGATTGTGTTTCGGTCGTTCCAGCGACTCTCGCGCGACAGGCATTTTCCCACGATGATTCGGCTCGACTTCTGCACCAAATCGTCCAAAGTGAACTTCTCAACCGTGGTTGGAAACACCGGAGAGGATGCGGCCAAAGCGAAGCACAATGAAAACAAAAGGCGGAACTTTCTCATCGTTGGTCCTCCGCGAGTTTTTGGGGCAGCTTCGCTTCCATCCAAGCATCATCCGATGTCATTTGTGCGTTTGGGGTTTGTTGCCAGAACCTACCGCGGCAAAATTTCGGCGTAATCCCTGCATACTGAACCAAGCAAAGCCCATTTTCGGCAAATGGGGAACACGGCGTGAAGAGAAAATGCAGTTGTGCCAGGGATGTTCAGGTCCTCCGCAGTTGCAGGAATGTTCCAGGCTGGAAAAATTCGGCCACAGACTGAGGGGATGGAAATTGTCGCCTACACTGCGGTCGGTATCTTGAAAGTGGACAGCGGCCCAGTTGTTAAACGACCCCAAGCTTATGGCAGCGGGCCGAAACACTCAAGAACAATGAGGACTCAGGAATCGGGAACCAAGGATTAGGAGCACACGAGGCAACAGGACTCCAACCATGGGCGTGAGCCAGTGGGAGGCCAGAAGAATTCGCTTCGATACCGACCGCGTGCGCGGTCGGAGTTTCATGGGAGCTAGTGTCGAGCAGGAAGCTCACAGGCTCACCTCTCTGGAAGACTCCTGGTCTCTCTCCAGATCCAGCTCGACACCCTTCAAGGGCGAATCTGAGAGGAACTCCACCAACCCAGCCTTGGGTTTGATCAATTTGCTGTACTCTTCGACGGACAAAACCACAACCGCGTCGCGCCCATGACGGGTAACCGTCTGTAGCCCCTTGCGCAGTGCCTCATCTACAAGTTCACTGAAATGGTTTTTCGCCGTCTGTAGCTGCCACGATCGACGCATTCTTGCCCACCTCCAGGATCTGTCCAGACTGGCCAGATGATAAGAAACCCACATCCAAAATGGAATTGAAACAAAAAAGGGGCTCTTGCGAGCCCCTCAGGGAATCCAGTCTAAGCAAGACTTAGAAGTGATACTTTAGAGCGAACTCGATGATTCTCGGCGGGCTGACCGTGCTCGTGATGGTTCCAAAGGTATTCGGCGCCGAAATGCTCCGGGCGGGCGGCGAGTAGCTGGGATGATTCGTGAAGTTAAAGAACTCCGCACGGAAGTCGAAAAATCTCGACTCTGAGAGGTTGAACTTCTTGCCAACACCAAAATCCCAGTTGGCATAGCCAGGTGCCCGCTCGCTGCTGTTCCCTGAATTTCCAAAGGCGCCGGATGCTGGCAACTCGTAGGCCGTGATGTCGAGCCACTTATCCAACGTGGGATTGTCGACTCTGCCGCTTCGGCCCGCAATCCTATTCGGACGTCCTCCCGCGCGCGGGGCTTGCAAGGAGACATCTGCAGCCTGCATTGTTATTGGGAAACCGGTGTGCAACGAGATGATGTTGCTGATGTTCCAACCACCCAGAATGGCATTCGCAATCGGGTGCATGTCTGCGCCGAACGTTCTGCCTTTTCCAAACGGCAGATCATAGGTTCCTGACCACACGAAGTTGTGAGTAGCATCGAAGAAGGACAGGCCACGATCGCCTTTTCGGTTGTAAGCGTTTGCCCAGTAGGCACTGGGGCCTGCCACCCCGC
>JAKEER010000614.1 GCA_022616615.1 Acidobacteriota bacterium
CCGGCGCCAGCCAGCCCGCCAGCAACAGAGCCAGTAGCGGGAGAACCAGCTTCTTCCTGCGCATGGTTGTTCCCTCCTTCAGAGGCCCAATTCGGCCTCCTTTAGATTGGATGTTCCAGGCCCCGGTGGTGTTGGCAGGAAATCTGTAACTCCTGTATTATGAACGACTCCGAGCTGCATCCTCTGAGAGAAAACAACAAGGCGAGAAGTCTATCCCGTCGTAGCGCAGCGAAAGACCCTGAGCGAAGTCGAGGGAACCACCATTGCCTGAAGTGGCTGGGGCCTGTCGGCCGCAGGCAGGCGGGTGGAGGAGTCTATCCTGAGCGGAGCCCCGATCTGTCGGGGCGGAGCCGAAGGAGACCACTACTTGAATGAAATGGCTGGGGCGGGTGGATTCGAACCACCACCTCCGGATTAACAGTCCAGCGTGCTGCCAGACGCACTCCGCCCCAACACTTTGAGCTACATTAGCTTAGCAGAGGGCTGGACTTTGGCGCCAGTCACCGGTGCCACTTCTGGTGCCACTTCAGTGTGGCGGTTTTGCTCTAGGCGGCGGGTAGCATCGGCCAGGTCAGAAGGGCTCACGATGGCGTAGCGCCGGTAGACACTCTCGCCGCGGTGCCCTGTGATCTTCATGGCGACGGACCGCGGGACGCTTGCGCGTTCTAGGTTTCGGACAGCAGAGCGGCGTAGGTCGTGAAAGATGAGGCCCTGGTAGCGGTAGGTCGTTGGGTGCTTGGCCTCGGAGCAGGTGGGGCAGGGCCTTATGGGTACATTGCACCGGCGGCAGAAATAGGCGCCAAGCCCAGCGTTGACGCAAAGCTCTGCCCAAGTCTTACTAAAGTCTCTGACTGGACTCTCATCTTCGCGGGTAAAAACAGGGTCGTCGAGTCCTTTGCCGGCGACACAAGCCTTGAGCAGTTCGTAGCACTCGCTGGTCAAGTGAATCGTGCGGCCATCCTCATTCTTGGTCGTGCCGCATTCGAGGCGTACTGTTCGGTCTGCGAGGTCAAGCTGACGGACACACAGGGACAACAACTCGCCCTTGCGCCAGCCGTAGGTGTAGCCCAGGGCCAAGAGTGCCCGCAGCCAAAGATAGGGGCAAGCTTGGACGAGCTTGAGGTACTGAGCGTCGTCGACGAATCCTTGGCGCACGTTCCGTTCTGTTCGGGCAGGCACCAGGCGAGCGGGATTGACGCTCGTCTTTCCCCTCCGTACGGCGAGCTTGTAAGTTAGCGAGATCAGTGCGCGGTAGCGGTTCACCGTGCCGTCGGCCCAGCCTGGTTCCGAAAGTCGCTGCTCGATCTCACCGGGGGTGATGGCCTCGGCGGGGCGGTCTTTGAACCACTTGAGAAGTCGCGCCATCCGCAGTTCATCAGCGCGAAAACTGCGCTTGTGCTGCCGCGAGTAAGTGAGCGCGTCCTGAGCAATTTTATCGAACATGATGGCGTGCCGGGTTTTCTCCGGCAGCTTTTTGCCTTCAAGCACCTGAGCCTTTCGCTTGTGATACAGCGCGAGGGCAGCGCTCTTGGTACCCGCCTTTTCGCGCCGGATGCGACCGGTCGTATCGGCGTATCGAATCCACCACTCGCCTGAGCCCGTCACTTTTTCATATATGCCCCGGTTTCTCATTTTCCCTCTCCTTTCTGTACGTCTTTGAATAGTTCCTCGCATGATCTTTGGAAGTCTCTTGCGATCTCATGACTGTCGGGCAGGGCCAAGTTCGAAAGCCGCTTGGCCGCGGTCGCTGGTGCGATCCCCTGCATCAACCCAGCCAAAACCTTCGCAAAGAAGTGGATCCGCTTGTCGTCGCTGCGTGGCCGGTTGCTCTTAGGGTAGTTGTGAAGTCGCTTCGCCCTTAGCAAATCTCGGGCGCGGAAGTGGAATGGTTTCCATTGGGCCGCGGATATCGTGCGATTCCCTTTGTGGAGTTCGTCCGCAATCTTCCGAACCTCTGCAACCGAACGGGCTCTCTTGAGCCGGTTCCACACTTCGGGTCTTGGGCGCTCGGGTAGGGTCAGCATCCAACCCTTTTTGTCCTTCAGCAGTTGTTGCACATACCTCAATCTCTCGGGCAACACGAACATCATAGCCACAACCTCAATCTTTTTGGAGTCTGGGGGGAGACGCCCATGTCGTTCCCTTAATGGTCGTGTGACCATCTCAAAAAAAGAAAGGTAATCCATGATCGGGGTGCGTGTAGCTTCCCTAGATCCGGGCCCTACAATCTTCGCGATGTACCCTGGTCGGCCGTCGCGCACCTTGCACAGGACTGTCGCCCACACATATGCCTGCTGCTTCATGAAACCGAGATCGACCGGCTTTGGGCCCCGCTTCATAATTCGTCTAATAAACCTAGATACATGGACTCTACCATTTGCGCGCAGTAGAATGCAAGTGCTCTTATTTGGGAGGGGACAATGGAGCAGCTCTTGATCGGCAGACGCGAGGCGGCCGAGGCGCTGGGGATTTGCTTGCGCACACTGGACTATATGATCACGCGCGGCCAGCTGGTCGCGAGGCGAATTGGGCGGCGTGTCTTGATTCCGCGCAGCGAACTTGAAAGATTCGCGAAGCGCGACAGGACGACGAAGAAGGTGGGCGACGATGGCGCAGGAGATTGAAACTGCGCAGTCACCCCGCATGTTTGACCGGGAAGCGGCCAAAACTCCGTCGCAGTCAAGTCCCATTGAGGAGACTCGCCACCAAGTCACAAGGTGGCCCCCGGCGCTCGCATCGCAAGCGTTCTATGGCTTGGCCGGCGATATTGTCCACGCGATCGAGCGATACAGCGAGTCAGATCCGGCTGCGCTGCTGATTCAGTTGCTGGCGGGCTTCGGAAGTGCGGCTGGTCATGGGCCACGGTTTAGGGTTGAGGGAAGCCCATAGGGGGGCGCCCTTTCTTCGCTTCTTTCGCAGGGGAGTGTAAGGAAATGAAGAGTTATTTGGCGCTGGCACTAGAGGTCGCCACCGAAATCGAAGCCGGGCATCCGGATAGCTTGCCGAGCAAAGCAACCGCGGCCAGCGTTCCCAGCTACCCACACCCTGCTTGCATTGTGCTGGAACCGGCCAGTGTGATTGCATCTCTTGCGGAGCGATGAAGCCCGCCATGCTTTGGGTAGCAGGAAAATGCGCAATCTGCAAGGCGACGGAGGAACTCCTCCAATGAACATAAAGACCCTGACAGAGAGCGTTTGTAAGACACAAGTGACTTTAATGGCGTACGTTGAGGCCCGATCTGAGGCTTCATGTGGCGCGTTTCGGGTTGCGGTGTGTCGTCCAGTGTCACGGATTGGCGGAAGCAAGTTGACGGTTCGGGTGTGAAAGAATGGAGACACTCCTCAAGGTCACAGATGCGGCGCGAGCCCTCGGAGTATCAGGCGAAACCGTCCGTCGCTGGGTACGCGAGGGCCGCATCCGCGCTGTCCAAACACCCAGCGGGCACCTGCGCATCCCTCAGGATGAAATCGACCGCGTGAGGAAGGGAGAATCAGGCACCGGTGACGCAGAGACTCCTACGCGCTCTGCGAATCGGGCAATCCAGCAGAAACGGGAAGCTGTAGAGCTTGCTCGTCTGGAAATCGAACTCGGGAGGACCAGAAGAGAACAAGAAGATCTTGAAGAGGACCGGAGCAGACGCAGGCAAGAACGGCTCGCTGCCCAGCAGAGGGCTAGTACTGAAGAAAAGACACGCCTGGCCGAACTGAGAAGAGGACAAGAGGCCGAGCGGGAAGCCCGGCAGTGGGAACAATTGCAAGCAGCCGAAGACCAAAAACGGCGCCAGGCAACAGCTGAGGCCGCTCGCCGGCGCCAGGAATTTCTCGACCAGCAAGCCACACTCACCATCGCTGCCCTTCCCTCTTGGGCTTCCCCAGGGGACCAACTCAAAGTACTTGAAGTCCTCATGCAAGGACTTAAGGAGGTACCCACCAATTCTTCTCGATCACTTCTGGAAACGATCCGTGAGGGCGTCATCGAGCGCGGACTCCGAATGTCACGCTGGAAGAGAATGGCCGAAAGCGAAGCCCGAAGCACCTGGGGCATCTCGGATCGGCAGGCAGTGCTCCACGCGATTCTTGTCGTGCTGAAGGGCTTGGACCAAGACAACACCGACGACACAGACGTTCAACATGCCATAGACAGGGTGATCCGTCAATTCAAGCAGGTCGAATCTAAGAAGCATGCGGTTGAGCAGGGAATTGCATACGCCAGTTCCTACCTACATCGACTGCGACAGAATTGCTTCCTCCCCACATCTATGCCTTCCGACTCTCTTAGCGAGCGCTACAGGTCTCGGTTACGAACAGCCTTGGAAAGTGAACTACAAGGGAATGAGGATGCGGAAGCAGTCAAAGAAAAAGTCGAGCAAGTCATTGACGAAATCCTAGGGCTATAAACATGGGTCAAGACCGACACCTAATTGAATCCCTAGTCGGGAAATTGCCACTAGGCGCAACAGAACGGGATCGCAGCGCCTTTGTTCGGCGGAGCCTCGAAGCCCTGTCAAGACTTGAGCAGAACGCAAGCGAATTAGCGCGCCTGCAAACCATCGATAACATCCTTCAGGAAGTATCAGCGGAGGTAGCACACCGAGAAGAGGAAGATCGATTAGCCCAAAAGCGAAAATCCCTCACCGGTCTGGGAGTTAGTCAGATTTTCGGTTATCTGAGTCGGTTGAAACATAAGGGTGAGCTTGAGTCCGATGTGAGTTTGTTTGACCTAGAGCGCGAGCTTTCACCGGAAGTCGAGGAGATCTTGCTCGAAGAACTCGACGGAGATGAAAGCTACGATGATGTCACCGAACTAGTCGGCGAAATCATCGACGACCTGCTTGAGTAGACATCGGGCGAGCGCGTCGGCGATGCCGATTTTCTACGAACCAGAAGGTCGGGGGTTCGAGTCCCTCCGGGCGCGCCATTCCTCATTTCTTGCCCGCAGGAAGATCAGGTCGAAGGGTTTTCTGTAGGTGGGATAAACACTTGCGGCGTCTATCGCGCAGTTCGAAAGCACTACTCGGAGGAGTTTGGCTTTTTCAGCGGGAGGCTGCGCAAGATACAGAGAATGCGCCTTATTCGCGAGTTCTAAAGTGCGGACCGCGTCGAGCATTCTGTCGGGATTCGCGTGTTCAAGGCCCTGCACGGCAAGTAGAATCTGCTGTTCTTCCGCCTGCCACTCGCAAGACTTGCGCGTCCAGAATTCCTCAGTGATTTTGCCGTCCAGTTTGTCCAGATACGCTTGATCGAGCCGCCGACGCACTGCGGTCAACCGCTGCTGCAATCGTTCGCCCTGCTGCTTGCGAATCGCTTCGTCACGGCCTTTATCGGTGAGCAAGGACTTCTCTAGCTGCGTCAGCACGGCATCCGGGATGTGAATGTTTTTCACCACCTGGCTCAAGCGGTCGGCCAGCGTTTCCTCACGGAAGTAAGGGAGCTCGCACCTGCCACGATACCCGGTACAGTGGTAGTAGATGTAACGGGCCTTCTTGAGCTCCGCCGTGACCATGCAATCGTCATACGCGCAATGAAGCAACCCGCCGAAGGCAAATTCACGCCTGCGGTACTTCGGCTTGTTGTGCCCGCGAAACACGGCCTGGACCTGCTCGAAAAGCTCGGCAGGAACCAGCGGTGTGTGCGTGCCCGGGTAGAGTTTGCCTTCCCAGATGAACTGGCCCTTATAGAAGGGATTCTTGAGTAGCCGGTCGATGTAGCCCTTCGCCAGGGCGCAGCCGAATTCGACCAAGAGAGTCTTCCGCAGGGTGGAGAGGGAGTACTTGCCGGAGGCGTAAAGCTGAAACATCCGTCGAGCGATGGGTGCCTTCTTGGGGTCGACCTCGATGGTGTGTTGCAGCTTGTTGTTCTGGTAGCCTAGCGGTGGCCGGCTTGGATAGATGCCTTGCTCGGCCTTCTCGCGCATTCCCTTGCGCACTTCCTCACGCAGGTTCTCAATGTAGTTGCGGGCGATCACCACCTGGATGCCATGGACTAGCTTCGCCTGTGACTTGGCGTCCTTGCTGATGACCTGGCCCTCTTTGGGCAAGTGAATCTCTACTTCCAGGTCTTCGAGTGTTACGCAGTCGCGGAAGTTTCGGTAGAGACGGTCGGTCTTTTCGACGATGGCGATCCGGCAGTCTGGATTCTCGCGGAAGAAGCGGACCATCTCGCCGAATTGCTTGCGGCCCGTAGTTTTGGCCGTCTCCACGTCAACGAATTCGCGCACAAGCTCGAAGTCATGGGTTCGTGCATACTCCCGCAAGAGCTTTAACTGCGCCGGGATGGAGTAGCCCTCCCGCTCCTGGTCCTTGCTGGATACCCGCGCATAGAGGACTGCTTGTCTCATCTCACCCTCCGCGATGGCGCTCCGTTGTTCCGCTCACCTTGCTCCTGGTGCGATGGATTGTCAACGGGAGAACGCACGTCCGTCAAATCTTTTTTCAGTTCGGCGCGATCCCAAGAGTCCAGAATGAGGAGGAATTCACGGAGAGCACTGAGGGCACTTTCGTTGAGGGGGTTTTCCTCAGGAAGTGGTCTTCCTGGGGAAAGGGGTTCTTGGGTGGCGTGCTCTGGCGGAAGAAGGATTGGCATGGGAGGGCTTCCTTGTGAGAGGGGATTGCTGCGGGGTACTTCGTGGGACGATA
>JAKEER010000615.1 GCA_022616615.1 Acidobacteriota bacterium
CCGGCGCCAGCCAGCCCGCCAGCAACAGAGCCAGTAGCGGGAGAACCAGCTTCTTCCTGCGCATGGTTGTTCCCTCCTTCAGAGGCCCAATTCGGCCTCCTCTAGATTGGATGTTTCAGGCCCCGGTGGTGTTGGCAGGAAATCTGTAACCCCTGTATTATGAACGACTCCGAGCTGCATCCTCTGAGGGAAAACGACACGGCAAGAAGTTTATCCCGTCGTAGCAGCGAAGACCCTGAGCGAAGTCGACGGAACCACCATTGGCTGAGGTGGCTGGGGCCTGCCTGCCGCAGGCAGGCGGGTGGAGAGTCTATCCTGAGCGGAGCCCCGATCTGTCCGGGACGGAGCCGAAGGAAACCGCTACTCGAATGAAATGGCTGGGGCGGGTGGATTCGAACCACCACCTCCGGATTAACAGTCCAGCGTGCTGCCAGACGCACTCCGCCCCAACACTCTGAGCTACATGAGCTTAGCAGAGAGGTCGGCCCTAGCACCAGTCGCCGGTGCTACTTCTGGTGCCACTTCGGCTTGGCGGTTTTGCTCTAGGCGGCGTGTAGCATCGGCTAGGTCAGAAGGGCTCACGATGGCGTAGCGCCGGTAGATGCTCTCGCCGCGATGCCCTGTGATCTTCATAGCAACAGACCGCGGAACGCTTGCGCGTTCTAAGTTTCGAACCGCGGAGCGCCGTAGGTCGTGAAAGATGAGACCCTGGTAGCCGTAGGTTGTTGGGCGCTCGGCCTTGGAACATACGGGGCAGGGCCTTGCAGGTACGTTGCAACGGCGGCAGAAATAGCTCCCAAGTCCAGCCTTGACACAAAGCTCTGCCCAGGTCTTACTGAAGTCTCTGACTGGCGTTTCGTCCTCGCGGGTGAAGACAGCGTCGTCGGATCCTTTGCCAGCGATACAAGCCTTGAGCAGCTCGTAGCATTCGTTAGTCAAATGAATGATGCGGCCATCTTCATTCTTGGTCGTGCCGCATTCGAGGCGTGCGGTTCGGTCGGTGAGGTCAAGCTGGCGGACGCGCAGGGACAGCAACTCGCCCTTGCGCCAACCGTAGGTGTAGCCTAGTGCCAAAAGGGCGCGCAGCCAGAGATAGGGACATGCCTGGACTAGCCTGAAGTACTGGGCGTCGTCGACGAATCCCTGGCGCACGTTCCGCTCTATTCGGGCAGGCACCAGGCGGGCAGGATTGACGCTTACCTTTCCCCGCCGCATGGCGAGCTTGTAGGTCAATGAAAGTAGAGCCCGGTAGCGATTCACCGTGGCGTCGGCCCAACTCGGCTCCGACAGCCGTTGTTCGATGTCACCGGGGGTGACGGCCTCGGCGGGGCGGCCTTTGAACCACTTGAGAAGTCGCGCCATCCGCAGTTCATCCTCGTGGAGGCTGCGCTTGCACTGCCGCGAGTAAGTGAGAGCGTCCTGAGCAATCTCATCAAATGTAACGCATCGCCGTGTTTTCTCCGGTAGCTTTCTGCCTTCAAGTACCTGAGTCTTTCGCTTGTGATACAGCGCGACGGCAGCGCCCTTGGAGCCAGCTTTTTCTCGCCGGATGCGTCCCGTCGCATCGGCATAGCGAATCCACCACTCTCCCGAGCCCCTTACCTTCTCAAAGATCCCTCGCATTCTCATTTCTTTTCTCCTTTCCGTATGTCCTCGAAAAGTATGTTCCATGACTTTTCGAATTCTCTCGTGATGTCATGACTGTCCGGCAGGGCCAAGTTCGATAGCCGCTTTATTGCGGTTGCTGGTGCGATCCCCTGCATCAAGCCAGCCAAAATCTTCGCAAAGAAGTGGATACGCTTGTCGTCGCTCCGCGGCCTGTCACTCTTGGGGTAACTGTGAAGCCGTTTCGCCCTGAGAAAGTCTCGGGCATGAAGGTGAAGTGGTTTCCACTGGGCAGCAGATATCGTGCGATTCACTCTGTGAAGTTCGTCTGCAATCTTCCGAACCTCGGCAACCGAGCGGGCTTTCTTAAGCCGGCTCCACACCTCGGGTCTTGGCGGCTCAGGGGGCGTCAGTATCCAACTCTTCGCGTCCTTCAGCAGCTGTCGAGCATACCGTAACTTTTCCGGCAGTACGACGGCCGTGGCGACAACCTCAACCCTTTCGGAGCGGGCGGGGAGAAGCCCTTGTCGCTGCCGCAGCGGTCGTGTGACCGTCTCAAAGAACGAAAGGCCGTCCATGACCCGGATGTGTGTTGCCTTCCCAGATCCACCCACAATTTTCGCGAGGTATCCCGGGCAGCCGTCGCGCACCCTGTATAGGACCGTCGTCCACACGTATGCCTGTTGCTTCATGAAACCAAGATCAAGTGGCTTCGGGCCCGGTTTCATAATTCATCCAATAATCCTACATACATAGACTCTACTACTTACGCGCAGTATAATGCAAGTGCTCTCAGTAGGAGGAGAAACATGGAGCAACTGTTGATCGGAAGACGGGAAGCGGCCGAGGCATTGGGGATCTGCTTGCGCACCGTGGATAACCTGATTATGCGCCGCCAACTGGCCGTACGGAGAATTGGGCGGCGGGTTCTGATCCCGCGCAGCGAACTGGAGAAGATTGCAAGGCGAGGCGGCGCAACGAAGAAACTTGGAAACGATGGCGTGGAAGAGTGAGTCCCGTGTTGCTGTCGGCGGGACGGGACTTCCTGGAGCAGACCAGACTGAGAACGAAAGGGTGAGCGGGTGACGAACAGCGACCGAGAGCGGCCGATAATAACGACACTGGAGGCTGCGCGCGAATACCGAGCGCGGGGCTGGTGGCCGATACCGGTCAAAGCGCACGACAAAGCTCCCACCGCTACCGGCTGGCCCAATCTACGTCTAACGGAGCAAGACCTGCCTGCGCACTTTTTCGATTGCACAAATGTCGGCCTGCTTCTCGGCGAACCGAGTTGCTTGATTGACATTGATCTCGACGTGCACGAGGCGGCGATCGCGGCGAGACACCTACTACCTGCGACGGGCCTTGTCCACGGGCGCCCCACTGCGCCCCGGTCACATCTCTGGTTCATCGTGCAGCCGTGTCCGGCACCACAAAAGTTCATGGACCCTGACGGAAAAGCGACTCTGCTCGAAGTCCGTTCCACGAACCAGCAGACGCTGGTTCCACCCTCTGTGCATCCAAGCGGTGAGCAGCTCGTGTGGGAGGCCAAAGGAGATCCTGCACGCATAGACGGGCACGCCTTGATGTGCTGGGTGTCGCTCACCGCAGCTGCAGCGTTGATCGCTCGCCGCTGGCCACTGGAGGGCAATCGCCACAGCGCAGCCCTCGCGCTCGCTGGCTTTTTGCTTCGGCGAATGGACCGGATAACAGCGGAGGCGTTTATCCGTGCCGTGACCGAAGCCGCAGGAGATGAAGAAACAAGGGATCGTGTCAAGACGCTCATCACAACTGCTCAACGGCTTGACGAGGGTTTCACAGCTACGGGTGCGCCAACACTGGTCACCATCATAGGCAAGGACATCGTTCAACAGGTTGAGCGGTGGATTCCTTCCTCTCAGTCAACTGCCATTGGGAAGACCCGCCACGAAATCACTAAGTGGCCCCCGCCGCTCGCACTACAAGCGTTCTATGGCTTGGCCGGCGATATTGTCCACGCGATCGAGCCGTGCAGCGAGTCAGATCCGGCTGCACTGCTAATTCAGTTGCTGGCGGCCTTCGGAAGCGCGGTTGGTCACGGGCCGCGCTTTAGTGTTGAGGGTGGCGCGCACACCACAAATATTTTTACCATTCTCGTTGGCGCGACCGCAAAGGGTCGAAAAGGATCTGCGTGGGCCCGGATTCTAGAAGTCTTCAAGCGAGCTGATCCGACGTGGGCATCGAGTCGCATCGCGTCAGGGCTTTCCTCGGGAGAGGGGTTGATTTGGTCCGTGCGCGATCCGATTGAGAAGTCAGAACCGGTGAAGGAGCGTGGCCGCGTCGTTGACTACGAGAGAAGAATTACTGACCACGGTGTTCAAGACAAGCGACTTATGGTTGTGGAGGCGGAGTTCGCTTCAGTTCTACGTGTAATGGCTCGCGATGGGAATATTCTTTCAGCCACCGTTCGGCAGGCATGGGACTCAGGCGATTTACGCTTGCTAACGAAGAATTTCCCAGCGCAGGCAACGGGAGCACACATCTCCGTCGTCGCGCACGTGACGCGAGATGAGCTTCTACGGCACCTCGACAGAACTGAGTTTGCCAGTGGATTTGCGAATCGTTTCTTGTTTGTGTGCTCGCGCCGCTCAAAATTCCTGCCTGAGGGCGCGCCGGGTGAGTCGCAGGCTCTAGACTCCTCAATTGAGCGATTGTCCAGTGCCCTCGATTTCGCACGCGGCGTTAACCCCATGGAACGCGACCGGGAAGCCCGACAGATATGGGCGAGGATTTACGGCCAGCTTTCCGAGGGCCGGCTCGGTCTTTTGGGCGCGGCGACCTCGCGGGCAGAGGCCCAGGTACTCCGCCTCTCAATGATTTACGCGTTGCTGGACTGCTCGCCGGTGATTCGGAAAGAACATCTCCTTGCGGCGGTGGCTGTGTGGGATTACAGCGAGGCGAGTGCCCGGTACATTTTCGGCGAGGCGCTCGGCGATCCTACGGCAGATGAGATACTCCGGGCTCTCAGTGAAACGCCGGATGGTCTGACCAGAACTGAAATCCACAAAATGTTCGGGCGCCACAAAGCAACAGCGGAAATCGACCGTGCGCTAGGAGTGCTCGCGGAACATGGACTGGCCCTGGCACGAACTGAGTCAACGAACGGCCGCCCAGCAGAACGGTGGACCAAGGTAGCCGGAGCAGGCCGCCATAACGGACGTTCGAGCGCCCCGATAGAGGCTCCGACGGGCGAAATAAGCGAAATAACCCCTACCGACCCGTAGGGAGGCCGCCCTTTCTTCGCTTCTTTCGCAGGGGAGTGTGGGAATGAAGAGTTATTTGGCGCTGGCGCTAGAGGCCGCAACCGACATCGAAGCCGGGCATCGGGATAGCTTGCCCGGCAAGGCAACCTCGGCCGGTGTTCCAAGCCTTCCGACGCCCTGTTTGCACTGTGCCGGGACCGGCCAGTGTGATTGCATCTCCTGCGGAGCAATGGAGCCCGCCCTCCTTTGGGTAGCAGGAAAATGCACACTTTGCAAAGCGACGGAGGGCCTCATCCATTGAGCGTAAGGACCCTGACAGGGGGCGTCTGTAAGACACAAGTGACTCCAATGGCGTACGTTGAGGCGCGATCTGAGGCTTCATGTGGCACGTTTTGGGTTGCACTGTGTTGTCCAATGTCGTGGTTTCGCGTCGGCAAGTTGGCAGTTCGGTTGTGAAAGAATGGAAGCACTCCTCAAGGTTACAGACGCCGCGCGGGCGCTGCGAGTTTCAAGCGAAACCGTTCGCCGCTGGGTGCGCGAAGGGCGCATCCGCGCGATTCAGACCCCCAGTGGTCACCTGCGGATTCCGCAGGATGAAATCGACCGCGTAAGGAAGGGAGAACCAAGCCCCACTGAAGCAGAGACCCCTGCGCGCTTTGCGAATCGGACAATCCAGCAGAAACGGGAAGCCGTAGAGCTTGCCCGCCTCGAAATCGAACTAAACAAAACCAGGAAGGAGCAAGAAGACCTTGAAGAGCAGCAGTCGACACGAAGGCAAGAACGGCTGGCTGCTGAGCAGAGAGCAAGGGCCGAAGAAAGCATGCGGGCGGCAGAGTTGAGAAGAACTCAGGAGGCAGAGAGGGAAGCTAGTCGACGGGAATATCTTCAAGCAGCCGAGGAGGAAAGGCGCCGCCAAGCAGCAGCCGAGGCCGCTCGACGGCGTCAGGAATTTCTCGACCAGCAGGTCAGCCTTGCCATGAGCGCTCTTCCCTACTGGGCCACTCCAGGGGATCAACTGAAAGTACGTGAAGCCCTCATGCAAGAACTTGAGGACGTGCCCACCAGTTCTTCTCGACCAGTTCTGGAAACGATCCGTCAAGGCGCCATCGAGCGCGGACTCCGAATGTCACGCTGGAAGCGAATGGCCGAAAGCGAAGTCCAAACCACCTGGGGTATCTCAGATCGCCAGGCGGCGCTCCACGCGATACTTGTTGCGCTCAAGGGCTTGGACCAAGACAACACCGACGACACGGACGCTCAACATGTCATTGATAGGGTGATCCGACAATTCAAGCAGGTGGAGGCTAAGAAGCAGGCGGTTGAGCAGGGGATGGCATACGTCAGTTCCTACTTACACCGACTCCAACAGAATCGCTTTCTCCCAGTATCCTTGCCTGCCGACTCCCTCAGGGACCGCTACAAGTCTCGGGTACGAACAGCCTTGGAAGCCGAATTACAGGGCAGTGAGGATGCTGGAGAAGTCAGGGAAAGAGTTGAACAGGTCATTGACGAAATCCTGGGGCTATGAACATGGGTCAGGACCGACACCTAATTGAATCCCTAGTCGGGCAATTGCCACTAGGCGCAACAGAACGGGATCGGACCGCCTTTGTTCGGCGCAGTCTAGAAGCCCTATCTAAACTTGAGCAGAACGCCAACGAATTGGTACGCCTGCAAACCATCGATGACATCCTTCAGGAAGTATCAGCGGAGGTAGCAGACCGGGAAGAGGAAAAACGATTGGCCGAAAAGCGACAATCTCTCACTCGTCTGGGAGTAAGTCAGATTTTTAGCCATCTAAGTCAGTTGAAACGTAAGGGTGAGCTTGAGTCCGATGTGAGTTTGTTTGACCTAGAGCGCGAGCTTTCACCGGAAGTTGAGGACATCTTGCTCGAAGAGCTCGACGGGGATGAAAGCTACTCTGATATCACAGAGTTAGTTGGTGAAGTCATCGACGACCTACTTGAATAAGACAGTCGGCGCCCGCGTTGGGGATGCCGATTTTCTACGAACCAGAAGGTCGGGGGTTCGAGTCCCTCCGGGCGCGCCACTC
>JAKEER010000616.1 GCA_022616615.1 Acidobacteriota bacterium
AAGGATCTCCCTGCCAAAATGTCTGCCGCACACCACCATCGCGGCAATATTGCCAAAGTAGCACCGGCGGTGTCAAGTGTGTATACGGGCCAGCCCGCGTTAGGGAGAGGGAAGCCGAAGGCGAGGTCCCTATTGATGAAATGCACAGCTTTGGTAGCCTGAAGTCTTTTCCACGCACTCACCTTTGATGACATCCCTTTCCGGTCGCCTTAGCTCCACCGCACAATTCCTGATTGTCGTTGCCGTTGTCGTCGAATGTCTCGTTTTTGCGCTGCTCTCGCCGAGTTTTCTCACTGTTAACAACTTTGTCAACGTCGCGCTGCAGATCGCCATCTACGGCATTCTGGCGGTCGGCATGACGATGGTCATCATAACGGGCGGCATCGATCTTTCGATCGGATCGATCGTCGCGCTGTCTGGAGTGGTGGCCGCGGGATTGTTGGAGAAGATGACCCGGCAACCGAGTCTTGGGACGCTGCTGGCAATTCTGACAGGCGTTGGCATCGGGATGCTTTCAGGCGGTTTTTCCGGGCTCATGATCACCCGACTACGCGTGCCGCCGTTCATCGTGACGCTGGCACTGATGACGGTTTGCCGCGGGCTGGCGTTCATCTTCACGGGCGGCTTTTCCATTGGGAATCTTCCGCTGAGTTTTGGCTTCCTTGGCAGAGGTCATCTGGGGCCGATTCCGATTCCCGTGGCAATGATGGCGCTGGTTTTTCTCGGAGGCTATCTGCTATTGTCCAAGAGCGCCAGAGGCCGCTACATTTACGCGATTGGCGGCAACGAAGAGGCCAGCCGTTTGTCAGGGATCGACACCCGCCGGGTCATTCAGCAAGTGTATCTTTTTAACGGAGCACTGGCAGGGCTGGCTGGCATCACGCTGGCTTCGCGTCTGGGCGCCGGCGTCCCCAATTCTGGCCTTAACTACGAACTGGACGTCATTGCTGCGGTGGTCGTCGGCGGCACGAGTTTGATGGGCGGCTCGGGCAGTGTGGCTGGAACGTTTTGGGGAACGGTCTTCATCGGCATTCTGAACAATGGCTTGAATTTGGCTAACGTCGATCCCTATACCCAGAAGGTAGCGTTGGGTGTGGTGATTCTCTTGGCGGTGTTGTTGGACAAGATGAAAAAGACGTGAAGAAGCCCAGAAGTGAGTGGCCTCAATACATCGAAGCTCTTGAGGTGGCAGATTCGGGGAATTTAAAACCCTTGGTCAGATTGCTTGCCGAGATCCAAAAGAAGACCATCCTAGAAGCCCTGAGTGTAGCTCCCGACCCGAAGCCGTCGCTTAAAGTAGTCGAAGGTGTTGTCGATGCCATTGCTTCAAAACTGAAGAAGAGGAAGGAAGAAGCGAAAAGGAAGCTTCGGAACGTCGATAACGTTGCTGAAGCGTTGCAAGAAGCCGTTGCTAAACACCTTAGATTGACAGCTCAGCAGATTCAAGACCGCTTAAGTTCGACTGGAGAGTTAGACATCTGGAATCCACAAGTTCTGCTGGGTGGTCCGAACAAAGTATACAAGGGCAAACCTACAGAACACTGGTATCACTACCAGGTTTCTGAAACAGCTCATCAGGCTAATCAAAGAGCAAACTTCAATGAACATCACTTCTTCGTTCGGGTTCGGTTGTCGTCCACCGAATTGCCATGGTTGGACTATGTTGTGTCATTTCACCACGTAGGAAGGAAACCCTCTGGAGTCATGGAAGTATCGGCGTTTGCCGAAGTTTCCTATCTTGAGGAAACACAGTCGAAGAGTCGCTCTGTGCCATGCATGGATAAACCTTTCACCATTACCTACCAGGACGAGGCAGAGTCAGTCCGCTCGAGGCTGATTGAATGGGTCAACGATACATTCACGATTGCTGTTAAGAGCTGGGGAGACCTATTGTGAGTCTGAGCTACTACCTTGGAATCGACATCGGAACCACCGGTACCCGTGCGGTGTTGATCGACGGTGAAGGGAAAGTCATCGGTGGCCATTCGGCGGACCACGAGCCGATCAACACGCCTCAGCCTCAGTGGGCTGAACAGAATCCTGAGAATTGGTGGGCCGCGGCGCGGCAAGCTGCGACCAGGGTGCTCCAGAGCACGGCCGTCAAACGCGAAGACGTTCAGGGCATCGGTCTTTCGGGCCAAATGCACGGGCTCGTGCTGCTCGACGCGCAGCATCAAGTGCTCCGCCCCTCCATCATCTGGTGCGACCAGCGTTGCCAGGCTGAAGCCGACGCAATTACCGGCACTGTTGGGTACGACAGACTGATCGAGATTACTTGCAACCCCGCGCTGACGGGGTTCACCGCGCCGAAGCTGGCCTGGGTCCAGACTCACGAGCCGGAAGTCTTTAGCCGCATTCAGAAGGTGTTGTTACCCAAGGATTACATCCGGTTCCGTCTGACGGGCGAGTTTGCATCGGAAGTTTCCGACGCTTCCGGCACGACCTTGTTTGACGTGGTCCGGCGCCGCTGGTCGGGCGACATTCTCTCTGCGCTGCAATTCAACCGAGACTGGTTTCCCGATGTTTACGAGTCGGTCGCGGTTTCGGGCCAGCTCAGCGCTTCGGCCGCCGGCGAGCTGGGCTTGAAAGCGGCAACTCCGGTGGTGGGCGGCGGAGGAGATCAGGCCTCTGGAGCCGTGGGTAACGGCATTGTCTCTCCAGGGATTGTCTCTTCCACCATCGGCACGTCGGGTGTGGTGTTTGCATTCATGGAAAACCCGGCGCGCGACCAGAAAGGCCGCGTGCACACGTTTTGCCATGCGGTGCCGCAGAAATGGCATGTCATGGGAGTCACGCAGGGCGCGGGGCTCTCGCTGCGCTGGTTTCGCGATCACTTTGGCAGGCAGGAAGCCAGCTTGGGTTCCCTTTTGAAGCAAGACAGCTACGAGCTGCTGACCCAGCAGGCCGCACAGGCCAAGCCAGGTTGCGAGGGGTTAATCTTCCTGCCTTACCTCATGGGAGAACGGACGCCGCATCTGGATGCGAATGCCCGAGGCGTGCTGTTTGGCTTGACTGGACGGCACACGCGGGCCGATGTACTGCGGGCGGTTCTGGAAGGTGTGGCGTACAGTCTTAAGGATGCGTTCCTGATTTTCGACGAGATGAAGGTGCCCGTAACGCAAGTGCGCGCTTCGGGAGGCGGCGGGCGCAGCCCGCTATGGCGGCAAATTCAGGCCGACATCTTCGGCACAGAGATCTGTACCGTGGCTGCAGATGAAGGCGCGGCCTTTGGAGCAGCTTTGATGGCTGCTGTGGGTGCCGGTGGCTTCGCGTCGGTCGCAGAGGCCTGTACGCAATCGATTCAACTCGCGAATCACACGCGGCCCATCAGCGAGAACACCAAACGCTACGCGGAGTACTATCAGGTCTACCGCTCGCTTTATAGCGCGCTGAAGCCGAGTTTTGATAGAGTAACGCGTCTTGCGGCGGGCGAGTGAGTTGCCGAACTGTTGAACCTGAGGAAAATTGGCGAATCGGCGAGCCGGAGAGTTTGCAAAGTCGCCGCCTCTCCATTTCGCCGTCTCTCCGTTTCGTTAGGGAAGTATGACGAGATTTGCAATAGGCGTAGACCTGGGCGGCACCAATCTGCGTGTAGCCGCCGTGAATGAAAATGGCGGGCTGTTTGACCATCTGAGTTTGGAAACTCTCGTCGAGCGGGGCCGGGAAGACGTCGTCAATCGGCTAACGAACGGCATACTCGAGCTTGTCAACCGCTGGAAGGATCGATATCAGCTGGCAGGTATTGGCGTGGGCGTTCCGGGAATCATCCGCATGAGGGAAGGCATTCTGGTGGCTTCGCCCAACCTGCCAGGCTGGGAAAACTTCAACATTCGAGGCCACATTGCGAGAAAGCTTAACAGTCCGTTTTTTCTCGAAAACGACGCTAATGCGGCCGCACTGGGTGAAAAGTGGATTGGTGCCGGCAAGAACGTCAATCATCTCTGCTTTCTCACGATGGGTACCGGAATTGGCGGTGGGCTGATCTTCGACGGCAAGATCTGGCATGGGGTTTCCGGCATGGCGGCAGAGCTGGGGCACGTGACGCTTTATCCCGGCGGACGGTTGTGCGCTTGCGGCAACAAAGGCTGTCTCGAAGCATATGCTGCCGCCTCGGCCGTGGTGAAGGCTGCTCAGGAGATATTACAAGCCGGCACGGCAAGCGAGGGGTTGCAGAAGCTTGCCAATTCAGGTTTGAAAATGACTTCAGCGCGCGTTTACGAGCTGGCGAAAGAGGGTGACGCTTCTGCGCAGGAGATTTTCAACCAGGTTGGACGCGCTTTGGGAATGGCCATTGCGAATTTTATCAACATTTTTGATATCAGCACCTTTATCCTGGGCGGCGGCGCGGTTGAAGCGTGGGATGCCTTCGAGAAGAGTATGTTTGAAGAAGTGGCCCTGCGCTCTTACGTCTGGCGCAATGATCCGAGGGAAATCTTGAAATCCAGTCTGGGCAGCCAGGCGGGAATTTTCGGCGCGGCCTATCTGGCATTTCAGTAGAGCTGTCAGCGTTCAGCGATAGCCCAGGTAGATAGCCCAGGTAGCCACGATCACCGCGCAGTTTGCGGTGGTCGTGGGCAGTTCGTTACGTCAAGCCCACGGCCAGCAGAAAACACTGACCGTGGCTACCCAAAACGAATATTTTTGATTTTTTCTATGAGCGAATTCGAACGCATCAAACGATTGCCACCGTACGTTTTCAGCATTGTTACCGATCTGAAAATGAAGGCGCGGCGTGCCGGTGAAGACATCATCGATCTTGGCATGGGGAACCCGGACCTGCCAACACCGCCGCACATCGTCAACAAACTCGTCGAAGCCGCCCAGAAGCCGCAGAACCACCGCTACTCGGCATCCAAAGGAATCTATCAACTGCGGCTGGCGATCTGCGAGTGGTACAAGCGGCGCTACGACGTGGATCTCGATCCCGAGACTGAGGCCATCGTCACCATCGGTTCGAAGGAGGGCATCGCGCACTTGTCGCTGGCCCTGCTGGGGCGCGGCGAGAGCGCCTTTGTTCCCAACCCGTCTTACCCGATTCACTTGTATTCCGTGCTGATTGCCGGCGGTGACATCCACAGCATCCCCATGCTGCCCGGCCACGACTTTATCGAAGAGTTACAACGTCGCGTCAAGCTCCTGTGGCCGGTGCCGAAGCTGCTGATCATCTCGTTTCCGGCAAACCCAACCACGCAAGTGGTAGAGCTGCCGTTTTTCCAGCGGATTATCGAGTTCGCCGAAGAGCACAAGATGCTGGTCGTGCACGATCTCGCCTATGCCGACCTGGTTTTCGACGGCTACAAAGCCCCCAGCATCCTTGAAATCCCAGGGGCGCGTGAGCGGGCTGTGGAGTTCTTCACGTTGTCGAAGAGTTACAGCATGCCCGGCTGGCGAGTCGGCTTCTGCGTGGGTAATCGCGAGGTAATTCACGCGCTGACGCGCATGAAGAGTTACCTGGACTATGGGACGTTCCAGCCCATCCAAATCGCCTCCATCGCAGCCTTGCGCGGACCGCAAGACTGCGTGCAGGAGATTGTCGATATCTACCGTAGCCGACGCGATGCGCTCTGCGACGGTTTGAATCGCGCCGGATGGGTGATCGAGAAACCCAAAGCCACTATGTTCGTCTGGGCTCCGATTCCAGAAAAACACCGAGCCATGGGATCGCTGGAATTCTCAAAGCAGTTGTTGCAGGAGGCCAAGGTTGCCGTCAGTCCGGGGATTGGTTTTGGAGAATACGGCAATGAGTTCGTGCGTTTCGCGCTAGTGGAAAACGAGCAGCGCATCCACCAGGCGGTGCGGGGCATTCGGCGGTTCTTGCGATAGGCTCGTGGTGCAAATCCAGTCTGAGGTCATCAAGTGAAATCAGTCAATCGACAGTCTTTCTGGTGTTTTGCCGGTTTCGTCGCTTTAGTGCCTGCCGTGCTTTGGGCACAGGCGCCGCCCCCCATCCACGAAGAAGTCAATTTCAAGAGCATCGACGGGATGAAAATTTACGGCAACCTGTACCGCCCCAAGGGCAACGGTCCCTTTCCGGCGATCGTGCGCGTGCACGGCGGCCTGCACGGCCAAGCTCAATCGCGCCGTCAGGATTACTTTGTCGACAATGGCTATGTGGTGTTGGATGTCGATTACCGCGGCAGCGAAGGCCATGGTAAGGACTATCGCAACAAACTGACGATGGCAGACAAGGAACTGGACGACGTTCTCGCAGCGGCCAAGTTCCTGCAAACGCTGCCGGTTGTTCAGAAAGAGAAACTTGCCATCATGGGCGACAGCCGCGGTGGCTATATCACCTATTCGGTTATTGCGCGGCAAAATCCCTTCAAGGCTGCGGTCGCCATCAGCGGATTTACTGATCTGATCAAGCAGTACGAGTACGAAGCTGAAATCGCCCCAAACTTCATGCAGATCCAGAAGCTAATGAAGGGTTCGCCCTATACCATGGAAGAAAAGTTCAAGGACCTCTCGCCGGTCAGCTTTGCCAGCAGGATTAACGTTCCTGTTCTCCTCCTGCACGGGAACAACGACCGGCTTGTTCTCCCCGATCATGCCTGGAAGATGGCCGAAGCCCTCTTTCTGCACCAGAAAGAGCACGACATCATTGTTCTCTACAGTCCGGAAGAAGACACTGGGCACAACTTGAAGGGCAAGGCGTTGGAACAGGCGCACGAGCAGTCTCTCAAATGGCTTAACAAGTATCTGTTTCCGGAGAACAAGAAGTAGCAACAGACCGAACTTGGACGAGCCGTCATTCCCGCGAACGCGGGAATCCAGACTTCTCGTCGGGTCCCGCCAGATTCCCGTTTTCGCGGGAATCTGGCGGTTGGACATTTTTGGAGTGGCTGCGTCAAACGCACGCTTCGTCTCGAGTCAGTGCGTTCCGCCAGCGAAACGCTTGCTTGGTTACGGCTCTACACAGACCGCGCTCACAACAACCGA
>JAKEER010000617.1 GCA_022616615.1 Acidobacteriota bacterium
CCTCGCTGGCGCTTCGGGCTTTCAAGGGTCCTGACTAGGGGGGATATCAAGGGCGAGGCCCTTGTCTAGTTAGTTTCTGTCGCGTAACTCGAAGAACCGTACTGGTTGCCACTCTCGCGAGATTTCGGCTCCCCTCTCCCCAACGCGGGAGAGGGGCTGGGGGTGAGGGGGTGCAGGCGGCGGCGATTCTCGGAAACAACTCAAGAAGCGCATCCGATGGGGGACGGCGTGGATCCGTCACTGACGGCGCTCCCCGTCACCCCCCCGTCACGCCGACCCCTTCTCCCGTGCTTTCTGCGGTCTGCGGTTTTTCGTCTCGCCCCCAAGCCGCAGACCTCCTTGAAAAGCAGGAGGTCTGCGCTACACGGCTCCAGGAGCCGATTCGCGAGTACTCCCCCTTTAACAAAGGGGCAAAGGCCGCAGGCCTTGCGGGTTGTCTTGGTAGTTCGTCAACCGGAGACCGACAACCCCCGCGCGGTTTCTGCGAAACCGCTGTCCCCCTTTTGATAAGGGGGACTTTAACGCAACCCGCTTCCCTCAAGGTCTGCGGCCTTGAACAGCAAATGATCTCGCTTTGGAACAGCTTCAAGATTGCAGAGTCAACACACGGCTCAGTGCAGGCTGTTAGCCCGGGTGCGATTCACTGACATCTGCTTGCGGAAATTCGATCATTCGAGAGGTTAGCCGATGCGATCTAGCCAGCACAATGGCGTGTGGCGCGGGACTCAAACCCTGGCATGTTTTCTTGCATGGACCATCGCTGCATGGGCGTCGCTGCTCCACCTACGGGCCCAAGACGTGCCCTCCAGACTCGAACTCGCCGACAAAGTTCGCATAGTTGAGGCCGGTGATGGTTCTTCCCATCCGTATTTTCGGGTCCAGTTCAATGTCGTCAATGAGCAGGGTTTGCCGGTTTCCATTGCCCCTCCAAAAGAGCCTGCGGCCGCTTTTGAGATTGCCGAACCCAATGGCCAAGTCCACCGGCCATTGTATGTCCGCTACGGTCAGGAGACTCTTAGCCAAGTGTCTTCCGGCCCCAGCCAGCGCTACGCTCTCCTGCTGATCGACATCAGTGGAAGCATGCTGGATTCCTCCGGCACGGGCTCGATCTCGGGCAGTGATTCCAGCAAGTACGAAGCGGCCAAAACGGCGGCACAGAGATTTTTAGAGGGATTTCAAACCGGACAGGATCACGTTGCGGTCGTCCCTTTTGAAAGCCATCAGGTTCGCGAGCAAGTGAAGGCTGCCGTCTTTGCTGAGGAGGCCGAGACAGTCCAGCGCCAGATCGCCGAGCTCCCTGCGCCCCGGCCAAACTACAACACGGGGCTATACTCGGCCGTCGACGCCGCGCTGGATGTTCTAACCGAAATCAAGCGGCAGAAACCGGCGGCGGGCATTCTGCTTGTGGTCTTGACAGATGGCCAAAATCAGGTGCTGCGCGGCGACGACTCTGATCTGCTGGCGGGAGACGACGGGTTGGAGAAAGTAACGGGCAAAGCGAACGAGGCCGGCCTGCAGACTATTACCATCGGGTTTGGTGATGAAACGGTTCCACTGGGAAAGAAAGGAGCCGTCGACGCAGCAGCCTTGCGCCGTCTGGCTTGGCCGGCAGCCAGCCATTTCCATACCGCGCAGGATGTTCAGAGTTTGGGAAAGCTTTTTGGCGTGGCCAGGCAGTTGCTGGTCAACCGGTGGCAGCTCACTTTCACCACCGACCGTGAAGATCGCGGCCAGTTGGCCGGACAGGACTTGCGATTTCAATTTCGTCTTCGTCTCGAGGACCGCGTCTTACAGAGCTCCTGGGCTGCGTTTAAGACGCCTCAAATGGCGGCGCCACCGTTTGAAGGCAAGCTTGACGCCGCCGAGCGGCAAGCCCTGGCGCGTGTCTCCGTAAGCGCCCCGCAGCCGCGAAGCCCTTTGCCAGGCGGCACGGTTGCCATCCGCCGAGTTCTCATTTTCACGGCGTTCGCCGGCCTGCTGGCCTTTCTCTGGTTCGCCATGCCTGTGTGGCTATGGCCAAACAAGACAGCCGGGCTGCCAAGCCGGACGGAATTCAGAGCTGCCCAGCCAAAAGCCAGCACGGCCCCGGCCCGGGAGAAGCCAGCACCGGCGGTGCCGCCGGGTCCCGCTGCGACGTTGATACTCGATCAGCTTCCAGCTCAGGATCAACCTGGACAGACACAAATTCAATTTGCGCCTCTCCCACCTCAGAGTTCTCCGGATAAGACGCTGTTTGATCCCCGCGGCCAGCAGACTTTGCTTCTTAAACCAGACGAAACGGTCATCGATCCCCGCGGCCAGGAAACCCTCATTCGCCCTCCTGAGGAAAAGCCGCCATTTTCAACAAAGAAGAGTTGAACACCGGCCGGGCTCTTGAGGAGGCAAGTCCCGCCCTCCAAGAGGAATCGGGGCCAAAGAATCAGGGACTACTCGTCGTAGCCATATTGGCGAACATATGATCTCCAGAAGGCCGGATGGCCTCCGTTTTGATCGCAACCTATCAACCACTCAGGGCCTCGTCAAAGTCGTTGCTTTGAGATAGACGCCAGCGGTTGACTGAACGCTCTGATTCTGACTTTGACGGAACCCTATCAACCACTGGATTCCCGTTCCCAATCGGGAGTAACATGAGTAACATTGGGGTCTTAGGTAGTGGAACGCAAGAGGTGTACGATGACTTCCAACTCTGGCTTGAGGAGATCCTTGGAGCATCGAGTCATACTGTGTGCCGACTGCGACGCCCCTCGTACATTGTCTCTCTCCACTTCCGGGAATCTGGTCTGTTCGAGCTGTGGCTCCGACAACTGGATGTACTTGCCAATGACCGCCAATATTAGGAAGTCGTTCTCCATCAAAGGGGATTTAAGCGTCAAAGAAGATCTTACCGTCGAAGGTCAGGTGGAAGGGAAGATCGAACTCAACGATCATAATCTCTGGATTGGTCCTCATGGGAAAGTCAACGCGGTAATCCATGCAAAAAGTGTGTTCATCGCAGGAAACCTTATTGGAGAAATTTTTGCGAGCGAGATGGTGGAAATCAAACTATCAGCATCAGTCGAGGCAGATATTAAATGTCCGCGAATTTCGATCGTAGATGGCGCCAACTTCAAGGGAAGCATTGATACGGAAACAGGGGAAGACGCCGCCGCGGAACGAGATCTACCCAAGGCCGATTCGGCCAAAGTGAGGTAGCTCGTCTTCGGGCCTACTGCCCGGCCACGAAGTTCACAGTTCGGTCAAGTTCGGAAGAGTGGCAGCGCCATCCTGCCGGTGTCAGCCAGCGGCTCGAAGCCTCTTCCACTGTCGCAGCCCCCCGCTGACTCAGCGGTCTGAGGTCGCTCGCTACCGTTCGGTGAGAGGCGGTGCGGAGCAGAAGCTGCGCAGCGCGATAGATGAGGAATCGGCATCCGACGGAGATACGCGCCAAGCTTGCCGGGACACATCAAGCCGGCCAAGGGAGAGCGGAGCGATTTCTGGTAGAATCAGCCGCGTGCTGCAGCGGCTGGTAGATCCGGAGCAAGCAGCCAAGCCACCATAACTCAACAAGGAGTCGACATGTTCAATTACACAGAGACCCTGCAAGCCATGAAACGCGAGCGGGCCTTGATGCTGCAGGAGCTAGACAAACTCGATCAAGCTATCGTTGCACTACAAGCGGTCGCGGGCAATACCGCGCGTGCCAAAGCGAAGCCAACATCCTCGGTCCAAAGCCGCCATCAGATTTCGCGAACTCAAATGGCCAAAGTGAAGCAAGCCAAAAATACCAACGGAAAGAAAGCTGACAAGACAAGGCCTAAGATTTCTGCTCAAGGTCTCAGGAACATTGTGGAAGCTCAGAAGAAGCGGTGGGCCAAGGTAAGAGCCGCCAAAGCCAAAGCAAGACCTGCGTCTGGAAAGAAGGTTTCGCAACCGCCGGCCACACAATGACGGCGGTGAGGCAGGCTCTCCACGCCCCAAACTAGGTGGAACGGCGCAGGTCCCCTCCTCACCCGAGGCATTGGTATCTACACATCTTGCGTTGGGTGTTACAGCTTGCTCCTGACGCCGGCAGAAGCCGTGTTGGAATTGACGATTGCCGATTGGCAATTGCCGATGGGGCAGGAAAAGTTCGCAAATCGACCATCGAAAATCGGTAGTCGGCAATCCGCCGAGTTGCGCATGCAGCTCCTCGGAGCTAACGCTCGCGCCACCGTGACTGGACTCGATGAACTTGCCGGCACCGTGAAGTACTTGGTAGGCAACGATCACAGCCGGTGGAAGACTGACATCTGCACCTATGCCGGTCAGAGTTCAAAGCGTCCATCGTGGGATCGACCTTATCTACTACGGGAATCAGGGTCATTCGGAGTATGACTTCATGATCGCGCCTGGTGCCGATCCGAAAGTCATCGCACTGAACTTTGAGGGAGCCGATCAGCTCGAAGTCGATTACAACGGCGATCTGGTGTTGAAAACCGGCTCAAGTTCACTCCGCCAGCACAAGCCGGTGATCTACCAAGAAGTGCAAGGGCGCAGGCAGCTTGTTTCTGGGGAGTATGTTCTCAAGGGCCCGCGCCTGGTAGGCTTTCAGGTCGGTGCCTACCATGTGAGCAGGCGTCTCGTTATCGATTCAGTGTTGAGTTTTTCTTCTTACCTCGGCGGCCAAGGCGGCTCTTCTCTATTCGACCTTTCTGGGGGGCAATGATGAGGAAGATGGAAGCGATATCGCTGTCGATTCCTTTGGCAACGCCTACGTCAAGGGCACCACTACCTCGACGAACTTTCCGCTGAGTGCTCCACTGCAGGCCACTCGCCAAGGCAATCGAGACGCGTTTGTCACAAAGCTATGCCCGAATGGCTCCGAGTTCGTCTATTCCTCTTATCTTGGCGGCAGCGATCTGGACTGGGGCTTCAGCATCGCTTTGGAAAGTGGCGGCAACGCTCACGTCCCGGGTTCCACCCGTTCACCCGACTTTCCTACATCTTCCACTCGAGGAGCGAAGGGAGCGATGAAGCGTTGGCGTGAACTGACGATTGCTCTGCTCGTCTTCTTGTCGCCCTTGGCGCAATCGATTCTGCCACCGCTCTATGCGGGCCAGTGTGTCGTTCAGGTGAGGATGATCAATCACAATCGATATGTTTATAAGACAGATCAGGAGTGTGGTTTGTTTCACTCCACCCCTTGGGGAAATTGGGGGGTCAGCTCAAACGTCGGAGTAAAGCAGGACGCAAACCAGTTTCAAGGCTGGTTTCCGCAAGACGGACATCTTCAATGGAATAGTTGTTCTACTGGATATGTCCATCCCGATCTGGATTGCCGGGTACTCAATTTCCCAAACTCTCCCTTGCCAGGAACATCGTATCCTTATCCAGCAAACGGATATCCGTTCAGTGATTCTTATCCTTGGAACGACCGCGTGCCTCCAAGTGGAAGCGATAAGTGCGTGGACCAATATTCTCCCTATGGACATAACACCTACGGAGAAACAAAGATGAGTTTCACGGTGCCCGACCCAACAGATTCCAATGGTGATGGGATTCTCGATTCTGGAGGATGTCTCAGTTTGAATGGGCAACCTCTGACCATCCTGAACAATTACATGACTGTTTATGAAATCGATGTACCAGACCCAGACGATCTCGTCCAAACCCTTTACTATCCCGACGTCTCAGTCAATTTGAATTGCACGGTTGGCGCCTGCCTGGCAGTGGGCGACAACAACTACGATGGCTGGCTTGACGACATTGACAATCCAGCCAGTCCGGCCTACCGATGGCCTAATCGATACCAAGACCCTGGGGGCTTGCTCAGCCTGGCAACTGATCCTGGAGTGCCGGCGAAGAGGATCGATGCGACTATAAGAATCGGCTACGCCTTAGGTTCTTACAATGGAGTCGGTCTTGATGGCCTCACCCTTTTTGTTCCGATTGTCCTGTCCTCAGCCGGTCTGAACAATTCCTTCTTCACGTCCGAGTTGGTTCTGACGAATCGCGGCTTCACCAACGCGAATGTACAATTCACCTACACGGCAGCCCTCGGAAGCGGCAGTGGGACAGCTTCCACTTCGCTGCCTGCCGGGCAACAGCGGATTGTTCCGGACGCTATCGCTTACCTGAAGTCCATTGGGATCCCGATTCCCGACTCCGGCAACCGTGGCGGAACGTTGGCTGTGCGCTTCTCCTCGCCCGAAGGCGCAGTGACAGTTCGAACCACAGCGGCTTTGGCGTCAGGGCGCGCTGGTCTGGCCTACGCAGGGATTCCCATAACGACGGCCTTGACCGGCGCTTCCTATCTTTGCGGTCTCCGCCAAAATGTAAGCGATCGTTCCAATGTCGCTATCCAGAACGCGGGAACAGCAGCAGATGGCGATGTCGCGCTGCGGCTCACGGTTTTTTCTGGCGACCCGGCGGCTCCATTTTCACAAATGCTTCCCAACGAGAGCCTTTCGCCTGGAAGCTTTAGACAAATCACAGAGATTCTCCATTCGAATGGATTGTCGCTTACGAATGGCTATGTGCGGATTGAACGTGTGAGCGGCACGGCTCCGTACTTTGCCTATGCGGTCATTAATGACCAAGTCACTTCAGACGGCTCGTTTATTCCACCTATCCCGGAAAACGCCCTGGCAGGGAAGACAGGGTTGACCCTTCCAGTCATCGTCGAAACAGGCTCATTCACAAGCGAACTTGTTTTGACGAACTGGTCGACGACATCAAAGACGATTCGCTTTGCTTATGTGGCCGAAGCCATTCAGGCTGCGGGCAACACCGCCAGCTTTGGAATGAATCTTAATCCAGGCCAACAGTTGATTGTTCCCAATCTGGTTCAGTTCATGAGAGACCGTAGGGTTGCCGGTATTGGCCCGGTCGGTCCGACCTACGCTGGAGCGCTCTTCGCCACGGTGGACGCAGGAGATCTTACTGGAATAGGTCTGGGTGCACGCACTAGCATTCCCGGTGGTGGCGGTAACTATGGCGTCTTTTACGCGCCTGTGCCCAACGGCACCTCGCCCAAGACGAGCGCCTGGCTGTACGGGCTGCAGCAAAATGCCGAGAATCGCACCAATTTGGCTCTGGTCAATGCTGGGGAAACAGACGGCAATCCTGATCTTTTCACCATTGAGCTGTTCGACGGTGATACAGGCAACAAGGTCACTGTGCTTGAAGGAATCGCGATCAATGCGAAAGCATGGAAGCAATTGGGAGGCATCCTGACCGACTATGCGCCGGGCACAAGACAAGGTTATGCTCGCGTTACGC
Organism: Acidobacteriota bacterium; assembly: GCA_022616615.1. Lineage (GTDB taxonomy): Bacteria > Acidobacteriota > Terriglobia > Versatilivoradales > Versatilivoraceae > VFZK01. The sequence goes on from JAKEER010000617.1 coordinate 7,240, forward strand.
GGACAGCAGGAACGAATCCCTTTATCGCCTATGCGGTGATCAATGATGGCAGTCGGCCCGGCGAGCGCACAGGCGATGGGGCCTACGTCCCGAGTTTACCTTAGGTCCATCTGGTGCATGGCAAGTCTCAAGGTTGAGCGAGGCACCACAGTGGGTTGGTTTTGTCCCTCTTACGAAGGGGCACCAGAGGGGGTCTTGGGCCTTCTCGAGACCCCATGCCGCAAAACGCGCGGCGTCCCCCTTGCCAAGGGGAGCTGTGAAAAAATTGAAGATCGGCTCCTTCCGGCAAGAAGCGTGCGCAGGAGCGCCCGCTCCACCCAGGTGGAACGCGCTCTCCGCGCGCGTTTTCGGCTATAGATTCAGAACCGTGATGGGTCAGGATCGTCCCGATTCAATTTTTTCACAGCTCCAGGGGGACAAACGAGTTTCCCCCGACTCAGAACGCAGAAACTCCAGACGTCGGCGCGGTGAGGACGCCGCGCCCACTCTCCAGCAGACCGCGGGCTCCCCCGAAGCATCCACAAAATATAGACTCTCTCCTCTCTTGATCCACAATATTCTGTGTTTACACCTCCTGCCCTTGGCCATATAATTCGGGCCACTTTGGGGAAGGACCTGCGATGCCGCTCTCTCACGAAACCATTGTCTTGCTCGATTTTGGGGCCCAGTACACTCAGCTCATCGCCCGCCGGGTGCGCGAAGCTCATGTCTATTGCGAGATTCTGCCATTTAACACGCCGCTCGTGGACATTCTCAAGCGCCAGCCCAAAGGGATTATTCTTTCGGGCGGGCCGGCCTCGGTCTACGGCGATGGCGCGCCGCACAGCGATAGCGGCTTGTGGAATACCACGGTGCCTGTGCTGGGCATTTGCTACGGGTTTCAGCTTCTGGCCCATCAACTGGGCGGACGCGTGGAGCATGCCGAGAAGCGGGAGTACGGCCTGGCGGCACTGGAGCTTCGCCGCCCGAGCCTGTTGTTCGACGGGGTTCGCGAGAAGTCCAATGTCTGGATGAGTCATGGCGACCACATCGCGGAGCTGCCAGCCGGTTTTGAACTACTTGGCACTTCCTCGAACTCGCTGGCTGCCGCCGAGCACACGCAGCGAAAGCTTTTTGGCTTGCAGTTTCACCCTGAAGTTGCGCACACGGAAGCGGGCCGCCGGATCATCGAAAACTTCCTCTTCAACGTTTGCGGCTGCGCGGGCGATTGGACGCCTGCGTCTTTTGTCGAACAATCCGTGGCCCGCATCCGCCAGCAGATTGGTTCCGGAAAAGCCATCTGCGCCTTGAGCGGCGGCGTGGACTCCACGGTGGCGGCAGTCCTGGTGGACAAGGCGATTGGGCAGAATCTCACCTGTATTTTTGTCGACAATGGCCTGCTGCGAAAAAACGAGTTTTCCAAAGTGCTGGCTAATCTTCGGGAACGGCTGAAGCTGAAGGTGACTGGCGTAAATGCCAGTGCTCTTTTCTTGACCAAGCTCGAAGGCGTGATCGATCCGGAACGCAAGCGCAAGGTTATTGGAACCACGTTTATTGAAGTGTTCGATGCGGAAGCGCAGAAGCTGGGCCAGGTAGACTTTCTGGTCCAGGGCACGCTCTATCCGGACGTTATCGAATCGGTTTCGGTCAAGGGACCCTCGGCCACGATCAAATCGCATCACAATGTCGGCGGGCTGCCCGCAAAGATGAAGCTCAAGCTGGTGGAGCCGCTGCGCGAGTTGTTTAAGGACGAGGTTCGCGCCATCGGACGCGCGATGGGACTGGGTGACGAGATCATTTCGCGGCAGCCATTCCCTGGCCCGGGCCTGGCGGTACGCATCGTTGGCGAAGTCACACCGGGTCGCGTGCGCTTGCTGCAGGAAGCCGACGACATCGTCGTCAGCGAAATCAAGAGCGCAGGGCTGTACTCACAAGTCTGGCAATCGTTCGCCGTGCTGCTACCGGTAAGGAGTGTGGGTGTGATGGGTGACGAACGCTCGTACGACTATACGGTCGCCGTTCGCGCCGTGCACTCGCAAGACGGCATGACAGCCGACTGGGTAAAACTGCCGTACGAAGTCCTGGAAAGAATCTCCAACCGCATCGTCAACGAAGTGAAAGGTATCAACCGCGTGGTTTACGATATCAGCTCGAAGCCGCCTGCAACCATCGAATGGGAATGACACCGATCCACGAAGGACACGAAGAACACCAAGAGAAAAACTATTTGTTATTGATCATTGACTATTTGCTATTGTCTATTTCGATGGCAAATAACAAATAGCAAATGACCAATAGCCAATGGTTTTTCTTCAAGGTTATTCTCTTCTTTCGGGTGACCACTTCTCTCATAAGAATCCGCGTTCATCTGCGTTCTGATTGTCCTTATGGAAAACACAAAATTCGTTCATCTCCACCTCCACACCGACTACAGCCTGCTCGACGGGGCTTGCGAAATTGAAACCGTCATGAACCGCATGGCTGAGCTGAAGATGCCCGCCGCGGCGATCACGGACCATGGCAATCTTTTCGGGGCGGTGAGCTTTTACGAGACCGCGAAGAAGAAGGGTATTAAACCGATCATTGGTTGCGAAGTTTACGTTGCGCGCGGCAGCCACACCGACCGTACCTCCGTCGAAGGCGAGAAGGCGAACCATCACTTGGTCTTGTTGTGTGAGAACAACACGGGCTACAGGAACCTGGTGAAGCTCGTTTCTCACGGCTATCTGCAGGGCTTCTACTACAAGCCACGCGTTGACAAGGAGCTGCTGGCTAAACACAGCGAAGGGCTCATCTGTCTTTCAGCCTGCTTGAGCGGCGAGGTTGGTTCCAATCTCGTCCAAGAGCAATATGACGCCGCGCGCCAGGCCGCGGGCGACTATCTCGACATCTTTGGCCGCGACCGTTTCTACATCGAGATCCAGGATCAAGGCCTTGACGTGGAGCATCGCATCAACCCGCAGCTCATCCGGCTATCTAAAGAACTGTCTGTCCCGATGGTCGCCACCAACGATTGCCACTACGTAACGAAGGAGGACTCGCGTGCGCATGAAGTGCTGCTGTGCATCCAGACCGGCAAGACGATGAGCGACAACAGCCGCATGCGTTTTTCCAACGATCAGTTCTACGTAAAAACGCAAGAGGAGATGGCGGAACTCTTCCGCGCCCTCCCCGACACACTGAGCCGGACTCTGGAAATTGCCGAGCGATGCAACTTCAAGCTTGAAAGAGCCACGCAGCCTTTCCCCCATTTTGAAGTACCGGGCGACAAGGCGCTGGACGCCTACTTTGAAGAGGTGGTCTGGAAAGGCTATGAGGAGCGGCTTCCTTACTTGACGCGCATGCAGCAGCAGGGGCTGTTGCGGCATCCGCTGGAGGTGTATCAGGAGCGGCTGGCGCGAGAGATCGCCATCATCAAGCAGATGAAGTTTCCGGGCTACTTCATGATCGTCTGGGACTTCATTCGCTACGCCCGGCAGAACCAGATACCTGTCGGCCCGGGACGGGGTTCGGCCGCCGGCAGTCTCGTCTCCTACTGCCTGAAAATCACTGACCTCGATCCCATTCAATACGGCCTGCTCTTTGAGCGCTTCCTCAACCCGGAGCGCATCTCGATGCCCGACATCGACATCGACTTTTGCACGAATCGCCGCAGCCAAGTGATCAACTACGTCACGCACAAGTACGGCCGCGACAACGTTTCGCAGATCATTACCTTTGGAACCATGGCTGCCAAAGCGGCCGTGAAAGACGCCGGACGGGCAATGGACATGCCTTACGCTGAGGTCGACCGCATTGCCAAGCTCATTCCCAGCACCTTGAACATCGAGCTGAAGGATGCTTTGAAGGGATCAGAAGCGTTGCGAGATATCATTGCCAAAGACGGTCGCGTGAAAGATTTGTTCGACGTCGCCCAGCGCCTGGAGGGCATGGCGCGGCATGCCTCGACGCACGCTGCCGGAGTCGTCATTTCCCCGGTTCCACTCACAGACATTGTTCCGCTCTACAAGAGCAACAAGGACGAAATCACGACGCAGTTTCCGATGAACGATCTAGAAAAGATCGGCCTGCTGAAGATGGACTTTCTCGCCCTGACCACGCTCACGGTGCTCGATGACGCTATCCGGCTTGTCAAGGAGACCACAGGTGCTGATGTCGCCCTGGACCAGTTACCCATGGATGACGCCAAGACCTACGAAGTCTTTGCGAAGGGCCTCGCCAACGGCATCTTCCAGTTTGAAAGCGGCGGCATGAAAGACATTCTGCGGCGCTTCAAGCCAGAAAAGCTGGAAGATCTCACAGCCCTCAACGCGCTCTATCGTCCCGGCCCCATCGGCGGCGGCATGATTGACGACTTCATCAAGCGCAAGCACGGCGAAAAACCTGTCGCCTACGACCTGCCGGAGCTGAAGGAAATCCTGCAGGAAACGCTCGGCGTCATTGTCTATCAGGAGCAGGTTCAACAGATCGCCAACAAGCTGGCCGGCTATTCTCTGGGTGAAGGCGACATCTTGCGTCGCGCCATGGGAAAGAAGAAACCCGCAGAGATGGCCGCGCAACGCGAGAAGTTCAGCAGCGGCGCCAAAGCTAAAGGTTTTGACCAAAAGAAAGTCGCCAAGATTTTCGACCTTATGGAGCAGTTTGCCGGCTATGGCTTCAACAAGTCGCACTCGGCTGCCTATGCCCTGTTGGCGTACCAGACGGCTTATCTCAAGGCGCACTATCCCGTCTGTTTCATGTCGGCCCTGCTCACCAGCGAAATCTCGAGCACCGACAAGATTGTGAAGTACATCAACGAATGCCGGGACATGGGCATCAAGATTCTTCCGCCCGACGTCAACATCAGCCAGCTCTACTTCACGCCCTCCGGCGGCGACATTCGCTTCGGACTCGTCGCGATCAAGAATGTCGGTGAAAATGCCATTCGCTCGATTCTTGACGCGCGCCAAAAGAACGGCAATTTCAAGTCGATCTTCGAGTTCTGCGAACAAGTGGACCTGCGTCTCGTCAACAAGCGAGTGATCGAAAGCTTGATCAAAGCCGGAGCACTTGATTCCCTGGGGCATCGCCGCTCGCAGCTTTTTGCGGTCGTGGACAAGGCCCTCGAAGGCGCGCAGAAGGCGCAGCGCGACCGGGACTCGGGCCAGCGAGGATTGTTTGGCATGGGAGCGCCGGCGCTTCACGAGCCGGAGCCGGCCTATGCAAGCCAGCAGCTGCCCAACGCGCCGGAATGGGAAGAGTCGCTGCTGCTGTCGTATGAGAAAGAAACTCTCGGCTTCTATATCACCGGCCATCCGCTGGCAAAATATGCCGCCGATCTCAACCGCTTTTCAGCAGCCACCACTGAGTCTCTGGGCGAGTTGGAATCGGGCGCCGAAGTTTCGCTGGGCGGCATCCTCACCGTGCTTAAGAATCTCAAGACCAAGAAGGGCGAACGAATGGCCGTGATCCAGCTCGAAGACCTAACCGGCTCGGTCGAAGCCGTAATCTTTCCAGATCCATTCCAGCGCTTCGAGAAATTCCTCAGACCAGACGCGCCTCTGCTCATCAAGGGTGTTCTTGATGTGGAGGATTCAGGCATTCGCAAGATCCGTGTCAGTGAGATCCAAAGCATTGAGGGCCTGCGTGAGCGGATGGCAAAATCGGTGGTCGTCCATGTAAACCTAATGAACGCCGCCCAGGACACAGCGGAGAGATTGCAGCGCGTGTTGGGCGGCCATCCCGGCGAGGCAAGCGTCATCTTTGAACTTGAACATCCGAAAGCCTATTTGGTAACCTTGCGCGCAAATCAGTTTGTGAGAGTCAAGCCCAGCGCGCAGTTGGTTCAGGAGGTTGAGAGCCTCTGTGGGGCTGGGACTGTGAAGTTCTGACAGGGTGTTTAGTATTACTTTGGTACAACAGCCCAGGGGTGGCGCACACATGGCGCGGTTTGCCATGTGTGCGGAAGGATTCGCATACATCGCCAAAAGCGCGATCTATGCGCCACCCAAGAGTGACTTAACAAAGTAGTGTTAGAAAGCCGGGTGGAACGCCCGCTCCTGCGCGCGTTTAGCGTGCGCAGAGCGCCCGCTCCACCTTTGTTGCGGGGCTTTCCAAACACCCTCTGAGGATGAAACCTGACGGCGACGGCGCGAAGAAAAGCATTTGTTATTGTTCATTTGCTATTGTCGATTGGCTATTTGGATCTTGGTTTCTCAGGATTTCGAACTAGGCAATGGCAATAACCAATCGAAAAATTCTTCGCGTACTTCGCGCCTTCGCGGGTTGATTTGTCTTGGTTCGCGGTTTGATTTTTTGGATTTGTTTAGCGGGGTGACGCTGCCTCTGCGCACCTCAGGACCCGCTCGCTACCGCTCGCGGTACTGTTCGCCTCAGGGTCCGGGCGCTGACCGTACCGCGAGCGGTAGCGAGCGGGTCCTCGCACAGTGCTGCTCGACCAAGCCTGCCACCAGCACGGGCCGCGCCACCCCGCTAAACAAATAAGATTCTTTTTGAAACGATGCCAGAGAACCCGGAAAACGAGCGCGCGGAAGTCGACCGGCTGGAACGCCAGATTGAAGAACTTTCCAAGCTCGTTCCCAGCGACGGCACAGCCTCCGAGTTGGAGCGCATGCGGCGCCGGCTGGAAAAACTGCGCAAGGAGATCTATTCCAAGCTGACGCCCTGGCAGCGTGTGCAGCTTGCTCGTCACTCGCAGCGCCCCATTGTCCCTGACTTCATCGACTTGATCTTTGAAAGCTTTGTGGAGCTTCACGGCGACCGGCGTTTCGAGAACGATCCGGCAATGATGGGCGGCATGGCTCGCTTTCACGGCGAGCCGTGCATAGTGATTGGGACCCACAAAGGAAAAGACACTAAGCAAAAGCTGCAGCGGAATTTTGGCATGCCGAAGCCGGAAGGCTACCGCAAGGCGTTGCGGCTGATGAAGCTGGCCGAGAAATTTTCGCGCCCGGTTTTCACCTTCATCGACACCGCGGGCGCTTATCCAGGCATTGGCGCCGAAGAGCGCGGACAGGCAGAAGCCATTGCCTGCAATCTTCGCGAGATGGCGCGGCTACAGGTGCCCATCCTTGTCACCATTACGGGAGAAGGCGGCAGTGGCGGTGCACTGGGTATTGGTGTTGGCGACCATGTTTTGATGCTCGAACACGCCTACTACTCCGTGATCTCGCCAGAAGGTTGCGCGGCTATTCTGTGGAAGGATCAGTCTAAGGTGGAAGAAGCCGCGACCGCGCTGAAGCTCACCTCGCAGGATTTGAAGGCGTTCCGAATTGTCGACGACGTAGTGCCCGAACCCAACGGCGGCGCACATGCCGACCCCAAGGCCGCTGCGTCGCTGCTTGATGAGCGGTTGCAGCAGGCGTTGGCCGAACTGAAAGCCGTTCCGATTCGCAAACTGCTTGACAACCGGTACCAGCGCTTTCGAGCGCTCGGCTCAGTGGTGGAAGCCAGCACGGGAACGAATACGGCATGAATTTGTCCGCTGTCAGTTGTCCGTTGTAAGCATCTAGAATCGACGACAACTGACGGCGGACAGCGGACAAACCATGAAACCCGCCATCAAGAAGCTAAGGACCTGCGTTTTCTCGAAAGACTTGGCCTCTTCAGCCATCTTTGGCCAGAGCGAACAGCACACCAACAAGCTAGTGTGCGACCATCCGGTGATGAAGCTCGGTTGGAACGAAAAGGTGTGCGGCCCCTGCACGGTTTACGAAAACCGGAATGCCGAACTGGTGGTTCCAGCGCCTCAGCCGGAGCCAGCCACCGCGCCACCTCCAGTGGCGGCTCGCCCGCCAGCACCCGTCGCTGCCCCAGCGCCGGCGCCCGTGTCTCCTGCCCTAAGCGTCGCTCCTCCCGCACAGAAGACCCCAGTTCCCCAACGCAAAGCAGCGGCAAAACCGGCGGCCAAGTCCTCTGCAAGAAGCATGGACACACGAACCGCCAAGCGCCCGGCCGGGCAGAAGGAAACCAAAGCCGCCGCCGCGCCCAAGAAAGCTGAAAAGGCCTCCAGCCAAGAGAAGGCTAAGGCGCCTGCGAAGAAAGTCACGCCAAGGAAAAAGTAGTCGGACAGAGGGAGGCCGCTCTGCGGGCGCGAGCTGGGCGATGCCACCTGCCCCTTGACAAAGCCCCCAGCACTTCATCGCAGAATCTCGATGACCTCACGTACCGTCCCGTCCGCATCTGGCGTGCCTCAGCGTGCCCAGGGCGGGCGGGACGCCCGCCCAGGAGTGGCCGCCTTCCACATTCGGATATCATCCCGTCAGCGCATTTATGAAACTCAGGACTCAGTCATCGAGCATAGGGCTTGACCTTCGCTGTTTCTCAGCCCGTCTGCCAGCTCTCCATGCCGGAAGCCATTTCCAGAGCTATTTGTTCAGCCACGCGACGACGATGCCCATCAAGATTACGCCGAGCGTGTCAAATATGATCTGCTTGCACACCAACGGAGCCGGCATGGGTTGCACGGCGTAATAAATAAGATACATCGGGATGGTCATGAGCACCGCAATCGCCACACCGTAACGCACACCCTGCGCTAGGAATGGTTTGTTTTCACGGCCCCTGAGATAAATCCAAACAAAGCCGAAGGAAATAAGCACATGCGCCAATAGCATGTAGAAAAAATACCTCTCAGCATCCTGCGGCGTGCGGAACAGGTTGGACAGTTGGGCATACTCCGGGGCGAGCAGCACCCCATGCACCAGAAATCCGAGGCCCATAGAGACGACGAATATTGCGACCACCGAGATCAAGAACTTCTTATTCATTGTTTCCTCCTTGTCAACTGGGTAGGGCGAGGTGTCCCCCACCGCGTCCTGAGTTTCTAGATTCTGATTGCGAGAAAGGTACCCGGGCTCCCATCCTCGAAGGTTTCGGCCTACTACGCCCAAAAGGCCGCGATTCGATAGCCCAGGGCAAGTGAAGAGACGCAGTCTCGAAGCAGCGCCCTGGGATGTGTTGATAAGGTTTTGCGTTGTTCAGGCCTGAAAGGCCGTGACTCTCCGTGTCTGTCAGCTCCGATCTGAGGTCGTAGGTTGCGGCCTCACAGGCCTGGGTGAAACAAGATGTGGCAGACACCCAGGGCGTCGCGCGGCAGTCCGATGGCCCTTCGCTTTGCCCTGGCCTACCGAATTGCGGC
>JAKEER010000081.1 GCA_022616615.1 Acidobacteriota bacterium
AAACGGGGAAAGTTCTTCTGCACGATTACCGGCAAAGCAAGGTTGTACTTCTTCGGACCCAGCTCGCCCGCCGCCAGCGAGCCCTTGCCAAGAATCTCCAGCACGGGCTCAAAGGCCAATCCGAGTCCACCGGAATCGGCATCCCGCACACGGAGCTTGGCAGAAAGGAACTTGTCTCCAATTCCGTTCATACGGAAGTCCGTCCCGTACTGGGCGCGAAAATAAGGAATAGAGAAGTCTAGCTGGAGACGGCGCGTTAATCCGAAGCTGATGCCAACCGCGGGAACATCGATTTCCTTTCCGCCCGGCGCCTTGCGGTAAGTGAACACATTCGTGAACCACACAGTTCCCGGCTCAAGCGTGTCCACTGAATCGAGAAAGAAGGCCAGCGTCGCGACACGCCCGGGAACAGGCTGCTCCTGGGCGAAGAGAGCAGGTGACAGCAGACCGGCTGCCAGGCACAGTAGACCAACGCTGCATTGAATTGTCTTAAGTCGAAACATCAGAAACTCCAGACCTTGACTTCCAAATCGTTCAGGCACGTTGCACAGCGAGACTGGCAAAGCCTTTGGAGTGCGGCGACTTGGCGCCGCTTTTCCGTGGAACTTCAACTGCCTTGGCATCGACATCCCCCAGCAAACATCGAGAATCGGCGGCTTGGCAGCAAAAAGGCTCATTGGGATGTAAGCTCGATGCAAAAGCGGCGACAAGTCGCCGACTCTAAAGCCTTCGGCGAAACGCTCTGGCGCGCGTGGCATCGGTGAGGCGCCCAGAAAACCTGCTTATCGGCACAACCGCGCTGCTTCATTTCGGGTTTTTCGCCAGAGTTGCGCGCCAGCGCACGGCCCAAAGCCAGCGGCTACGCAGCCAGCGGCGGAGAAGCACGGTCACATAGAGCAGGGAAAGGGCGCCGCCAATTCCGAAGCCCGCAAGAACAATCAGTGAAGAAGAAAAAAGGCTGGTGAGGTCCAGGAGAAAGTAAGCCGGGCTGTTGGCGAAAACCTCCACCTGATGTTCTCCCGGCGGCAAGTGGATGGACCAGTCGCCCTGGTAAAAGCCAGCCTTTACGGCAAACTCGCGGCCGTCTAACCAGACCTGATAGGGCTGCTTGCTCAGCAACGCCACGGCGCGCGTGGGGGCAGAGTAACGAAAACGCAGGCCTCTTGGCGTCGCGCTTCCTTCCAGAAGTTCGCCGTGCAGGCTCTTCAAGGTCAGCGTGAGCTGGCTCCAATCAATCCACTGCCTTTTGCGCCGGTCTTCCACGATCGCGTGCTTGCCCGCGGGCACCATCAGCTGCCGGAACTCGCGGAATGGCCAGGGCTGGCCATCCAGCTGGTAGGTCTTCTGCGGATCCACTCGAACCAGCACCGTGCGCGGCGTGTCAACCACAAGCCGGTCTGGCTGAACGGAAACCTCGGCGCCGTGAGCCAGCACCGACTCCATCACTTCGAAGTCCTGAGGCAGAAGTGTCGACTCCGCATAGACGGCCACACGTCCGGAAGCTTGCGACGCGTGATGAAGCATCTGGGCAAATTCCAGGCCGGTCTGGGCATTCGTGGGGAGCAGCGTCCTGGCAGTGTTGCGGCTGGGAATGATGTTCAGGTCAAAGACCAGCCTCGTTCGGTCGGGCACGCGCTTCAAATAGGTGGCAACAAATCTTGCATAGCGATCTGGCGGCTGGCTCCAAAACTCGGCAGGGTCTTCGACCTGCAGCGTGAACGGATGCTTTTTCATCAAAGCCAGAATACTTTCTGAATTGACTCCGGTGTCCCGCGTGAGTGTTGCACTGTGAAGGCTGTCGAGCATCGTCACCACCAGCTCCCACTGGTTCCGCTGGCAGGCCGGTCCGAGCGCTTCCAGAATCTCACGATGCCAGGAAGTTACAATCTCCGAACGATACCGGTCGAACTGCTCAAAGGCTTCCGGGTTTTTTTTCCAAAAGTAGGGCGACGTTGCATCGAACAGCAAGCGCGGGTCAAAACCGCGAGCGGCAGCAAAGTCGCGCCGGACGTCGTCGTTCATGGGAACGTATTTGGCCGGGTTGAGCGGTCCGTGGTCGGTGTCGTAATTGAGCTCCGCAATGTTGACGCCGTCCCAGGCAAACTGGCCGAGTACGCTCAGCACTGCGGCAATGGCCGCCCGGCGGCAATCGCGGTTCTGCAAATTCATCAGCAGGCGCCAGCTTCCATAGCTAGAGGCGCCCGTGGCCGTCTTTTCACGCCACTCGGGATGCGCATCCCAAAACTTTTCGTTCACCTGAGGCAATTCAAACCAGGCGTAAACCAGGATGCCGTTCTTGTGGCACAGATCGATGAAGTACGGGTAGTTGAAATCCCATCTTCTGTAATCCGCCGCCCAGGCCGCGGCATAAACGACCTTCACTCCGAAGCTCCGCCACGACCGCACCAGGCGTTCGATTGAAATGCCGGCCCGCAAACCTGGGTCGAAATACACTTCCAGTTGCGGGCGCCGCGCCAGCGGCTGCAGGCCGAAGGAGGTCCGCAGGGTTTGGAAGAGCGAAGGAAAACGGCTGATGCCCAGTGCGGAGTGCGGGTCGAACAACGGACCGAGGAAAAGGTACCTGCCGTCGCCATGTTGGCCCAGCACGCCCAGCACCGACTGGCTTTCGGGCTCCACAAACAGCGGTTTCGCTCCCTTGGTAGCGGCAAACTTGGGAAAGTCGGCGGCCGGCTTCCATTCCACGGGGATATCGGGGAAGTTGAGATCATGAATCCGCTTTGCCGATAAGCGCCGGCCTTCGAAGCGAATTCCGAGCTGGCTAGCCAGCTCCGTTTCTCCGTCCAGAACGAGTCTGCCTCCGGCCTGCACGTGCCGCAACAGGGCCTGCCGGGCCACATCGGTCAGACGCTTCGCACTGACGTAGGGAACAACAACAACCTTGGACAACGAAGCGGCTGCGCTCTCGACCTTATCAACCTGGAGAAGACGGACCCTGATCCCGAAGGCGTTCAGAGCCGAGCGGAAACTTTCCTGGTCGTTGAGCTCTGCCAACTCGCTCGTCTCCCCTTGATGAGAGACTACAGAGGAGGACGACAATATACGATTCCCCTCTCGGGAGGGGACGGAGCCAAAGGCTCCAGGGGTGGGTTGTGGGCCACGAAGCGGACCCACTCTGGCGCCTTGCGCCACCCCTCCCAGAACGGGATTTTCACGGAAGTCCAGCAGACCGGCGCCTTCTCCTGCCCTGCTCCTCGCCAAAGAACTGGGGCTGCTCTCCATCCACACCAAAGTAGCCTCTCCAGCCAGTTCCTGCTGCTTCTGGCTTTCCTCCGTCCAGAATCCAAAGCGGGCTAACTTGCTGCGCCATTGCTCGAACCAACTAGGTTGCGTCGTCTCGGGTTTTTCCAGCAGACCTTCAAAGACGACCATCTGGCCTGAACCCACAGATACCTTCCTTTCTACCACGCCGGAAAAAGGCGCCACGGAAACGTTCTCCGCAACAACCCGGTCACGGCTGTCAAGCGTGACCGCGCGCAGGTACTCCTGGTCGAGATTCAGACGGACTGGACCGGAGAGCGTCGTCACCGCGCGATTGCGCGTTACAGCCTGGCATCCGAACGACTTCAGGGAAACAAACTGATAGCCCTGCCGCTTAACACCTTCTACGATCGTCTTGAGATGCTGCAAACTTACAAAGCTGTGGAAGAAGAACGAAGGCATGCCGTCGCGAACGGCCAGCATTTTTCGGGCATCGTCGACCAGCCGCTGCGGGTTTGGAGCTTCGATGCTCACATACCCCAGGTTTTCCGGAATGATCTTCTGGCCATGAATGTCGGTTAGCGGATAAGGAAAATACTGCTGTGTCCCCAGTTTTTCAATCACCATGCGCCGCTCGTTGACATGGCTGAAGAACTCCTTAAACACCCGCTGCGCCAGGAACGAGCTTCCATAGTGCGGCGACTCCCAGGCAATTGGGTAAATACCGTTCTTGAAGCACTCGTTCATGCCAAGCTCGATCTTCTTACGGACCCAGTCTTCAGATTCGAAGCTCAGCGGCTTATCCTGCAAGTCGTCCCAGAACTCGAAGTCGTCAGCGCTGGTGCCACGAAACTGATGTGTGACGCCGTGCAGCACCACGCTGCCGCCGCGGGCCGTCATGTATTGAATGGTTTCCACAAACTGGGGCCTGTCGGAGAGGTACAGTTCAATGCCCTTGGAGGGGTCTTTGAAGATGGGAATCAGCGCAATCTGAAACGGGACGCGCTGCGCGCTGAGATAATCTGCAACGCGGCGCAGCTCAATTGGATCGTCGTCAATCGAAACATCTTCGATGCGAACCAGCGCCTTGCGCTCGACCGGATGCGGCGCGCCAAGAATCTCGTGCAAGACGTCACAGAAAGCGAGGTATCGGTCACCCTCTTCTACGAACGAAAAGGGAGAATCGGCCACATACCAGAAGTTGCCACTTTGCACGATGTAGGGCAGCAATCCGGCAGAGCTTCGGGTCTGCGCCCAGACTCGACAGAGCGCTTTGTTCTCAATGCGGATCAGGTTGAGGTCCGAGTCGGTCTTGCGCAAGGTGATGCCGTTGTACAACACCCCATCGAACTCTTCGTTGTCCAAGAAGTCGATAAACCTGAAACCGGCCTTCTGACTGAACCGCGGATTGGCAGTGAGCTGGTTGACATGCCGGTTAAGCCAGCAAATGGTCTTGGAGGTTGAGGCCAGATCGTCGAGAAACGCTTTGGGCAACTGCGTTTTCTCCACGTTGCCGGCAAAGAAAATCCAGGCATAGTTCTCAACACGGCCGCTTTGATAGTCGCCGACAGGCTGGATGTCATAGTTGGCTGAAAAATGTCCTAGCAGGTTTGCAATGCTGTTCGCGCTGATGAGCCCGTCACTGTAGCCCGTCGACTGACCGTCGTACAGAATCAGAGCCTTGCGCGCAGAGACAACGTTCTGGGCGAGGCCAGTGGAAATGAGTAACAGGAAAGAGCTAACCACAGAAAGACAGAGACACAGAGAAGGCCTGTGGGACTGAACCTCTCTCGCAAACATTCTCTGCGTCTCTGTGTCTCTATGGTTCATCTACTTGTACTTGGTTCGAGGCACGAAAGGCCTGGGTCGCCCGCGCCGCCTGCCAAACAGGTATAACAGGCACTCGCGGATTCGCTGGGCGGCCTTCCCGTCGCCATAAGGGTTGACAGCGCTGGCCATCGTTTCATAGTGCCGGGCGTCAGAAAGCAAGCGTGCAGCCGCTTTGAAGATCGTCGCTCGGCTAGTTCC
>JAKEER010000082.1 GCA_022616615.1 Acidobacteriota bacterium
ATACATTGCCATGTGGCACCTCCTTACATCAGTGACCTCGGACTAATGGTTGACCAACCTAGGCAGGGGTCGCCAGGCACGACGGAGCCCCTTCTGCCTCCAGATCCGGGATGGTCCTCAGGGTTGGCACATGGACTGTGCGGAGAGAGTGTTGGTTTGTCAGCGATCTGTTTCGTTGTTTTAGTCGCTCCCCTTGCTAGCCGGTGCATGGTGAGCGTTGCGGCGGTGAGAAAATAGACTTTCAAAATCAACCAATAACCGCCCAAACGTTTGTCTCGCCAGGTTGGCCGGAAGCACCTGCCTTCGCCCTATCGCCCGGTCGAACTCGTAGCGACCAAAACGCAGTTGATTTCCTCCTTTGAGTAAAATCTCGTAGTAACTGACCGAATTCCCAAGCCGTTGGGGGACGCGGCTCCGCAGGAGCAGCGCCGCGTTTGGGCGGTCGTATTCGATCAGGGCGAATTCTTCGGGATACGTAATTTTGTTTGTCAACAGCTCAAACTGCTTTTCCAGCGGAAGTGAAGAAGCTTTGTGGGCTTTGATCTCGATGTGATTCACTAAAAGCCCCAGTTTATCAAACTCGCTGATTTCGAAATGCCAGGTGAGATTCTTTGCTTCCACAATGGGACGGAAAAAACCTTCGCTCCTGTCGGTTTCCCGCAAGGCATAAATCAAATCCAGAATGCTTGCGCTTTTTGCCATAGTACTCCTAACTGGTTAAACACAGTGCTGACCCTTATGGGATACCGAAGCGTCAGAATCTTTTCCGCCGGCCCATTTAGCGTTGAGATTTTTCGCCTCTTCCCAGACAGCAGGATAGGTGCGGGCCGCAGTCTGCGTTACCGAGAGCACCCGAACCACTTGCCCTTCCTGTAGTTTTCGCAGCAGCGCTTTTCGTCCGTTCTGGAGCACAAACACGTCGCGCCGCCACCAATCTTCCATCTTGAAGGTGGCTTTGACCTCCACTGGCAAGCCGAACCGTCGTTGGGTCTCTTCGGGAATATAGAGCAACTCGACTTCAGTTCCGGTTCTCAAGCAGACAGCCGTGGAGGCATCTTCGGGAGAAACGAGCCAGTTGGACCCGTGCGGCTGTCTTCGGACGACCAGCACCTCGTCTGCTCTTGCGTTGCGTGAATGCCCTTCTGCTGATGCGTAACACATACGAAACTCCTTTCTGGTTCGAGCCATGATTTAACGGCCCACCGCTGCAGCTTGTTCGGGCGGCTCGACTTGCCCTAAAATCTCGCGCTGCGCTTGCAACCAATCCTGCAAGTCAAAGCCGTCAAGACATCCTCTCGCTTCGTACAGTTGATAGGCGCGCCGTGCAATAAGCCTGCGCAGCAATGCTGTGTCTGATAATTCCGTTTCTTCTGGGAAATTAGGGTTTTGGTTGTTCATGGGACCTCCTATTGTTTTTTTGACGCGACGGCCAAAGCTAACCTGCCTTGGATTTTAGTGGGATGGCATTGATCTCTCAGCAGATCTTTCTCAGCAGGTCACATGCAGGATCGCATTGGTTTTTTCAGGATCCCGATTCAATGTCTCGATGGCTTCGGCTGTCGGAACAATGACCAATTCGACTCTGCGTTGAGCGGCTACATGTTTCACCGCCTCCATCACCGGCAATGCCCCGTAGGCCCCAGTGCCGACGACCAGCCGATGGCATTTCCAGGGAATGTTCTCCTCTACCGAGAGCGGCGTATGTCCAAAAGTGTCGCGGACCCTCTTGGATGCCTTCTTCTTCCGCTTGCGGACCTCCCCGCGATCGATCACCACGTCGTGCTCATGAGTGACGCCGTCGATCCGAATCGAACCAAAGGAAAAATCTTGAAAGCGCATGCGCACCTCCTTTCCTCAGTAAGATTGAAAGCTTGAAGGTTTTCGTACTATTGTAACGACAGGAGAGAATGCGTCAATTTCTCCCATCAAATCCATAACTGAACATTGGGGAGAGAACTTTGTTGAGGTTTGCGTCATCAATCACAATTCCACAACGACTGTTCTCAGTCATGGCTGCCCTGTCGGCTTTTGTTGTGCCCGCTGTGCATGCGGCGGAGGTAACCTACACCCCTCCGATCCCGATCGTAACCACGGAAGCGTTGTATCCCGTCAATTCCCTCGCTATGGGGACCGTAACATTGACGGTGGTTGTCGAGGAAGATGGCCGGGTCTCGGAAGCGGAGGTTCTGAAATCCATTCCCTCGCTGGACGAGCCTTCGCTCCGTGCCGCCCGGCAATGGCGGTTCGAACCGGCCCGCCTCGACGGCCGTCGGATTCGTTCCACGGCCAGCATTAGTTTTGTGTATGACCGTGGGCTCTTCCGAACCGTAGGCAAGCCAAGGAAATAAGCTTCCTTCGGGTTGTTCGAGGATAGTTTGTTGCGAGAAACGCCATGCAGACGGCGGCAACTTGTGCGATGGCCAGTCAGTCATGTTGCTCGACCAATTCCAGTTCGGCAGGATCTGTCCTAACTATCTTGAGGTATGATCCACAAGCCAGACACTCCACGATTTCACTCATTTTGACTTCCTGTAATTCGATCCGGGCATCACACTCCGGACAGTAGACCACTGCCGTTCCCACTTGGCTTACCTCTTGTGAAAGACCGACAGCCAGGCGGCCCTCTCCGAATACGGACCTTTCCCTTCTTCCCTATCAGTCCACGCGACGTTCCGCAGGAGCAGGTTACACCCACCGATCGCCGGGAAGCATCTTTACGGAGGATTCCTAGCTCTCATCTTGCTATTTTCTCCTGTCTTGACTCATCAGCTTTGAACGACCTTTGCTTCCTGAGCCGCCACGGCGCAGGACGGATCGATGGTTGAGGCTCTCTGAAATTCGGCCAGGGCATTGTTCAAATCTCGCCCCGCTTTGAGTCGGTGCCCTAGATTGCCCGGAGTCCTGCCAAAGCGTCTTGTTCCGCATTCACAGGTTCTGGCTCGGGCCAATGGCACCTTTGTCTTGCGTACCCGCGCTTCTCCGCAGATCGACGCTTCCCTTGAAGTACGCACCATCTGCAATCGAGATTCGCGAAGATTCAACATCGCCCACCACAGATCCTGACGCTTTGATTTCCACTAATTCTCCCGCAGAAATGTTGCCAACTACGCCGCCCCTGACGGTGAGGTTTTTTGCACTGATTTCACCCTTGATCATCCCATGCGAACCAATCACAAGATTGTGGTCTTTGAGTTCGATCTTACCTTCTACTCGTCCCTCGATGGTAAGATCTTCGTCCCCGGTGAGCTCGCCTTTAATAGAAACGGACTTGCCAAGGTTAATGGTTTCCTCTTTCGCTGGAGTAGGTTTGGGTTCGAACCCTGTTTCGATGGGCTTGCTCTCCTCAAATGGACTGATAGCCAGCTCCTCTTTTTGGGTCAGATAAGGGTCCCTTTCTTCCTCGGGTTTCTTGCTTTTCCACATAAAGGCCCCTAAGTTTGAAGACCAGTCGGCTTTGTGACGGTTGAGTTCAACATTTTTGTAAAGTTCCTGGAGTTGCCTTCGCAACGGGTGGACTGGAAATCCCTCGGCACTTGGCTCGAACGGTGCATCTACACTTATGGGATGGCCCGGTCGTCAAACTTGATCTGATACCGGCTGACTCCTCCCTTCCGAAAAACCAACACCCGCCTGTGCAAATACGTTCGGAGTTTCATTTCAACGGCCCGGAGCTGGGGATAACAAAATCGCGCTGACGTGCTGTCGGCCTGCGCCCACAGAGGAAAAGAGGAGAGACACGTCCATACCGCCAGCGATGCAGCCAACTTCTTCACGCGAGCTGTCATTTGGGCTTGCTTGGGGCTTTAAGGGCCAGGTGCCGCTGCCGACCCGTGTACAAGTCGCCTGCAGCATGGTGTTGATTTCGTCAGCGTTCTGTGTAGTCAAGAAGCGTGCCAGCCCTCAAGTGAATCTCTTGCGCCAAAAGATCAGCGTGTTGGAGGCCGACAATAACCAGAACTGCATGCATACGCTGCTGCCCATATCCTCCTCCTGGAAGCAAGAATGATCCTCGATGTACAGAAAAGAATGGAGGAAGTCTGGCGGAACCGCCAGCCGGTAGGCATCGGAAGCCAAAAAACAAAACCCGCACTGGATGCGGATCAGGAGGGATTAGGAGAATTCTGACTTCTGCTTATATTGATCAGGAGATTGAAAAAACCATTCCTTCATCCGCTATGGAATTTAACTTCCAGGACGTGCGGAGTCAAGGAAATCCATAACTATTTGATTAGTGGAGTCTGTCGGTCATGAAGGCCAGGATGTTTACCTTGGCTTTGCCCAGCGCCTCGGCCATAACCGCCAGGGTCCCCGGCTTGTTTTCCATCCAGACGGTCGCGCTTTCGCGGCCCTCTTGCAAGCGGTCACTCTCGGTCCTGGTGACGCCCATCTGTGCCAATAACCAGCTGTTCCCGCAGCAGTGAGCTGCCGCCATCTTTGTCAGCAAGAACTATGTTGACTTGGCCGAACCTTAACTCGTCGATACCTGGCGCTCGATGGAGGCCAAAGGGATGTCGGTGTATAATGCATTTGCCTCTAAGTCAGAGAGCGGAGTATCGCGGATGGAAGAGGAAAAACCCAAGCGTGCCGGCATCTGGATACGCGTCTCAACCGAAGACCAGGCAAAGGGCGAGAGCCCGGAGCACCATGAAAAGCGCGCCCGGCTCTACGCCGAGTCGCGAGACTGGAAGGTGCGCGAGGTGTACCACCTCGAAGCGGTAAGCGGCAAATCCGTTATGGGCCACCCCGAAACCGAGCGGATGCTCGGCCACATCCGCGGTCGTCACATCTCGGGACTCATCTTCTCAAAACTCGCCCGCCTTGCCCGCAACACGAAGGAGCCTCTCGAATTTGCCGACATCTTCCGGGAACATGACGCCGATCTCGTCTCGCTCCATGAGGCCATTGACACCTCAACCCCAGCAGGGCGGCTCTTCTACACCGTCATCGCGGCCATGGCCCAGTGGGAACGCGAGGAGATCGCCGAGCGCGTGGCCGCCTCTGTCCCGATCCGGGCGAAGCTCGGCAAGCCCCTTGGCGGCGCCGCTCCCTTCGGCTACCAGTGGAAGGATCGCACACTCGTTCCCGACCCCAAGGAAGCCCCCGTTCGCAAGCTCATGTATGAGATTTTCATCGAGCACCGTCGCAAGAAGAAAGTCGCTCGCCTCTTGAACGACAAAGGCTACCGCACCCGCAACGGCTCGAAATTCACCGACACCACCATCGACCGGCTCTTGCGCGATCCCACCGCCAAAGGCGTCCGCCGCGCCAACTACACACGTTCGCTAGGCGAAAATAAGCACTGGGCCGTCAAGCCCAAAGAAGAGTGGGTGCTTACCGAAGTGGAACCCATCATCTCAGAGGATGTCTGGAACCAGTGCAACCTGCTCTTGGACGAGCGCCGTCGGAACGGCAAGCGCCTTGGGCGTACAACGGTGCACCTCTTCTCAGGACTCACCTACTGCATTTGCGGCCAGAAGATGTACGTCCCCACCGACACCCGATGCTGACCGGATTTTTCACTGGCGCGGTGCTGGCGCTGCAAACCTCAAACACTTTGGCTTCCTTTGGCGCCGTGAACTACACCGGGCAGTTGGTTTCGAT
>JAKEER010000618.1 GCA_022616615.1 Acidobacteriota bacterium
GCGAAAAGCACGCCAATTGTGGCTACCCATGCCCTAGTCAGTCGTCTTGGTAGCCATGATTGACGCGCTTTCTGCGTCAATCGTGGACGAAACCGCCTTAAGTTGACATCAATGCGCAACGCGGCATGAAAACTCCTACGCAATGGCCGGAACCACGAATGGCTTTCTGTACTCTCGCGTCAGCAGGGCACTGGCTTCAGAGTCGCCGAGGATTTTCTCTTCTGCCGGATCAAACTGAACGCTGCGGCCCAGCCGATAGGCGATGTTGCCCAGGTGGCACAGCGCGCTGGTGAGATGACCTTCTTCGATGTCGACTCCCAGGTCTTCACGCTTGCCACTTCGGATGGCGGCAACAAAGGTTGCCCAGGGGTCTGAGTTGCCGGATCCCTTCGGGCCGGGCTCGCGCTTCTTGCCCAGGAAAGTACGGTATCCGAAGTATGCCATCTCCATGTAGCCTTCCGAGCCGAAAAACAACACTCCGACATTGTTATCGCCGTTGGAGCCGAATCCGCCTTCGTAGTTCGAGACCCAGTGACGCGTCTCAAACTGC
Organism: Acidobacteriota bacterium; assembly: GCA_022616615.1. GTDB lineage: Bacteria > Acidobacteriota > Terriglobia > Versatilivoradales > Versatilivoraceae > VFZK01. The sequence goes on from JAKEER010000618.1 coordinate 551, forward strand.
AGCATCTTTCCCTGTTCGGGATAGTCGAACGTGCATAGCAGCGAGTTAGGGGTTTGCTGATCGTCGTCGAACATGTAGTGCCCGCCCGTGCCTGTGATCCGCGTGGGCAAACCAACTCCAAGACCCCAGCGGGCCATGTCCATTTCATGAACACCCTGGTTCCCCATGTCGCCGTTGCCGCAGTCCCACTGCCAGTGCCAGTCGTAATGAAGCTTCTTGCGTTCCAGTGGCTTCTGAGGGGCCGGGCCGCACCAGAGGTTGTAGTCAACGCCCTGCGGTACGGCTTGCGGACCGGCAGCCTTGCCGATGGACGGACGCCACTTGAAACAGAGACCGCGTGCCATGTAGAGACTGCCGATCACGCCTTCGCGCAGCTTTTGAACAGCCTCGCGCAGCACTAAAGAGCTGCGCCCCTGCGTGCCGTGCTGGCACAGCCGGTCGTACTTGCGGGCCGCATTCACTAGTTGCCGCCCTTCCCAGACGTTGTGCGAGCAGGGTTTCTCGACGTAGGTGTGTTTGCCTGCCTCCATGGCCCAGATGCCGCCCAGAGCGTGCCAATGGTTAGGCGTGGCAAAGCTGACGGCATCGACATCCTTCGCCTCGAAGAGCTTTCGCATGTCGCTGTAACAGCGAACCGGCTTGCCCGAGAGCTTTTCGAACTGGCTCGAACGCTCCTGCAGGATGGCCTCATCCACGTCACAAAGCGCCACGACCTCCACGCCCGGCTGCAGGCGAAAGCCCTTGAGGTGGTCTTTTCCGCGTCCACCAACGCCGACGACAGCGACACGGACGGTATCGCTGGCGGCAACCGTTTTCCCAGCCCTAGTCAGCGTGGCAGCTAGTGCAGTGGAAGTAGTGCCCTTCAAGAAGTCGCGACGGTCAATTGCCTTTTTCATGAGAAATCTCCTTGAGTTTAGTAGACAGGACGCGGTGTTTTCTCCGCACCCTCTGTTTTAGGTCTCTTAAGTTCAGGGCTCTACGCCGGACAGGCCGGAACCAAAAGGCCACCGTCATTCCCGCGAACGCGGGAATCCGCCTAAGTCAAATCCCCAGATACTTGTCTCGCCCCTTCACCAGGGCTTCCATTTTGCGGTCAGCCACAGAGCGCTTGAGCATCCAGAATCCGCAGTCAGGATGCACCCAGCCGACCCGGCCTTCGCCCAGCTTGCGTTCAGCGGTCTCGATCCTGCCAGCGATTTCATCCGCGGTTTCGATGTGGTTCACCTTTACATCCACAACACCGACGCCTAGCTTGATCGTGCGGTCGACATCCTTCAAGGCGTCCAGGTCATCGGCCGGCCGGTGCGCCAGCTCCAAAACGAGATGGTCCACGTGCAACGCATTCAGGAAATCTACCAGCACCCGCCACTCACCTTTTTGAATCGTCTGCCCTCCGTAGTTGCCGAAGCAAAGATGCACGGCGCGCTGAACCTTAATCTTGTCCAGAATGCGGTTGATCGCCTTGGCGGCTAGCGGCGCGTCTTGTGCATTGCCTGTCACGTTGGCCTCGTCCATTTGGACGCAGGCGCAGGGAAGGTCGCTGACCTGTGCGGCCAGAACATCGGCTATCGCGAGCGTCAACGCCTCAAAGTTCTTGTAGTGGTTGTCAAGGAGGGTTCTGGAAAGCATGTACGGGCTGGTTACCGTGAACTTGAACGGCCCGCCTGCCACTGCTGCCGCGGCTTCACAGTCGGCCAGGAGATTCAGACTGCCCTCGCCGATGGCAGACTGCACGGCGCCGGCCGGCCGGCGGCGGAAGTTCATTGGCGCCAGCGTTGCAAAAGCATCCCAATCCGATTTGCCAAGCCGCGTTTCGACCCCGTACATCGACCCGACGAAGTAATCAATCATGCCATTGGTGTCAGGATGGTTGATGTCGAAGCGGTACAGCTCACCATCGGTCGGCAGATCGATGCCCGCTTGCCGCTGGATGTTGAAAACAACCCGCGTGGCGTCGCTGCGGGCTTGGTCGCTGGGCAGCGCGACGAGCCAATCGGGCAGGGGATAAGAGCCCACTGTGGTTGTCAGAATCCGCGGTGTCGCGGGGATAGCTGGTTGCGTCATAGCTGCATTAGGTACCACCGCCAGCGGCGGTTGTCAACTAGTCAACCGGTAGGGAGCGGTGTCCTCACCGCGCCGCTTTGTCAGGCCAGACCCGGACGGCGGGCTGAGGACAGCCCGTCCTACTTTTCCAGGATACCCCGCAGGTATCCAATGGCCCGGGCAGCCGAGCCTGGCCCATCCGGGACGTAGTCGAAAGGCTCCACACCAACGACGCCCGAATAGCTGTGACGCTTCAGCGCCGCCAGAATGGATGTGAAGGCAAGGTCGCCTTGTCCAGGACCTCGGCGGTTGGGGTCGTTCGCGTGAAAGTGAGCGATGATGCCCGTCGGTAGCCAGCGGTCAATCAGCTGGGGAATCGGCAGTTCTTCAGAGGAGCCGGCAGCGCAACAGTCGATCATGGTTTGCAGCGCCGGGTTGTTGACGGCCTTAACACATTCGAAGGCTTCGGCCACCGAGTTGATGAAGTTCGTGTCACGCGTCGAAAGCGGTTCGATGCAGTAAACCAGCCCTGCGGACTGTGCTTCGGCAGCCGCTGCTGCGAAGCATTCACAAGCCCGTTTCCAAGCCTCGTGACGATCGTCGTTTTGGGCAAGGTTCCGTTGTTGCGGAGAGCCATGTACTAGGGCTTTGCCACCAAGATCAGCGCAAAGCGCCACCAGCCGCCGCATCACATCGATGGTTTGAGTGCGCAAGGTTGTGTCCGGGCTTGTGATGGAGAGTCCTTTAGGCGTGACCAGCAGCCAATGCAGACTTGTAATCTCGATCCCCGCTTCGGAAGCAGCTCGACGTAGCCGTGTGCGCTCTGTGGCGCTTGTAAAATGCGGGTTGTCGCCGAGCGTGAAAGGTGCCAACTCTAGCCCGTCATAGCCGGCCTTTCGAGCGAAGTCGCACTGCCGAGAAAACTCCAACTCCCGAATCACCTCGTTGCATAAAGAGAGTTTCATGCCCTGCTGCCTCCCTATTCGATGGACGCATTCATCTTACGCAAATCTGGTGGAATATGAGATCGGAAAAATCTGTGCAGGGACGCACCAGCGTGTGCGCCCTCGTGGCGAGTGGAAACAAACCTTGCTTCGGTAGGTCACGCGAGAGGGGCGGACACGCAGGCCCTCTCGATGCTACTTGCAGTTTCCGAAGTCCATCTGCCGATGTATGTCGAAACTCGCCGACGAAGCGATCGTCAAAACGGCCACAGCCTATAGTAACAAGCAACACCAATAGAATCGGCAGGTGCCGAGCTCTTGAACGAGGCTTCATAAGACCTCCTTGTTTTCGAACGTCCGTGCTGCTTGTGTGTTCATCCCGATGGAACATCGTGAAAATACTGCCTACGCTGGACAACAGCGGTTTCGCAGAAACCGTTCCTGGAGTTTCTACGCTTTGCGGGGCTGAAAAGACCGGGAATCAAAGTTCTCAGCAGCGCAGATTGGAATCTGCGAAGGTGGAACTAAGGTCTGCCCAAGAGCCGCGTTCACGCGGCTTGTTTCGAGATTAAAGGCCAGCCGCTTTACGGCTGGTTTGTCGATGGGGCGATGACAAAACTCAAGCCCGTTTCTAACGGGCTTTTCTTCAGGCTTCAGCCACGAAGGCAAATGATTCCGGGATGAAACGGATTGGGGTTGAATTCGGACCCTCAAGCCCGCTGAAGCCGGCTGCCGGCAGACTTGGCTAACCAGCCGCATGGCGGCTGGCCTGAATTAGGAAGAAGCCGCGTGAACGCCAGAGCAACGGGAATGCCACGGCGGGTGTTCGCGGCGATTTTTCACAGCTCCCATGTCCAGGTCGTGTCCGGTAACCACTGGGTTGATTGATAAAGCTGCTTTGAAGAAGCCGGTGCCCGCTCTATACTGCATCGCCGACCACATGAATTCAACGCAGAGATGCAAGCGGAGGCGTGGGAGTGGCTGAGGAAGTGGTTGTGATTGCAGCCAGACAAGGCATCCGAGGAGGAGCCCCTCATGGGCAGGACCGATGAAGGTTAGCGGTCGTCGGCCTCGTTCTCGTCGTCGTATTCGGCGTTTTTCGAGGACGAGTATCCCATACAGAGTTTTCAGCGGTATTGCCGACGCCGGATACTTCCGGCGACTTCGAGGAAATGTGCTTGGCTGCGGGCGAAAACGCCGGGTTGGGTGAAGGAGGTCAAACCGGCAGCAACTATTGTGCGCGAAATGATGGCTGAGGCGGAGGGTGTGATTGGCGGAAGTGCAAGGGATGATTAGACCACCCGAAGCGAAGCGGTCGCACGTTAGCCGGTCATGTACGTTACAACGAGAATTTTGTTCTCGTCTCCGCCAGGTCTGAAAGCCCGAAGCGTCAGCGAGGGTAATTGCGACTGGCCCTCGCTGGCGCTTCGGGCTTTCAAAGGTCACTGCGCTGGGGATATCAAGGGCGAAGCCCTTGGCTAGTTAGAGGAGAAAAGAGGCATTGAATATCCCGGCGATCTCGCTTGCAGCGCTGTTCATCGCCATTCTACTCAGCTGTGTCTCACGCTTGAACGTGGGGTTTCTGTCGTTTGCCTTTGCGTTTGTCATCGGTGTTCTTGCCGCCGGGATGAAGGTTTCGGAAGTCGCAGCGGGTTTCCCCACGTCGCTGTTTCTCACGCTGGTCGCGGTGACGCTGCTTTTTTCGCAAGCCCGGGTCAACGGCACACTGGACAAGCTGGCCAAGCTCTCCATGAAATTGTCGCGTGGGAACCCCGGCTTGATTCCGATAGTGTTTTTCGGGCTTGGGCTGTTGTTGGCTATGATTGGGCCAGGTAACATCGCGGCCACAGCGCTGCTGGCCCCCATCGCGATGGACGTGGCGGGGAAGGCCGGCATCCCCGGATTCCTGATGGCCATAATGCTCGTTAATGGCGCTAACGCAGGAGGGCTCTCCCCGTTTTCCCCCACCGGCGTTATCGCCATCGGTTTGTTGAAAAAGATCGGCTTGTCAGCCGTCGAGTGGCAAAGCTTTTTCAATACCCTCATTTCGCATTCGATCGTGGCGTTTCTGGGGTACTTTGCTTTCGGCGGGATCAAGCTGTTTGGGAGGCAAGCGGCAGAAGCTGCCGGAGAGCTCTGCCGGGAAAGAGTCGAGCCTTTCGATAGCAAGCAGCGTCTCACGCTAGGAGTGATTGGCGCGCTGGTTGCGAGTGTTGTTTGCTTTCGTGTTGACGTGGTGATTGGCGCGTTTGTTGGTGCCGTGGCGTTATCGCTGTTGAGAGCTGCCGATGAGGAGGAGGCCATTAAGGCGATTCCTTGGAGTATCGTCCTGATGGTCTCCGGAGTGACAGTTTTGATTGCCCTGATGGAAAAGACGGGCGGAATGGACCTGTTCACCAGCATTCTGGCCCGCTTTGCCACTCAGACCACAGTGACGGGCATGATTGCTTTCCTGACGGGAGTCATTTCGGTATACAGCAGCACGTCGGGCGTGGTCTTGCCCGCCTTTCTGCCTGTCATTCCTGGGCTGATTGTGAAACTGGGAGGCGGCGACCCCATGGCCATTGCTTCTTCGATCATTGTTGGAGCAAACCTAGTGGATGTGTCGCCGTTGTCCACTCTGGGCGCCCTCTGCGTTGCTCACGCGTCTCCCAGCCAGGACCGTACGAAGCTCTTCAATCAACTGCTGGCCTGGGGTCTTTCAATGGCAGTGGTTGGCGCTGTCGTCTGCTTTGTCCTCTTTGGGTTGCTTTGGTAGTGTCCACGAAGGGCACGAAGAAGCACGAAGGGCACGAAGAAGCACGAAGGGCAAGAAAAGCGGAATGACTAATGACTAGGCACGAATGACGAAAGAAATCCAAAATCCGAATGACGAAAACTGGACTTAGGCATTAGGGCTTCGTCATTGTTTCGTCATTAGAGCTTCGTCATTAGTCATTCGTTTACGCAAGTGGGGCGTCCTTCCGGTCTGCCTTCGTGGTTCTTCGTGGATAAACTCAATGACTTCTTCTGACCTTGACATCGAGCGAGAGCTTCAGAAAGAGATCGAAGGCGAAGTGCGCTTTGATGCCCATACCAAGGTTCTTTACAGCACGGATGCCAGCATTTACCAGATTGAGCCGATTGGCGTGGTTATTCCCAAGCACAAGCAAGACGTTCTCGCTGCGGTGCGGCTTGCGGCGAAGCATGGCTTGCCCATACTGCCAAGAGGTGGCGGCACCAGCCTCTCCGGACAGACCGTAGGCCATGCCATTCATCTGGATTTCTCGAAGTACATGAATGAGGTTCTGGAGTTCAACCCGGAAGAAGGCTGGGTGCGGCTGCAGCCGGGAGTGGTGCAGGACGTACTCAACGCGCATCTGAGGCCGAAGGGGTTTCTATTGGGGCCCGACACGGCCAGTAGCAGCCGGGCGACACTGGGCGGGATGATGGGAAATAACTCGGCGGGCGCCCGCTCGGTGCTTTATGGCAAGACAATCGACCATGTTCTCGAAATGACGGTGGCGCTCAGCAACGGCGAGGAAGCGCGGTTTGATTCCGCCGGGCCGCGGGAGCTTGCCGCTCGAATAAAAGGCGACCGGTTGGAGAACCGGTTGTATCGCGAAATACAAGCCCTGGCGCAGGAATACCGGCAAGAGATCGAGCGGCGGTATCCGAAGCTGATGCGGCGCGTCAGCGGCTATAACCTGGATGAGTTCGTCAAAGACCAGCCATTTAATCTGGGCCGGGTGGTCATTGGTTCAGAAGGAACTCTGGCCGTGGTGACCGAGGCCAAAGTGAAGATCATGCCTCGGCCTAAGCTCACGGCTCTGGACGTCGTTCACTTTGGCTCGCTGGTTGAAGCCGTCGAATCCTCGCAGGAGATCCTGGCGTTTCGGCCTGCCGCCATGGAGCTGATGGACAAGATGATTCTGGACCTCGGCCGCCAGTCGCTGGAGTCTTCGCGCCGCATGGGCTTTGTGCAGGGTGACCCTGGCGGGATGATGATTGTGGAGTTTTACGGGGACACCCGGCAAGAGCTGGAAGCACGGATGGTCGAGATGGAAGCGAGGCTGCGGCGGCAACGCATGGGGTATGCCTTCACCCGCGCCTTGGAACAGGAACAGCAGCAGAACATCTGGAAGTTCCGCAAGAGTTCGCAAGGGCTGCTGATGAGCGTCTTGGGAGATAAGAAGCCCATTGCTTTTGTCGAAGATCCAGCCGTGCCAGTTGAGAACCTGCCGGAGTTTTTGCGCCGCTTTCAGAAGTTGCTGGCGGGCTACGACACCGCTGGTGGCTACTACGGTCATGCGTCCGTAGGCTGCATCCACATTCGGCCGTTGATTAATCTCAAACAGGCTTCTGAGGTGGACAAGATGCGGCGCATCTCCGACGAAGTCTGCTCGCTGGTAATGGAATTCGGCGGTTCGATGAGCGGTGAACACGGCGACGGTCTGGCGCGCAGCCATCTGAATGAAAGACTGTTTGGGCCCGAGCTGTACAAAGCGTTCCGAAAAGTCAAGGCGGCGTTCGATCCGCATAATCTTTTGAATCCTGGGAAAGTGGTTGATGCGCCTGCGATGACCGAGAACCTGCGTTACGGCGCTGCCTATCGAACAGCCTCGATTGAGACACACTACGACTTTACACGCGAAGGCGGATTCGCCGGAGCGGTAGAAATGTGCACGGGCATGGGCATTTGCCGCAAGACGCTGGAAGGCACTATGTGCCCTTCCTACATGGTGACGAAAGATGAGGAGCATTCCACGCGAGGACGGGCCAATGCTCTACGGGCCGCGCTGTCCGGCCACTTGCCGTTGGCGGATCTGACGTCCAAACGGATGTATGAGACGTTGGATCTATGCTTGGAGTGTAAAGGTTGCAAAGGGGAGTGCCCGGCTAACGTTGACATGGCCAAGATCAAGTATGAGTTTCTCGCCCACTACCAGGAGAAACACGGCGTACCGCTGCGCTCCCGGATGTTTGCTCATGTCGAGACGCTCAATCGTTGGGGCAGCCGTTTCGCTCCGGTATCGAACTGGGTGATGGGAAATCTGCTCACGAGGCAGCTCTTGAAGCTTGTGGGGATTGCTCCGCAGCGAACCTTTCCTCCTTTTGCCCGAACGACGTTGCTCGATTGGTTCAAGCAGCGGCCCAAACCGGCTAGATCAGCGAATGGCGGCAAGGTGGTTTTGTTTAATGATTGCTTCATGACTTACAACTACCCCCGCGTGGGACGCGCGGCAGTTGAATTGTTGGAAGATTTGGGATGTGAAGTGGTCCTGGCCGACAAAGTCTGTTGCGGACGGCCTATGATTTCTAAAGGGCTGGTCGATGACGCTCGCCGTTGTGCCCATCACAATGTAGAGGTACTGAGGAATTACGCAGCGCAGAACATCCCAATCGTCGGTTGCGAGCCCAGTTGCCTGCTGACCTTGCGTGATGAGTACTTAGATCTTCTCAAGGGCGAAGCCGTGAAAAGCGTGGCGCGGCAGTCGTTCATGTTGGAGGAGTGGCTTGTGAAAATGGCGGATTCAGGTCAGTGGAGCCCAGCGTCGCGGCGCGCCGGAAAGGTACTGTTGCATGGCCATTGCCACCAGAAGGCTCACATCGGCACTGGTCCACTGGTCCGCTGCTTGAAAGAGCTTGGTGGCTTCGAAGTGAGTGAGGTCGATTCGGGCTGCTGCGGCATGGCGGGCTCGTTTGGCTTTGAAGCGGAACATTACGGGCTTTCGCTCGAGATCGGCAAGCGCCGATTGTTCAAAGCGGTGGAGGCGGCAGAGAAGGAAGCAGCCGTCGTTGCAGCGGGTGTTTCCTGCCGCCAGCAGATCGAGCACGGCACCGGAAGAGTGGCGCGACACCCGGTGGAGTTGCTGGCAGAGGCGGTGCGGAAGGGGTAGGTAGGGCGGGGCTGTCCTCGGTCCGCCGTCGCGGAGCGACGAATCCCTGGGAGCGCGGGCGTCCCGCCCGCGCTTGGTGCGCTTGAGAGGCAGCGCACCCGCTCTAGCGCTAGCGTTTGGCGAGAGAGTTTGTCCCCCTTGGCAAGGGGGACTACAGGGGGTGTGCTACGAACAAAGAAGACCCCCTGCCGCAAAAAGCGCGGCGTCCCCCTTGCCAAGGGGGACAAATGTAGAAACTCCAGACGCGGGCGGGACGCCAGGCGGGACGCCCGCGCTCCCAGGGCGGTAGCGTCACATGTAGCGCAGACCCCGTTTTCTTTGGGGTCTGCGGTCTTCATCTCCGAGTGGGCGAAAAGCCGCAGACCTTCCTGAAAAGCGGGAGGACTGCGCTACAGGCTGTAATTTTCTGAGGGGAGAGGATGAGATCCAAGAAAACTTAGGCCTTGATTGCCGCCGGGCTGGCAGCCTGCCTCGCTTGGTGGTTTGTCACTAACCGTCAACAGCCCTCGAAGCAAACTCTAAAAGTTCCCGACGGCTTTGAAGTTGAGCGCGTCGCCGGTCCGCCCTTGGTGGATCGCCCGATTGTGGCGGACTTCGACGAGCAAGGCCGGCTTTATGTCGCCGATTCGTCCGGGTCGAATGACAAGGTTGAGAAGCAATTGGCGGAAAAGCCACATCGCATCGTGCGGCTGGAGGATACGAACGGCGATGGCCGCTTCGACAAGAGCGTCGTGTTTGCCGACCGGATGATGTTTCCCGAAGGCGCGATGTGGTACGACGGCTCGCTGTATGTCTCGGCGCCTCCAAGCATCTGGAGGCTAACGGACACCAACGGCGACGGGGTGGCCGATCAGCGCGAGGAGTGGTTTGAAGGCAAGACGCTGACGAACTGTGCCAATGATCTCCATGGGCCTTACCTTGGTCCTGACGGCTGGATCTACTGGTGCAAGGGCGCTTTCGGCGAGCAGACACACGCCCGCGAAGGCAAACCTCCGCTGCTGACTCGCGCGTCGCACATTTTCCGCCGCAAGCCCGGCAGTGCCTTTGCCGAACCGGTCATGGTTGGTGGCATGGACAACCCGGTGGACGTTGCCTTCACGCCGGGCGGGGAGCGGATTTTGACAGCCACCTTCCTGCAGCACGCCGAAGCGGGGCGGCACACCATTGGTTATCTGGGTGGCAAGGTGGGGCCGGATTTGACAAGGGTTGGCCAGGTACGCACAGAACGCGATCTGCTCGAAGCCATTGTTTATCCGAGCGCCAGTTTTGTGCGCAGCTACGAACCGCTGGTGATAGCCACCAAGTCCGGCGATGTGCACAACGGCGTCGTGCGCCAGGAAAACGATGACGAAATCCTGCTAGCCACGGGGCCACGCTCCGAAGTGCGGATCGCTCAGGAGGAGATCAAAGAGATGCGGCCCGGAACGGTGTCGGTGATGCCGGCTGGGCTCGAGGAGCAGCTATCGAGGCAAGAGTTGACCGATTTGATGGCATTTTTGAAAGGGACGCGCTGGGGAGCGCAGTGAACCTGGAGCGCGGCCGTCCCGCCCGCCCCGGCTCACTGTCGGCGCGCCGCATGGACATGGCGCGCTCCCAGGGCCAGCAAAATGTTAACGGATTTGTGAAACCCACAACTGAATGGGCGGTGAACAGGAGAGGACTTCTTAGACTCAGGACAGGGAATCATCTTCTTTTTCTTTCTTGTCGTCTTTTTCTGCTTCCTTTTCCCCACCTGTAATGGCTTTCTTAAATGAAATGATTCCTTCGCCCAGGGACTTGCCCAGCGACGGAAGTTTCTTGGGGCCAAAAATGAGAAGCGCGATCACCATGATGATGAGCATTTCCGGCAGACCGAGTTGACCAAACATCGCCGACCTCCCAAAGAGCTGACAGCAGCAGTCCAAAAAGCCAATTCCAAAAAAAATGCCAGCTGCTTTGCATTATAAACGCGAACTCGCCTCGCAGTCAGAAAACTTGGAGGGCCTGAAACAAACTACTTCTTCGGTTCCTTGGCGGCTCCTTCTTTTGTGGCTTCGCCTTCCCCGTCCTCCGGCTGCTGAAACGTTGACGGTCAGCTCTGCTGCTTGCGATCTCACGGCGGCGGCCAGCGTCGCCCCTTCCCTTGAAAAGGGAAGGATTCGTTCTACCTCTAACCCCCATCTCGGTACAAATCCACTTCCAACCACTTGCCATCGGTCGTGACGCGGATGGCTCCGTGACGGTCAGTTCGGAACGCCGGGACCTGTCGTTCTTCGATCCGCTGAAGAACCTCGGAGTGCGGATGGCCAAAAGGACTGTGTTCGGCAACTGAGATCAGCGCCCAGACTGGGCTGACTCGATCTAAAAATTCCGGCAACGAGGAGGACCGGCTGCCATGATGGGCGACCTTCAGAAGATCCGCGTCGACCGCTGCGCCGCGGTTCAAGATCTCGGCCTCGACACGCCGCTCGAGGTCGCCTGTCAACAAGAAGCTCCGATGGCCAAACTGAAGGCGGAATGCCAGGGAGTCGTTGTTGGCCGGAGTCTTACCCCTTTTAGAACCTTTGACGGGATTCAGGAATTCGAGCTCACCGGAATGAAAGGCGAAACGGTCACCTAGGCCTAACCTGCGGATGCGGACAGTCCGGCGCAGGGCTGCTTTAACCAGGCTGACGTACTCCGGCGTCAGTGGGTTCTCCCCTACCCATAACTCCCCAATCTCGAAGTTATTCAGAAGCGCGTGAAGCCCAGACATGTGGTCATGATGGGCGTGTGTCAATGCGAGGGCATCGACCCGGCGGATGCCCAACGACCAGAGAAACGGCGAGACTACTTGTTCGCCAATGTCGAAGCTGTCGTCATCGAAGTGTTCGCCAAAGGAGCGCCCCAGCAGACCACCTCCGTCGACCAGCAGGTTGGATCGGTCGGGAAAACTGAGAAAGAGGCTGTCGCCTTGCCGCACGTCAAGAGCGGTTAGTTGCAGCCGGCCGCCAAGTGTCCTTGGGGCGAATGGGTGGACAAGTATCAACACCAGGGCCACTGTGGCAGCCGCGGTACAGAGCCAGCGAACCACCCTTGGGGAACGCGACAGTGCCAAAATGAGACAGACAAAATAGAGGCCGCAGAGCCAGACGGGAGGCATGGGCAAACGGAAGTTGCCCCACTCAGCACCTGAGAATTGCTCAGCCGCTCGCAGCAGAAGATGAGCCAGAGTCCCGCATAGCTTTCCGGCTAGGAGATCTGCCGGGAGACCGAGCATGGAGAGCAGCAACAGGAGAAAACCCAACGGAACCAACAAGCCCACCAACGGAACAGCGAGCAAGTTAAGAAAGGGCGATACGAGCGAAGCACGGTGAAAGAAGACGGCCATGAGAACGACGAAGACGAGTTGAATCGAAAATGAGACAACCAACAATTCACCCACAAAGACCAGCGCACGGAGTGAAAACAGTACCAGCCTGCTGCCCAGATGCCAGCGATCCCACGGAGCAATAGCCTGCAGAGCCTCCAGCCTTAAACGGAGCCAGATGCGGAAATCGGTGATCCGAGGCAAACAGCGGGAATCCCAGTCGGTATTCTGAAGTCGTAGAAGGCCGTCCCGCCAGGGTTGGGTCGTCTGACGAAGCCAGGGCAGGGCAGCGACTGCAATGGCCAGCACCGCCAGAAAGGAGAGCTCGAACCCGGGATCGAAAAGCCAGAACGGATCGAGCAGCAGCAAGCTCCAGGCTGCCAGCGCGAGGGAGTTCAGGAGATTGCGGTCACGGTCAAAGTACAGAGCCAGCAAAAACGTGCAGGCCATAGTTGTGGCGCGAACGACAGAGGGCTGTCCTTCGGCGAGGGCGCTATAAAGTAGGAGTCCAGCCGCTGTCAGAACAGTGGCTAGAGTTGCAGGAAGGCGCACCCATCTGAAGAGCGCATAAAGAAACCCGGCCATAATGGCGACGTGCTGGCCGGAAACGACCAGCACATGATAGATGCCGGTCACCCGGAAAGTTTCTTCAACTTGTGGACTGAGCGAAAACCTGTCGCCCAGCAGGAGAGCCCTCATGACGCCCGCAATCTCTCCCGATCCGAAAGCGCTGTCCAACTGAGACAGAAGCGCTTTGCGCAGACGCTGGATCTGGCGAGACAACCACCCGCCTTGCCCTGTTGCGAGGCGGGTGATGAGCAGCTCATTCTTGATCGTACCGACTAGCGCTACGTCTTGCCGCTCCAGGTAGGCGACATAGTCAAACTGCCCTGGGTTGTTGAAGTTCTTTGGGAGACGCAAATGCGCCAGCACTTCGATCTGGTCGCCTGGGCTGAGCAGTGGTTGTCGAGGCGCCTCGCCTTTTTCGTAATAGAGCGCCAGGCGCGCTTTCCCTTCGGTGGTGAATGTGGAAAAGCGGTTTTCGATGCGTTGCACAGCGAGTTCAACCTGTTCGCCAATGCCCTTGGGTATTGACCCTTTAGAACAGATGCCCGTGATGCGACAGGGTTCGCGTAGATCGAGTCTTCCATCGCGGGCGAGCGTTCTTAGGTGTTGGGGACTGTAAGAGGCTTGATGCATGGCCGGACAGATCAGGCCCAGGCTGGCAAAAGAGAGCAGAGATAGGCAATAGGCGAGAACAGGCCTGTGGCGGCCGTAGGCCGTCCAAAGGGCCAGCAAACAAGCCGCAGACGAAGCCAGCAGGTGCGGCAAGGGTGTCTGAATCCAGGAGCTGACGAGAATTCCGGCGCAGAATGCCAACGTGACTGGAAACAGTGGACTGGTCATGAGAGTGCAAAGCGGAAGAAGTCATCTTAGGCTGTGGGCGGACCGAGCACAAAGGGAATGTCGACTAGCCACGCAAGGTGCTCTCGTTTCAATTCGCCGTGGACAGGGGATCTAGAACCGTGTTAGAGACTGTGCTCGCAGGGGAAAACGATTTTTAAGGAGGCTGCATGAAACTGAATCGCCATTTCCTTTCTGGCGCCGTGTGTGGCGCGTTGCTGACCGGCGGGCTTTCCTATTATCTGCAATCTGCGAGCGCCGCAGGCACTGAGGCAAAGGTGCTCCTAGAGAACGATCGAGTCCGGGTTCGCCAAGTGTTGTTTCAGCCGGGTGTCCGACCTGGTCCGCACACACATGGCTACGCGCATGTGGGCGTCATTCTCGATGAAGGGTCCTTGGGGTTTGTCGAAAAGGGGAAGAAGAATGAGACGATCAACTTCAAGTCGGGTGACGCTGGTTGGCGTGACGCGAACGTGACCCACGAAGTCTTCAATGCGGGCAAGAAACCCATCCGGGTTGTTGAAGTGGAACTCAAGAAGTAGTGACAGGGGAAGGCCGCCCCGGTGCCCCAGGGAGCCTTGCATGCAGCTTGGCGGCGCCACCAAGGATGAAATGGTCCTCTTAATAGGAGCGGTTGCGTAGCGACGGGGTTATCCGGTAGAGTTCAGGAAAAGAACACGACAACTTCCTGAAGGCTTCGCCTTCTCTGTGAATTGGACGTTTTTCTGGCTTCCCTCCTGAGATCAGGAGGGGATATGCCGCGCAGCGACAGCGGTCGCGCAGCGACAGCGGTCGCGCAACGGCACGGGGGTGGTCTGAGGATGCATCGAGAACCGTTTCGTATCGAGAAAGAGCCTTTCCGGCACGAAACGTTTGATTGAAGATTTCCGCAAGGGCCGGTCGCACCACCCCGGCGCTGGCTCCGGGACCGCCGTCCCTGTGCCATCGCCCGCCCCTCCTCAGCCGCCTCAGCCTAGGGGAATCAATATGCCCAACCTCCAGTGAAGGCTTCGCCTGTTTCCCCTTTGCTAAAGGAGATTTTCTCCGGACAAAAGCCAAAAGTTTTTCCCAAGAGTGGAAGTTGTTGTCCTCTGATTCCCTGTCCTTTGCCTTAGCTGTACTTCCTGGTCCTAGTGCACGCAGCTCCAGGCTAGTGCCCGCCGTATCGTCTCTGGCCGAGGCTCCTCTATACAAGGCGATGGGTGTGCTGACTTTCCTTCTACAAGATATTGCAGATTTACTGACGACTGAGAAGCGGCATCTGGAAGCAGTTTCGGCCAGTCAGTGCCTGCAAAGGCAGACAGAACGGGCGCGAGCGCGACATTGGCAAAAGCCTTGCTGACCTCTTTGCGGTTCCCCCCGACGGTTTCCCCATTTGCAAGTGAACTCTCTTCAACTCCCTGTAGTGAGAGGGCAGTGTGTATGCAGAAAACGCTGAAAGTCCTGAAAGTGTTTGAAGACTCGACAAGCGGCGCTCAAGTGTTTCAAATTCACGAACAGGATCCGATGTACAAGATTGACCGCATTGTTTACCGGGAAAAGTCGCCGTACGGATGGTTCAAGGAGATTAGCTCTGAAGATTATTCTCAAAAAGTGAAGAACCTGCGACCCGTCATTTACTGATTCATCTTCCTGCTGTGAAAAGCAAATCGGAAGCGGAACATTCAAGATCGTCAATGAAGTCCTTTCTGGATCACAACGCGATCTTTCTCGTCAGTGTCCGGCTGCCGCGCGAGGTGCGTTGTTATTGCTGCAAAGCGAGCAGCGAGGACGCCAGCTTGTATCTAAATCACAACTCGATTGGCGAAGCGCTTGTCTTGTGCCACCGCTGCCACCAAGCCTACCAAAGCTCGGGACGGAAAACGGTCGGAGCCTGAGCCTTGAAATTGTGACAAGAGTCACCAGCCTGAACTGCATTGCGCGCCCGCACCGCTCCCTGAACGGTACTGCATCACCACTCTTAGCGGCCATTTTGCTGTGTCATTCCCGTTAGAAACTTCTATAATCACCCTTTCGACAACATTGCCCCGAACTGAGCTTAGGCCTTGTTCCCATCCGGCAGCCTGACGCAGGGACGGAGGTCATGACGCGAGAGAACCCGCAGAAGAAGACGCGCTTTCAGCGCTACAGTTTCACGCAGGCCATGTACAACTGGAAGCCCCAGAGGAAGGCGCCGGAGCCCAAGTTTGGCCTGGGTCTGGCCGTTCTGTTCTTTCTGGTGCTGGCTCTGGTGTGCTACGCCATTTATCGTCTTGTTTGACTGTGGCTGCCCCTGGCCCTTGCTGCCACGGAGGCGCCACGACCGATGAAAATGATTGCTCGTCGTCGTACTCGGCATTCGTCGAGGACGCCACAAGGACGACGACGGGAAGATTTTCCAGGGAACTCCAATGGACCGTTTAGCCCGGTTGAAGGCGCTGGTTGAAGAGAAACCCAAGGACAGTTTTGGCCGCTACGGCCTGGCGATGGAGTATGTGAACTTGGGGCATCTCGAAGAGGCCCTGGCTGAGTTTCGCGCTCTTCTGTCTTTCGATCCCGACTATGTTGCCACTTATTTTCAGGCCGGCCAGACACTGGAAAAGCTGAAGCGTCAGGACGAGGCACGCGAATTGTACCGTCGCGGAATGGAAGTTGCTGCGCGGCGCGGTGACAGGAAGACACAAAACGAAATCGAGGCCGCGCTCAGTCTGCTGGACTAGCCGACTGCGTGGGCTGAGCGTCACACCGGCGAAAGCCGGTGTCTGCGAAGCGGACGTTTTTCTGGCTCCCCTGAGATCAGTCTGAGATCAGGAGGGGATGTGCCGCGCAGCGACAGCGGTCGCGCAGCGACAGCGGTCACGCAGTGGCACGGGCGTGGTCTGAGGGATGCACCGAGAACCGTCATTCAAGCGTTGCGTATCGCGGAAGAGCCTTTGCGGCACGAACGTTCGAATGGAGGTTTCCGCAAGGGCCGGTCGCACCACTCCGGCGCTGGTGCCATCGCCCGCCCCTCCTCAGCCGAGGAGGGAATCAAAATGTCCAATCTCTAGAACACCGGCGAAAGCCGTGTCCAAGCCCCGAACGCCGGTGTGGATTCCAGTTCTCGCGGGAATGCCGTTGCCATGCTGCTGCACGACCCCATCAGGGCAATTCCTTGATCGAGATGTTCCGGAACTCAACGAGAGAGCCGTGCCCTAAAAATCCTACGTGGCCTTTGGTTCGAGCCAAACCAGGATGCTTCTTTAAAACTTCCGGGTCTTTCACATCATCTAGATTAGCGTCAACAATCAGCGTTCCGTTCAATTTCACCTGAATGCGGCGTCCTTTAGCCGTGATCTCTTCCGTGTTCCATTCGCCTGCTTTCTTGAGAAAACCGCGCTTTGCAGGAATGACGTCGTAGATCGAGCCGTGGTACTGGGTTGGCTTGAGTTCTCCTTTGTATTCTGTATCCAGGATTTGAATCTCCATACCCTGATAAGCGGCATCTCCGGTGAGTGGTGAGCGAATGCCCACACCGTTGTTGCCTCCAGGCTCGGTGCGAAACTCAAAACGGAAGACAAAGTTTCCGTATTCCTTTACCGTAAGTAAATTGCCGCCGCCGTCAGCCGGGCAAACCAGAAGTCCGTCTTTGACTGCGTAACCTGTCCCTTTCTTTCCCACCAGTGTCCATCCGGTCAGCGTCTTGCCATCGAACAGAGGAACAAAGGAAGTCTCGGACGCGACCAGGGAACTTCCGACTAGAGAAAGGCTTGCCAACGTGGATACGACGCCATGCTGGATTTTCTGAAGATAAGCGTTGCCGGCGACATTCGAGCGCATAGGGCTCCTTTTATTCAGCGAAAATTGCGGGCGTGATGCGCGGCCGATTGCGGCGAAGGAGAGCCCCGCAGCCACCCCCAAAAAAGCTCGCGCTGGCTGTGGCCTGGAGGAAGGGATGATTTCTCTCAGGCGGCTGCGCTGCCACGCGTTTTCTGAATCACCCGCGCAACCCGTCCAGAACGCCGCGCATGTAGGCAAACGACTGGATCATTCCTGGCAGCGGGTTTTCGGCTTCGATTTCGTATTCCAGGTTGACCATGCCTTGATATTTCATTTTCTTGAGTTGCTTGAAAATCGCGACGACCGGCATGACGCCTTCGCCGACGCGGCATTGGCTGTCTTTGTCTGAAAGCGAACGCAGATCTTTGAGGTGCATGTCGAGGAGCCGGCGACCGGCCTCGGCAATCGATTGCAGGACATCCACGCCGGTGCGCGCTGTGTGACCCACATCGATGCAAAGTCCCACGCGGGGGTCCATACTCTTGACCACCTTCAAAGCATCTTGCGGGGCGGGGAAGAACTTGTCTTCCGGTCCGTGGTTGTGGATCGCTGCCTTGATGTTGTATTCCTTCACAAAGCGCTCGATGCGCGGCATGGTTTGTTGCGTGGGCGCGATCACGATTAGCGGCATCCCGCTCAGCTTGGCATATTCGAAATATTTCCGAATATCTGCATCGGTATCCTCCTTGAGGCTGATTGTTCCTCCACCGACGATCTTCAAACCGGCGGCCTCAAATTCCTTTCGTCCGTCGGCCAGTTCCTGCGGCGTGCTTTTGTAGAGCAAATGAAATTCCTTGATGTTGAGATAGGGCGTCTTTAGCTCTTTGACTG
This sequence comes from Acidobacteriota bacterium, assembly GCA_022616615.1. GTDB lineage: Bacteria > Acidobacteriota > Terriglobia > Versatilivoradales > Versatilivoraceae > VFZK01. Next base: position 18,778 of record JAKEER010000618.1, read on the forward strand.
CCGCAATCGCCTGCGCCCGGCTCAACTTGCGCAAGGAGTAGCTGGCCACGCCGAGTTTGATGTCGCTGGAATGTACCGAATTCAGAGCTGAAAAAGCGTTTGCTCCCTTCAGGCTGAGAAAGGCTCCGGCTGCCGTGATGAATCTGCGACGGTTGAAGGCACAGTGCATTGAAATGTCTCCTTGAAGTCAAAGTGAATGATTCTGAAAGCAGCAGCAAAGCCACCGCAGAGACGCGGAGAGGTTCTGGTGAGAACGGCCAGCCGTCAGGACGGTTGGCTTTCGGTGTCGGAACACAGAGTAGCCACATCTTCGCTCACCCTTTTGGTGAGAGAGAAAATGGAAGAACGTCACGCCTTGTCCCGGTTTCTCTCTGCGTCTCCGCGTCTCCGCGGTGGTTTCTCTGGCTCTCGGGTGCTCCTAGGCCGAACGTCCCACGGCAGCAGCCACGGCGCGAAGCCTTGACATCAGAGACTGCAGTTGACCGGGAGTCAGCGACTGTGCGCCGTCGGAAAGGGCTTCGCGCGGATTCGGATGCATTTCGACCATGATGCCGTCTGCTCCGGCGGCCACTGCAGCCAGCGCCATGGCTGGAACATAGCGGCTGATACCAGTTCCATGGCTTGGGTCAGCAATCACGGGCAGGTGAGAGATCTCTTTCAGGACTGGCACGGCATTCAAATCGAGTGTATTTCGAGTGTAGCTGCGGTCCAGCGGGTGGACACCACGCTCGCAAAGCAGCACCTTCGAATTGTTGTGGTGCAGCAGGTATTCCGCGGCCAGCAGGAACTCGTCCAGTGTCGCGCTCGGGCCTCGCTTGAGCATGACGGGATGACCGGATTTCCCAGCTTCGATTAGCAGCGGGAAGTTCTGCATGTTGCGGGCCCCGATCTGCAGGATGTCCACATGGCCTGCAACCAAAGCCACGAGGTCGGGTTGCATGACCTCGGAGATTGTCACCAGTCCGTTTTCGCGGCCCACCCGTTGCAGAATTTTCAATCCCTCTTCCTGCAGTCCCTGAAACGCATAAGGTGAAGTGCGCGGCTTGAAGGCGCCACCACGCAACACGGTAGCCCCCGCAGCCCGGGCCGCCATCGCCGCGGCCCGCATTTGGTCGTAGCTTTCCACCGAGCAAGGACCGGTGATCATCTGGATCTGGCGTCCACCGAAGCGAACTCCCTTCACGTCCACGATCGTGTCGGCTCCATGGAACTCGCGTGAGGCCAGCTTGTAAGGACGGCTGACATGCGCGACATGCTGCACGCCGGGAAGCACGCTTAACGCCTGAAAGAGCGGCTCGCGCAAATCTGGCGGGATGGCGCTGGGGATGCCAATGGCAATCCGGTCACCTCCCGGCATCCGCAAGGCGCTCAGACCGCGGGCTTCAATGGCGGAGACCACTTGCTGAATATCCTGCTCGACGGCAGAGACGGACATGACGACGATCATCGGGAGTGGGAAAGCAATGCATGATACGTGACTCGCGAAACGTGAAATCACGCATCACGCCTCACGTTTCACGGTGCTCTACTTCTTCAACGTGTATTCGTACAACGGTGTCAGGCTCTTTTCAATGAAAGTTATCTTCAGCGATAGTCCGTCGGCTTCCAGCATTGCAAATCCGAGGGCGCTCTTGGCGAACAAGGAGCGTGGCCCCGGACGGATCGGGCGCTGCTTGCCCCCGCTCCCGGACACGAAGAAATGAAGATTGCCTTCTGGCTTCAGGTGTTGCATATCGTGGTCATGGCCTGTCAGATAGACGTCGGCGCGGCCCTTCAAAATAGGCAACAGGTCGCGAATGAGTCTCGGACTGTCTCCATGTTGTCCGTGAGAGTAGATGGGGTGATGTCCATAAACTACTTTCCAGCGAAACTTGCTGGCATCCAACTCCTGCCGCAGCCAATCCAGCTGTTGGGTTGATAGCACTTGGGAATCGATGGCGAAGAATTGGACCCAGCCAGCCGTAAACGTGTACCGTGCCGCCGGCATGCGCCAGCTGGGGCTCTTCTTCGAGTAGAGGATCTCCGCCTCAGGGCTTTGCGGAAAACCGTAGTCATGGTTTCCCAAAGTTGCGTAGAACTGAATACCTAGCGGATCGTAGAGTTGGTCCCACCAGGTCTTCCAGCGGGGATCGTCAACGCCCTTCATCCCTTTGCTGTAGAAGTTATCTCCAAGAGTTACAGCAAAGTCAAACTTCTGCTTCTGGTGATACTGCAACATAGCCGCTGCCACTTCTCTCTGCCGCTTGCTGCCGTCGCCGAAATCGCCAAATGCCAGAACGCGAATCGGCTCGCCCGCTGCTTTTAACGAAAACGAGCCAGGCGCCTGCTGCAGCTCGGGCGCCAGGTGCATCTTGACGACAGCGCGTGGAATTTTTCCAGCTTGCGGCTGTCCAAAAAGGCCGCAGGTAACGAGTATGAGAACTGCGGCTACCCAGAACCGTCGGGGGGGCATTCAAGTCTCCTCAAAGCGGAATGGCAGCGCCGCTGCTGGCGATGGCCCAGGCCATTATAGCCAATTCGAGGGTTGAGCACTGAGTGATGTGCTGACTGCTGACAGTCTGCCACGGAATTCAACCCGAATTCGAAGATCAAGCTGTTCCTCACCAGAATGCTCTTGCCTTGGACTGACGGAGCATCCGCAGCACGCTCCAACCAATGTACGATGCACCGTTTTGCTCGGCAGCTTCTTATGGTTCAAATATTCCGGCAGAGGCGGGTCTGTTCCCATTAGAATGACGAAACAAGCCACCGGCGGCGGAAGGCAAGGCAGTGGCTGCCAGGCGGAGTTTTTGACACCCCGGCTGCGATCGATCCAGCACCTACTTCCATCAGAGGAGACTCATGAAGACATCGATGTTGCTTTCCTGGAATGCCGCCCTTCTCTTCCTGCTCTGTTGTGCTACGCCACAGAGCGAGGACTTGAAGTTTGAGGCGCTTGCAAAGGAATATCTTGACAAGCTGCTGGAGCGGAATCCGGAACTGGCAACCAGCCTGGGCGACCATCGTTTCGATGAGCGGATGAACGATTACACTCAGTCTGGGATTCAGGCACAGGTCCAGTTTCAGCGGCAGTCGGTCGAACGTCTGGGGCAGATCGACGTTTCCAAACTCAATTCAGTCAACCGCATCGATTTCGCGATCTTGCAATCGGAGATTCAATCGTCGCTTTTTCAGCTCGAGAACTTGAGAGAACACGAATGGAATCCGCAGTTTTACAACGTAGGCAACGCGATCTACGGGCTGACCGCCCGCGAGTTTGCTCCATTGAAAGACCGGTTAAAGAGTGTCAAGGCACGGCTAAGAGCCATCCCGACGGTGCTTGCAGCAGCCAAGGCGAATCTTAAGAATCCGCCGCGGATTCACACAGAAACCGCGATCCTGCAGAACAAAGGCAACCTCAGTCTCGTCCGCGAGGAGCTGAAGACCTATCTCGACCAAGTGCCGGAGCTGATTCCGGAGTTTGCTTCCGTTCAGTCTCAGGTGATTGCCGCATTCGAGTCTTACGGCAGCTGGCTGGAAAAAGAAGTGCTGCCAAAGGCGAGCGGCAATTTCAGGATCGGAGAGAATAAGTTTCGCGACAAGCTACGATACACCCTGGAGTCTGATCTGTCGCTTGAGGAGATTTTGCAACGAGCCCTCGCGGATTTGCAGAAAACCCAGGAAGCTCTCTTCGAGACAGCGCTGCCGCTTTCAGGAGCACAATCTTCCGGGTCGAACAGCGCCGAACGAAGGAAGGTCATCAAGACTGTTCTGGATAAGCTGGCGGAGTCGCGGCCGTCAAATGAAACTATCGTCGAAGCTGCAAGAGCGAACCTGCAGGAAATCACGGAGTTTATGCGCCAGAAGGGACTCGTGACAGTGCCCGAAGAACCGGTGAAGATTATCGTGATGCCTGAGTTCCAGCGCGGCGTGGCAGTGGCTTATTGCGATTCTCCTGGGCCGCTGGAGAAACATGGCGAAACCTTCTATGCCATTTCGCCGACTCCTGCCGACTGGCCGCAGCAGCGTGTGGTTTCGTTTTTCCGCGAGTACAATAACTACATGTTGAAAAACCTGACCATCCACGAAGCCATGCCGGGGCACTACTTGCAACTTGCTCATTCCAACAAGTTCAAGGCGCCTACGCTCATTCGCACGGTGTTCACCAGCGGCGTCTTCACTGAAGGCTGGGCGACTTATGCAGAACAACTCATGGTTGAGAAGGGCTACGGCGGCCCCGAGGTTAAAGTGCAACAGCTCAAGATGCGGCTGCGACTGATTATCAATGCCATTTTGGACCAGAAAATCCACACGGCAGGGATGAGCGAAAAGGAAGCAATGGACTTGATGATGAATGAAGGCTTCCAGGAGGAAGGCGAAGCCGCTGGCAAATGGCGCCGGGCCTGCCTGTCGTCAACCCAGCTTTCCACGTACTATGTGGGTAACACCGAGATCAATGAGATTCGCAAGGCATGGGAAGCGAAACGGGGGCCCATTCATGATTTGAAGGCGTTTCACGACACCGTACTGTCTTTCGGCTCGCCTCCGCCGAAGTACGTGAAGGGTCTCCTGGGGCTGTAGCGTTGTGCATGCGGCAAATTGAGGCAGTTTGGCATCAGAGAGGTGCAAAGGTGCAGGCAGAACTGATTTAAGTAGCAACGATTGGGCAGCCCTGGATGTCGGCTGTGGCAAGGTGGATGCTGTAAGCGGACTGCCAGTGATCTCGGTTTGAATGCATTACACACTTATTGACGACTACGCATTATAGCGACACTTCTGTTTGCTTTAGTCTGATGGGGTCACAGTCGCTTGAATCGGCTCCCCTCTCCCCAGCGCGGGAGAGGGGCCGGGGGTGAGACCTCTGAGGTGGTCTGAAATCTGGTCGAAACCGCCATTATGAACATGTTTTCTAGCGTTTAGGAGGCGTTCAGGCTGTTTCATAGGGCTTCTCCATAGACAGGCCGAAAGAACCACAGGGAGAAGGAGAAAGAGAAGGTTTCTTTTGGATTTCTCTCCCTAGACCATACCCAGAATAGCTATAAGGGGGATCCCTGTCGGCTGAGTCAGTTCCCGAAACCCAGTGCTGGATGAGGGTCTTGGAAGACTTGCCAGAACATTCCACCGTGTGCTCGCCCCCTAGCCCCCTCTTCCGAGCTGGGGAGAGGGGACCGAAGTTCGGTCCGTTTGTGGGAGACGAAGAGTCTCGTCACTATATTCTGCAATCCTCAATAGGAGGTGTTCATGAAAGGAAAATGGCTACTGATGGTATCGTCCTGCGTTTTGTTATGTTCGGGTGGGTTGGCTGCACGGTCCGCGATTGAAAAGACCGGAAAAAAGGTTGAAGCTGGAGCGAAGCAGACTGGCGAAGTGACTGTTAAGGGCGCCAAGAAAGCGGGGAAAGTGACCGCCAAAAAAAGCAAGGAAGCCGGCAAAGCCACCGCCGAAAAAACCAAGGACGTCGGGAAGGATGTCGGGAAGGGAACTGAGACTGTCGGGAAGGGCACCGCCAAGGGAGCGAAGAAAGTGGGTAAAGGAGCCGTAAAGGGTACAGAAAAAGCGGGAAAAGGCGTCGCCAAAGGAGTGAAAAAGATCGGCGAGAAGTTTTAAGCCAGTAGGCAAAGAGTGAAGTTGACGGTCCGCTACGAAAAGTACCGGTTCTCGTAAGACCCCTGGTGAGGCCGCCGGCCCGCCACCTGGTACGAAGAACAACCGTCAGGGTCTGACCTATTCACAAGGTCCAGACCCTGTTGCCCGGCAGCGCTTATCGCCTTCTTGCAAACGGTCGACCGGCTAATGGTTCCCTTGAGCAGTTGACCCGCTGACCTGTGATCCGACTACTCAATTTTTCGGAATAAGGCAGAATTCCCTGTTGCGGATACAAGATCTTTCTGCTAAATTCCTAGTTTTGCCAACGGGCTGGCGTAGCTCAGTTGGTAGAGCAGCTGATTTGTAATCAGCGGGTCGGGGGTTCAAGTCCCTTCGCCAGCTCCATGACGCTATTATACCTAGATAATTTGAGATTGGTTTTGTTTCGCGGAGAGATGGCCGAGTGGTTAATGGCAGCAGACTGTAAATCTGCCGCTCCTTGCGAGCTACGGAGGTTCGAATCCTCCTCTCTCCACCATTGGAGGTTGCAGGCTTGGTTCAGGTGACAGGCGCAAATCGAGGCTTAGATTTCAGATCCTGTCCCATGTTGACCGCCTGATACCCCTGGCCGGCGGGAGTAACTCAGTGGTAGAGTCACAGCCTTCCAAGCTGTTGGTCGCGGGTTCGATCCCCGTCTCCCGCTCCAAAGTTGGGCCCACGTAGCTCAGTTGGTACGAGCGCGTCCTTGGTAAGGACGAGGTCACCAGTTCAATCCTGGTCGTGGGCTCCATTTTCTCTTTGACCTCGCAGGAGAAAGTCCCCAGTTACGTGGTCATTCAGTTGAAATCAACGTTCAGTTCATAGAGCGCTAGGCAATCAAGGAGACAGCGATGGCGAAGGAGAAATTTGACCGCAGCAAGCCGCACGTGAATATCGGGACGATTGGGCACATTGATCACGGCAAGACGACGCTGACGGCGGCGATCACGAAGGTGTTGGCGAAGAACAACCCGAAGGTGCAGTTTCGGAGCTTCGA
>JAKEER010000619.1 GCA_022616615.1 Acidobacteriota bacterium
ATCGAAACCAACTGCCCGGTGTAGTTCACGGCGCCAAAGGAAGCCAAAGTGTTTGAGGTTTGCAGCGCCAGCACCGCGCCAGTGAAAAATCCGGTCAGCATGGTAATCACCAGAGACCCGACCCCGATGATGTCCATCTGCTCAAAGGTCTCGCGAAGGTACAGCGGCCGTCGAAATACATTCAGCAGCGAACGCACACCCAGGATGGTCAGGTTTTGAATCTCCAGCACGGTTTCCTGAAAAGGGGACGCGTGCCTGCTCGAAAGGATTTCCATATCAGCAACGAATGTAACGGATCAAGCGAGGGACACGAGGCAAATTCCTGGAAGCCACCGTGGGGGTTGTGGACGATGAGTCACGATACGCCGGCTGCCGGTGACGCCGATTGAGCCTTCAGAACGCCGGGCTGAGAGTGTTGCCGTCGCATGACACGTCAGGATGGTAATCGAATCACAAAAATTTAGTCAAGGCGGCGCCTGGCCGACCGCAGCGAACATGCACACACGGGAGTTGTCACTATAATTCGCGATGTTCTCTAGGGGGACTTTGACGTCGCCCTGTGCGCCAGGCCCGAAGCCTTGAATCCGCCGGCGTTCTCGCCTACACTGCGTCAGTGTGTTGCGGAGGGCATCGTTAATGAGAGAACAACGCCTGTTGAAACAGAACGAGGCGCTGGTGAAGCTGGCTCGCAGTGAGAATCTCGCGAAGGGCAAGTGGCCGGAGATTCTCAGCGAAGTCACTGAGGCTGCGGCTCGGGCGCTGGAAACCGAGCGCACCAGCGTGTGGCTCTATGACACGATGCACTCCAGGCTTCACTGCGCCGATTTATTCGAACTCAGCCAGCAGCGCCACTCTCATGGGGCGGAGCTGGCTGCGCAGGATTTTCCCTCGTACTTCACTGCCTTGCGGGACGAGCGCACGATTGCGGCTCACGATGCCCGAACAGACCCACGCACGCGAGAGTTTACGGCGAGTTATCTGGCTCCTCTCGGCATTGCCTCAATGCTAGATGCCCCGATCCGCGCTGGCGGCCTCATCGCCGGCGTGATCTGCCACGAGCACGTCGGTCCGATGCGCCGCTGGGAGGTCGATGAGCAGAACTTTGCCGCTTCGGTGGCCGATCTGCTTTCCCTCGCGCTGGAGACTGGCGAACGCAAGAAGGCCGAAGCAGAGCTGCGGCGCAGCGAGGAGTACTATCGCGCCTTGATTGAGAACGCCCTGGACGTGGTCACCCTGATCGACGCAGGCGGCATTGTCCGTTATGAAAGCCCAGCAGTCGAGAGGGTGCTCGGTTACAAGACTGATGAGCTAGTTGGACAGCGCGGGCGCGTGATTTTCCATCCGGACGACTATGGGCTGGCCGATCACGTCCTGGGCCAGTTTCTCCAAAATCCGAACAGGCCCGTCTCGGCCGAGTTCCGCATGCGCCACAAGAATGGCTCTTGGCGGACGATGCAGATAGTTGGAAAGAATTTACTGGACAACCCGGCCGTGAGAGGCATCGTCGTCAGTTGTCGCGATGTGACCGAAAATCGAAACGCGGAGCAACTGCTGGAAGAGTACCGCTACAACCTGGAAAACAAGGTGTTGGACCGGACGCGCGCCCTGAATGAAAAGAACCAGGCCTTGCAGGAGGCTTTGCAGCAACTGAAAGAGACGCAGCATGAGCTGATTCTGCAAAGCAAAATGGCTTCACTCGGCAGCCTAGTGGCGGGCGTGGCGCATGAGGTGAACAATCCCATCGGCGCGGTGAACAGCGCCGCAGATGTCTCGACGCGCTGCATCGACCGGCTACTGCAGATGTTGGAAACCACCCGAAGCCTGGACGAGCTCAAAGGCAGCGAACCGTTCCGTCAGCTGGTGGAGATGCTCAAGGAGAATCACCGGATCACGGTCACGGCCGGAAATCGGATCGCGAAGATTGTGCGGAGTCTCAAGAATTTCGCGCGCCTGGATGAAGCCGAGTTCCAAAAGGCAGATCTGCACGAGGGACTCGACAGCACCCTGACACTGGTGCATCACGAGCTCAAGAATCGGGCGGTCGTGGTCAAGGATTACGGCAGCCTGCCTTTGGTTTACTGCTCGCCAAACCAGCTCAACCAGGTTTTCATGAATCTCTTTATCAACGCCTCACAGGCTATCGAAGGCAAAGGTGAAATTCGAATCCGAACGTTCTCGGATGATGGAAAGGTGTGCGTTCAGATCACTGATAACGGAAAGGGAATCCTGCCGGAGCATCTGTCTAGAATCTTCGATCCTGGCTTTACGACGAAAGGGGCCGGCGTAGGGACAGGTTTGGGGCTATCAATCTGCTACAACATTATCCAAAGGCACAAGGGCAATATCACAGTTCAAAGTGAGCCCGGCAGGGGAACGGAGTTTACCATTACGCTGCCCGTTCAGTTGGAAGGCACCTAACCCATCGGAGCCAAGCTGAAAAGCTGGCTTCGACCATCAGAGCTTACTTCCCATTTGCCATCAGCGTCGCCAGCCTTGCCTGAATCTCCTGCACCTTTTGGCGGCTTCCTTCTTTGTTCTTGATCAGGTTGGGTTGAAAGCGGTAGGTCTTGTTCTTAAGCTGTATCTTCAGCTTGTCGCCGGGTTCGGTCTCCACGACCTCTGTCAGCTTCTGCGAAAATCCGTCCTTGGAATCCCCGGAAGGAACATAGGCAATGACGTAGGCATTCATGCGCAATCGCCCGCTGCAACTACCCAGGGCGTGATCGTGAATCACCGGGTAGGCGGTGAACTCCAGCTTGTCGAGCTGTGCCTTCGCTTCCTGAGCCGCGGCCGGTCTGCCTTCGCTCTGCGCGGCTGCCAGGAGAGCCGAAAGGACGTCGCGGGCTTGGTCAAACTTTTCGTTGCTCAGTAGATCCTTCGCTTGTGCGGAGGCTCGGGTGGCGATCTCGCGCTTTAACGCCTGCGCCTTCGGGTTCTGCCTGTCCAGCGCCAGAAGCCGGTTGCAGTAAGCCAGGGCGCTGTCATTTGCTGGAGTCACATAATTTCCATGCGCCATGGCCGAATCTAGCTTCTGCATCAAGCTGTTTCTGGCTTCGAGCTGGCCCGCTTCGCCGGCCTTTAGTGACTCGCGCAGACTTCGCAGCTCCGCGCTGGCTGGGAAGTACTCCTGCAGCCGACGTCCCAGGGCCCTCGCGCCGTCGGCGTCTTTGCCTTGGATCTTGCGCTGAAGCTGGCTGATCGCTTCCCGGTGAATCTGGTCCATCCGTTCCCTGAAAGCCGGATCGGCAGGCGCCATCGAGCCCAGCCGTTGAATCAGCTCCCAGGCATTTCCGGAAGCTGGCGGGAAGTAGTTCGCCGCATTCATCGCCGCGGCGATTTGGCGGCGCAGCTCTTCAATTCTGCCTTGCAACGGCAACTCTTCGGGTACATTCAACGGGCTGTCCTTGCCAGCTTTTGCCTTGAGACTTTTCAGCGCGTTGATAGCGGCCCCGTCTTGAGGCGAGACGCGCAGTAGATTCTGCAGCGCGAGGCGGGCGTCGCCGACTCGGCCTCGGCGTTGCGCAGATTGACTTTGCTGCCAGTATTGATTCCGAATCCTGTCTTTCAGGCGGGCCGCGAACAGGCTGTGGGGGTCCTCGGCGAGGAGCGCATCGCAACGCTGGCTGGCCTCCAACCACATACCCCGGTCAAACAGCTCCGCGGCTTCCTGCTGAAGCGGCTGCGCAGCAAGGGGTGCTGGGCTGAGCGGCTGAAGCTGCACTGACAAAGAGGACGGCTGGCCAGCCGAAACCACGAATGCCTTTGAAGCTGGGGCATAGCCTTCCTTCGCCACGCTCAACGTGTGCTGACCTGCCTTCAGAGAATCCACACGCAGCGGTGCCTGTCCCCGCGGCTGTCCGTCGATGGATACACTGGCGCCGGAGGGTTCCGTCCGAAGATCCACGCTTCCTGCAGTCTTGAAACCCCGCAGGAACAGCGCGCCTGCCAGCACTGCCGCCAGCACCGCCAGGACACCGAACACGACACCTAGAGAGTGGCCCCACCTTGAAACCTCGGCATCTTCTGGAACCTCGCTGAAACGAGCTTGGGCTTCAATGGTCAGAGCCGAACCTGGCGTTTCAGATGCAACCGTTCGCGAAATTGCGGCTGAGAGAGGAGTAAGACTGCCCTTGGCAGAGACATCTTCCTGCAAGCTGCTTGCGGGAAGAGCCGTTTCGGTGATGTTCTCCGTTTCCTGCTCCGGGCGCGCGGCCATCTCCGCATCTTTCATCTCCTGAACCTTCTCCTGGCTCAGCTCCAGGTAGTCCTGCAGTGTGCGGTTCTTGGGTTCCAACTCACAGAGGAACTTGAAAAGCGTGGCGCACTCCTTGTACTTCTCCTGATCAAAGAGGTCCATCGCCTCTTTCTTGAGGTTGTCAATATGAACTACCAGTTCTTCTTCCAGACGCTGGTCTTCCAGCTTGCGCTGGGCCTCTTCCAGGCAGGAAGCCGCTTCGGAGTTGGTGGGAGCGACGTGCAGAGCTTCATTCATCAACGCCATGCACGTCTCATAGTCCTTGCTTGCAAGGGACGATTTGCCCTGGCTCAGCAATTCGTTCAGTTGTGACATTGGTGGTGTGACCTGGCTTTCCTGTGACAGTTTTTCAAATCGCTGCTGCAAGGTTTCAGTAAACTCAGCAAGCTGCGTGACATTGCGCTCGCATGCCGCCTCCATTCTGCCAATGGAGGCTTCCACGCGGTGGCGCACTTGTTCCATCTCCCGATGGAGCTGTTCAATCTCGCCTTCTCGTTGCAGCCTTTTTTGAAGCTGCAGATTCTCCGGAATCTTCTCGATAACGCGCGAAATCTCATTAACGCAGCTTTGCATCTCCTCACGCCCAAAGGTCCAGTTTCCGTGGACAACATCGTCGAGCGAACGGGCGCGCTGCAGCAGACTCTCAAGATCCTGCAAACTCGATTTCGCTTCAGCCAGGAGGGTCTTTAGCTCCGACATGGCAAGTACACCTTTGACGTTTGTCCCACGCGAATTGTGACCGAGGATCGCCGGTTGACGCTCCCGCAGCCCGTCAACACGGTGGGTCTGAGGGCTGATAAGCGTCGAAATCGGCCTTCTCCTTCCCAACTTTCAAGGTGCAATTTGCAAGCCAGGAGGTGTCCGCATACTCATTTCTGCGCCGTGGAAAAGCTGCTATGCTTGGCTCACTCAGTTCATCGTCGGCTTGAACCCAGAGCATCAGTACTTCTTTCTGCGGGCAGAGGTTATGTTGTTCAAGGCACTCAGCGCGGCGGTCTATGGCATCGACGCTTATCTGGTCGAAGTGGAGGTCGACGAGTCAGCAGGGATGGGAAACTTTTTGACCGTCGGTCTGCCCGACGCAGCGGTGAAGGAAAGCAAAGAGCGCATCAAGGCAGCCATTAAGAACTGCGGACTGGATTACCCGTTTCAAAACATCACGATCAACCTGGCGCCGGCCGACATCAGGAAGGAGGGCTCGGCCTTTGATCTGCCGATGGCCATTGGCATCCTCGGAACCAGCGGGACCTCTTGAGGTCTTGTCCTCTCGACTTCCCAATCCCCAGGTAGTGCTGTGCTGCATCCCCGAGGAAGTCATCAAGAGTTGTACCAGTCCCAACCAGAAAAACTCAACACGTCTACAGCAGAGGAAGAGGAGCAGCAGGCTAAGGACAAAACAGCTAAGCCTCTTTGAAAGCAACAGCTCTTTGGGGACGGAGGGTGAGGAATTGGGCCATCAGAACCTTCGGCGCGCGCTCAAGGCGGGGGCGATGCAGCTGGGCCTTCCAACCCAATTAGTTTGGCCCCGAACGCTGGCTTTGTCGCAATCGAGCTCTAGCACGAGTTCCGAGACCAATCGAAATCCTCGAACACTTTGGCGACAGCGCTTGGGATGCTGTACTTAAAGAAGTCCTCGCACTGACGAAGATGAACTGGAATACCGCTGACTTTTCTTGCGGCGAACCGATCACACTGGCCTTCTCCAGAAGAGTCGGCCAGGTTCTCGCCGAGATTCTTCCAAGTGGGAGAATTCAACCGGAGTATCGATTCTATATGTAAGAGATCGTGCTTCGAGGCGTTCACTCTTACGAAGGCGATAGTCATGCAGTTGACCGACTATCACGCCAAATACTTTGCTTACGAGCTGACGAAGCGGTGCTCGTCGGATAGTGTGCAGAAGCTCGCGGCGTCATTGGCTGACGCACAAGTAGATTTGAATCCCCATCAGATCGACGCGGCTCTGTTCGCCTTCCGGTCTCCTTTGTCAAAGGGGGCCGTCCTCGCTGACGAAGTGGGCCTTGGGAAGACAATTGAGGCGGGCATTCTCCTTTCGCAGAAATGGGCAGAACGAGAGCGCAATCTCCTCGTCATTGTGCCGGCCAGCCTGCGGAAGCAGTGGAACCAGGAACTCAGTGACAAATTCTTCCTTCCATCAGTGATCCTGGAAGCCAAAAGCTTCAATCAGTCAGTGCGCGAGGGGAATCTGAATCCCTTTGATCAATCGCAGATCATCATTTGTTCGTACCATTTTGCCCGCGCCAAAGACGCCTATGTCCGCCGAACCAAGTGGGATCTGGTCATCATCGACGAGGCACACAGGCTCCGAAACGTTTATAAACCTACCAACCGCATCGCGAATGCCATCAAGGATTCCGTATCCGATTGTCCCAAAGTTCTCCTGACCGCGACCCCTCTTCAAAACTCTCTTCTGGAGCTTTATGGGTTAGTCAGCGTCATTGACGACTACACATTTGGTGACCTTAGAAGCTTTAAGGCCCAATTCGGTGTCCTGAGAACTGAAGAGGATTACACCAGGCTAAAGGAACGGCTGAAGGCGGTCTGTCAGCGCACGCTTCGACGCCAGGTCGTGGAGTACATCAAGTACACCAATCGCATTCCGATCACGCAAGAGTTCTACCCAACGGAGGAAGAACAGCGCCTGTACGACCTGGTCTCTGAGTACCTGCAGCGCGACCGGCTGTTTGCTCTTCCGGCGAGCCAGCGCCAGTTGATGACTCTCATTCTCAGGAAGCTTCTCGCCTCTTCCACTTATGCCATTTCGGGAACTTTGGAAGCCCTCGCTAATAAACTTGAAACCGCAGCCCAACAGAGCGTTCCGGCCGAGGTCAGGCCAGAAGAGGTTGTGCCGGACTTTGAAACACTCGACGAGATTGAAGAAGAGTGGACCGATGAAGAACAGGCAAACGGGAATCAGACCACCTACACTCCGGAGGAGCTGAAACTCATCCGTGAGGAAATTGTGGCTCTTAATGAATTCAAAGCGCTGGCGCAGTCGATACTCAAAAACTCCAAGGGCGAAGTCCTCATGACGGCGCTGGATAAGGGATTTGCCAAAGCTCGGGAACTCGGGGCACCGGAGAAAGCCATCATCTTCACCGAATCCACGCGCACTCAGGAGTACCTCCGAAACATTCTTGAGACCTCGCGGTACTCTGGCCGGATTGTTCTATTTAACGGCTCCAACACCGATCCCAAGTCGAAGGAGATCTACCGCGGCTGGCTGGAGCGGCACAAAGGCACCGATCGTGTGACCGGATCACCTAGTGCCGATATGCGGCAGGCGTTGGTGGATTGCTTTCGCGAAGGAGCCGCAATTATGATTGCTACCGAGGCGGCTGCGGAGGGGATCAATCTCCAATTCTGTTCCCTGGTAGTCAACTACGATCTTCCCTGGAATCCCCAACGCATCGAGCAGCGGATTGGTCGTTGCCACCGTTACGGCCAGAAGTATGACGTGGTGGTAGTTAGTTTTCTCAACAAGAAGAACGCCGCCGATCGGCGCGTTTACCAGCTTCTGTCAGAGAAGTTCAAGCTCTTCAGCGGGGTTTTTGGGGCGAGCGATGAAGTTCTGGGCACCATTGAGTCAGGAGTCGATTTCGAGAAGAGAATCGCGCAGATCTATCAGACCTGCCGCAGCCCGGAGCAGATCGAGCTAAGCTTTAACGCCCTTCAGGAGGAACTTGAGGAGCAGATAGATGAGAAGATGAATCTTACCCGGCAAGAGCTTCTCGAAAACTTTGACGAAGAGGTCCACGAGAAACTTCGAGTGAGCCTTCGAGAGAGCAATGAGTATCTCAACAAGTATGACAACTGGCTTTGGCAGGTCACCCGCTACTATCTGCGCGACTGTGCCGAATTCGAAGATGGCCGTAACGCTTTCTACCTGGTCCGAAATCCCTTTCCTGAGGAACGGATTCATCCTGGTCCCTATCGCACCGGGAAGAATGTTGAAGATGCCAACCTGTATCGTCTCGGACATCCGCTGGCACAGCGGATCATTGAATGCTGCAAAGCGCTGAAGGTTTCAGACAGAGACCTGGCTTTCCAGTATCTGCATTCAGGGCGCAACATCTCAGTCATCGAACCGCTGGTGGGGAAAACCGGCTGGTTGATGGTTACTGTTCTCACAGTTAGTGCTTTTGAAACCGAGGACCACGTTCTCGTTTCGGGAATTACTGACGATGGACACGCACTCCACGATGATCAGTGCCACCGCCTCTTTACGCTTTCGACTGAGGAATGTTCACTGAGTGATTGCGATGATCTCGCCAAGGCCAAAGGGAGGCTGCAGTTGGTTCTCAACTCAAAAAGAAGTCAAATTCTTGCGGAGTTGGGTGAGAAGAATGCCCGCTACTTCGAGGCGGAGCTCGACAAGCTGGACCGTTGGGGCGAGGACCAACGGAACTCGCTGAAAATAGCTCTTAAGGAGTTGGAAGAACAGATCAAAGAAGTCCGCCGCAGCGCGAGGCTGGCGCCGAACTTACCCGAGAAGCTCCGATTAGAACGGGAAAGACGCCAACTGGAAACCAAACGGGATGAAGCCTGGAAGGAGTACGAAAACGCTGCTAAGGAGATCGATGCCCGAAAGGATTCCCTGATGGACGAAGTCGAGAAACGTCTTCAGCAAAACGTTCAGGAAACAACTCTTTTTACGATTAGGTGGAGGGTTGTGTGAAGAAGCCAGACCAAGAAGTAGCTGAACGCATTTTGACCGCTTTTCAAAAAGAAGGATTGCTCAGGCAAGAATTGCTTAAAGATCTGGAGCAAAGGATCGCCGCCGGCCAGATGTCGAGTCACGATTGGACTGTGTTATTCAAACTGAACGCGATTGACGAAAAGGGAAGTGATGAGCACAAAGCTTAGACAACTGGCTTTGAGTTGCTTCCGTGGAGCAACACAGGCAGTCAAGATCGATTTCGATCCTGATAAGAAGATCACGATGATTTTTGGAGAGAATGGGACAGGCAAATCCTCGATAGTCGATGCGTTCTCGTTTCTCTGCGAGCAAAGCTTTGGTTCTCTGGAGGACCGGAGTGGTGCAGACAAGAAACACATTGCCTCGATACTTGGACGCCCCGATGATCTTCGCGTTGTCTTGACCACTACCACTGGAACTTGGAAAGCGTCTTACACCGGCACGAATGTTAAGGTCGAGCCAACTGGTGGGTTACCCGACGTCAAAATACTCCGCCGATCGCAGATCTTGCGTTTTATTGAAACACAGCCGAGGCAGCGGTTCGAAGCGTTGAAAGACTACCTTACCGTTCCCGGCGTTGACCGTTCGGAACAGTCGCTGCGGGATGCTGTTCGGGATGTGAACGAGGAGTTGAATCGCCTGACTCAGGCCTACAGCCAAGCTCAGATAGCACTGGAGAACCTTTGGAACGCTGAAGGTAAGCCGAGCATCTCAGCGGAAACTTGGGCCAAGGAGGAAAAGGGAAAGGACCTCACCAAACTACAGCAGGAATGTGAGGAGATTGACAGCATACTTCAGGCATTCCGCGATGCCGAAAGGGCAAGAAGCTCCTGGCAGAATGCGAGGACTCGTTTTTCATCTGCTGAGACTGCCTACCAGAAGGCACTGGCTGAACAGAAGGTAGAGGAGCAGAAGGCGGTTGGGCAGACCGGTCTTCTGCTGAACCTGCTGAGTAAGGCAATCGACTATCTGAGAGCCACTAAAGGCGTCCGATCATGCCCAGTCTGCCAACAGCAGGTTCAGGCTGACAGTTTGGAGAATGAACTCCAGGCCCGA
>JAKEER010000620.1 GCA_022616615.1 Acidobacteriota bacterium
ATACATCGTGCTTGTTGCGATGTATGCGGAGCGTACGCCCACATGGCAACCTACGCCATGTAGGCGCCACCCGAGGAATCGTCGAATGACTTAACATAGTAGTACGAGCTTAGCTAAGCTAGTGGTTGAGCACGATTCCGAAGCCTCCTCTGCTACATCTGCGTTCATCTTGTCGATCTGTGTCATCTGCGTCCACGTCTGTGGCCAGCGCGTCCCCTTCACGTCTGCAACAGCCCGACGCTGAACTTCGGAATATCAGGATTCAGCGCGGCCAGCTCCAGGCTGCGAATCAACACTTCTCGGGTCATCGCCGGATCGATAATCTTGTCGATCCAAAGTCTGGCCGCACCATACCGCGGGTCCGTCTGGTGCTCGTAAGTTTCTTTCACCGAGGTGAAGAGCGCTTTCTTGTCCTCTTCGCTGAGCAGCTTGCCGGAGCGCTCCAGTTGTTTGATCTTAATATCCACCAGCGTTCCCGCGGCCTGGTCGCCACCCATCACAGCATAACGCGCGGTTGGCCAGGCATAAATAAAGCGAGGCGAGTAGGCCTTGCCGCACATCGCATAATGGCCGGCGCCGAAGCTGCCACCGAGGACGACCGTAATCTTGGGCACCACGCTATTCGACACAGCGCTCACCATCTTCGCGCCAGCCTTGATGATGCCGCTATGCTCGGCCTCGCGGCCTACCATGAAGCCATTGACGTCGTGAAGGAAGACGAGCGGGATGAGGTTCTGGTTGCAGTCCAGGATAAAGCGCGCAGCTTTGTTGGCGCTCTCTGTGTAGACGACGCCGCCGAACTCAAACCGCTTGCCTTTTTCGCGCACATGCATCTTCTGGTTCGCAACAATGCCCACAGCGAACCCCCCCAACCGCGCGTAGCCGGTGAGCAGCGTCTGTCCATATTCCGCCTTGTATTCCGTGAACTCACTGCCGTCGACAAGACAGGCAATGACCTGCCGCATGTCGTACTCCTCCTGGGGGTCGGCGCCAAAGAGACGGCTAATGTCTTGCAAGTCCCTGAGAGGTTCGAGAGCCGGCCGGCGGTCAAACGGCGCCCGCGGACGCTCGCCCATCTTATCGACCAGCTCGCGAATGCGGCGGATGCAGCTCGGATCGTCCTTCTCCTTGAAATCGATCGTACCGCTGATGCTGGCGTGTACCTCGGCGCCGCCCAGTTCTTCAGCGGAAATCTTTTGGCCAATCGCCGCCTTGACCAGCGCGGGCCCCGCCAGAAAAAGGCCGCTGCCTTCGGTCATCAGCAACTTGTCGCACATGACCGGCAAATAGGCGCCACCGGCGACGCATGATCCCATGATGGCCGTGATCTGCGGAATGCCGCGAGCTGACATCACCGCGTTGTTGTAGAAGACACGCCCGAAATCGTCCGTGTCTGGAAAGACGTCCTCCTGGAGAGGCAGGAAAATGCCGGCCGAATCCACCAGATAGATCGTGGGGATGTGGTTTTCCAGCGCCATCTGCTGGGCGCGCAGAACCTTCTTCGCAGTCATCGGAAAAAACGAGCCGGCTTTGACGGTGGCGTCGTTGGCGATGATCAGGAAGTCGCGTCCGCAAATCTTCCCAACACCCGTCACCACACCCGCCGCCGGCGCGCCGCCCCATTCCTGGTACATTTCGAAAGCAGCATAGATGCCAAATTCGAGAAAGCGAGACTGCGGATCGATAAGCTGTGCGATTCTTTCTCGCGCCGTCAGCCGGCCTTTCTCATGCTGCCGCTCGATGGCCGACCGGCCGCCACCTTCTGCCATTTGCAGCTCATCTTTCCGTATCTGTTCAACGAGCTGCTGCATCTGCCGCTCGCGGCCAGCAGCTGGAGTTGAATCGCTGGCGGCAGTGACGGGACTGTTTGATCTTTCCTGGGACATGAAGGAGCAGTGGTTAGCGATTTGGTTAGTGATTAGTGACACAAGAGGCGAGGCAATTCTCACCTTTCGCCACTTGTCACTCGTTACTCGTCACTTTTCTTAGAGTGGCTTGCGATTGCGCGCGGGAGAATACTTCGTCAGCACGTCAATCAACGGCTTCGCGTCGTTCGGGACGGGCTCTTGCGCCGCCATCAGCAGATCCTTCGCGCCGACTGGTTTCCCATAGAGATTCTGGTTGCCGTCGCGATCCTGTTGCAACACGGCGCCCTTAAGCTCCAGCCCGGCAAAGACGCCGCGGCTGCGAGAGTAGCTGAGAATCTTGGCCTTCAGGTACGCATCGGTCTCGGCAGCGCCTGCGCGGCCCACGGGTCCCGCGGCTGCGGAAACATCGCCACCCATGGTGAACTTATTTTTCAACAGGCTATTGACCCCGTCCCGGTGCATCACCAGCATCACCACATCAACGGCAGCGACGCCGATCTGCAGCCCAAAGCTTCCGCCGCCCAGGGCAACCATGGCCGGCGTCCCCCAGGCTCCCTTGCCTTCATTCTGGCGGCAACTCACCACGCCCTTGCCGTAACGTCCTCCGAGGATGAAGCCGCCCTTCTTCATCGAGGGAATGATGACGATGCACTCAGAACGTTCCAGAAGATCCACCGGCACAGAGCTGTCGGGAGTGTCCATGATCTCCTGAAAGGCGGTGGCAGCTGCTCCCAAACGACCGGCTTCCTTCGTCTGCCCCTGAAGCAAAGAAAGGTTGGCTGCTTGAAGGAAAAGAACGGCTATCATAACTGCTGATTTCATGAAATCCTCCTTATCGAATTGTCACAGGCACGCGGCGTTCGGCGCGTCTTGAGTCTAGCAGAAATTCGCGGTTCACCGACACACTCAGGGCCGGCAGCGGGGAGAATTTGAGAGCACGGCCTGGAGTTGTGAAAAAATCGAGGGAGCGCCTGGAATACGTTTCCCGCTTGGAAAAGCTGAGCATGGCCTCCAAGTCTTGTGCTGGACACCTCTGCTGTCCCCGGAGGGGACCAATATGAATAGCCGTGGGTTGAGCGCAGCAGTGCGGAGCGAACCCACGGCAACAAAAAGTTTCAGATCCAACCCTGAAAGGGTTGAACCGGCCTCGGCGTTACATTGTTCGACCCTTTCAGGGTCGGTCGTTTTGGCTACACTTACCCAGGGTGGCGGGTGTCGCCCACCCTGGGCTATTCATATTGGTCCCCTCCGGGGACTTAGCGCCACTGTCGTGGCGCACTACCAACGCGGGTTCGTAGTGAAGCACGCCCGTGCTGCAGCGCCCACTGTCGTGGCGCAGGGTCCCCGCCGGGAACTCTGGACGTACACACCCTCTGTGTCCAGCGACCCGACTTATGGCTAAAGATCAGTTGGAAAGGGGGACGATGTGAAAGGGCAGCGCTCTCCTCTGATTCACGAATTTTTCACCGCTCCTCAATGGAGCGCCAACTTGATGCCACACTGCAAAAGGAAGGGGAAAAATGCCCAATAGAGAAAATCTGATTCTGACGGCAGTAGGACCCGACAAAGTCGGGCTGGTGGAGAAAATCTCAGAGTTCATTGTTCAGCATGGATGCAACATTGAGGATAGCAAGATGGCTGTCTTTTGCGGCGAGTTTGCCTTAATCCTGCTGATTTCCGGCGAAGCCAGCAACTTGTTGAAGCTAGCAAACGCTTACGGCGAGCTCGGTGCGCTGACCGGGCTGAACATCTCTGTGAGAAAGCCTGCAGCGAAGAAGGCAGCGGAACAGAGCCTACCCTATAAACTCACGGCCTCGTGCATGGATCATCCGGGCGTCGTGCATCGCCTGAGCGGGCTCCTGAGCCAGCTCAATATCAATATCGAGGCGATGGAGACCAAGACCTACCTCGCACCCGTGAGCGGCACCCCAATCTTTCGGATGGAGGCCGTCCTCTCGGTACCGGCAGCGCTTAACATCAACCGCTTGCGCCACCAGTTTGGCGAGATTGAGAGGGAAGAAAATATTGATATCGATTTAATGTTGATGGAATGACGGCCGACAGGGGCCGACGTGTCGGGCCCTGCCGGCCGCCAACGAGTTTGAAAGGCCGGGTAAGGGGGAGAGACGTGGAGAGCTGCGCCGGCGCCAACGCCTACTGCGGCGGCTCATGCTTTTGCGAAATCATCCGGCTCAGCCGTTCATCCTGCGCCAGCACTCTGAAGTCGGGATCCTTGGTAATCTTCTCGTAGTCATTGAAGCCGGTTTCCAGCGCCTTCAGCAGGTAAGTCAACGCCTTCTCGGGCTGGCCGTTGATCACAAACAACTTGGCCAGGTAAAAGTTCTGGATGCCCTGGTTAACTTCCGCCGTGCGAATAATTGTGCCGCGGGTTGAGATCCGGTCGAGAATCGTTGGGTCGAGACGAAAGGCTTCTGCATAGGAGGCAAATCCCTCTTCATACTTCTTCATCGCAAAGTAAGCGGCGCCCAGATTGTGGTGTGTTGTCGCCGACTCCGCTTTGATGTCCAGCGCCTTCTTGTAGTCCTTCACCGCCCGCCTATACTTCTTGAGGCTATAGTACACCGTGCCCAGGTTATTCCAGGCTTCGTGGTAGTTTGGATTAATCTTCCGCGCCCGCTCGTACTGCTTCTTGGCCATATCGAGGTTCTGCAACTGGTGGTAAGCGATTCCCAGCTTGTTCTGGAGAACGTGGTCGCGTGGCGTGATGGCGAGAGCCTTGTGATACTCGAGTGCGGCATCTTCGAAGAATTTTCGGGCCAGCAGAGAGTCCGCTCGTTTCGCAATCTGGCTGGCTTCCGCCAGTTTTTCAGGAGGCGGAGTTACCACTTTTTCCCTGCCCGCTGCCACGGGCAGGATCCACATCAGACAAAAAACCAATACCAAAGCGGTTATCTTCATGGCCCCTCCCTTTCCCAACAGCTGCTCATCATGTGTCCCAGAAGCAGGCATTGAAGCGGCTTCCAATTCAGGACAAACAGGAGCCGCTTGCCCAAGAAATGAAAACTCATGATTGATTATACCGTCGAAAAATGGAATTGCCCCCTGGAAACAGCCACCTCTGACGCATGCCTTTTTTTTGAGCTGGTGAGGTCGACTGAGCACAAGAAACAGCCAGTCAGGACGCCTGGAAATGATGGATGTAGCTTTTGAGTCTGCCAAGTGAACACCTTG
>JAKEER010000621.1 GCA_022616615.1 Acidobacteriota bacterium
CAAGGTGTTCACTTGGCAGACTCAAAAGCTACATCCATCATTTCCAGGCGTCCTGACTGGCTGTTTCTTGTGCTCAGTCGACCTCACCAGCTCAAAAAAAAAGGCATGCGTCAGAGGTGTAGCGTGACCGTTCAGATCTCGTACCTTACCCACCATGTGCTAAGATGACGGCCTGACGTGGCCTTCATTTTGTCCCGACTGGAGGCTGCCTCTGTCATACAAGATCGTTAAATCTTGTCTTTTTTTAGCCACATTTTTCGGACGTGGGGCACCCCTAACGGCACATTGGAAAGGGTTCGCGTTCATTCGCGGTTGGATTTCCCGTGGTCTTTTTGGTTGCAGCCTTGGCGCGCTTAGTCACTTATACAAACTCGCAGAGGGATTTCGTTTTGACATGAATGTTTTCACACCTTCTCGCTTGGGCAGGCTGTCCAGCTTGATCATTGCCACTTCAGTTCTGATCGGATTGGGCGCCCTCGCAGCCAACTCGGTCTCGCCGCTTTTTGAAGAGATTCTCTCCTCTAAGAGTGGGATCACGTGGGTTCATGACAATGCCCGCTCTGAGAAGAGATACTTGCCTGAAACACTCGGACCAGGCTGCGCTTTCCTGGACTACGACAACGACGGCTGGATGGACATCTATCTGGTGAATTACGGCCCCTGCGATTTTTTCAAGCCTTCGAAACCGCTCTTCGGTGCGCTTTATCGAAACAACCGTGACGGCAGCTTTGCAGATGTCACATCCAAGGCGGGTGTTGAGGGGAACGTGTTCGGGATGGGCGCCGCTGCCGGCGACTACGACAACGACGGCGATACGGACCTGCTGGTAACGGCTTACGACCACTCGCCGCTGCTTTACCGCAACAACGGTGATGGCACTTTTGCAGACCAAAGTTCTAAAGCCGGCGTTGTGACGAATAGCTGGACGACGAGCGCCGCCTGGTTCGACTACGACAACGATGGAAAACTGGACCTGTTTCTCTGCAGTTTCGTTGAGTATGGCCTGAAGCGCCACATTTTCTGCGGCGACAACAAACTGGGCCGCGCCTATTACTGCATACCGCGTGTTTTCAACCCCACGCCCAGCTACCTGTTTCACAACAATGGCGACGGCACGTTCACAGACGTTACCAAGTCGAGTGGCATCTCAAAGTCACTGGGTAAGTCCTTGGGCGTCGTAGCCACCGACATCAATAACGATGGGATGATGGATCTGTTCGTCGCGAATGACACGGTGCAGAATTTTCTGTTTGTGAACCGGGGCGAAGGAAAGTTTGAAGAAGTGGGCCTGATGGCCGAAGTGGCTTACAGCGAAGATGGGCGGCCAAGATCGGGAATGGGCGTCGACTCAGCCGATTTCAACGGTGACGGCTGGCCCGACTTGTTTGTCGCCAACGTCGATCAGGAGAAGTTTTCCATTTATCAGAACAACAAAGATGAAACGTTTCGCGATCTGGCGATGACTACGGGGGTTGGACAGGCGACACTGCTGCTGAGCGGCTGGGGACTGAAATTTTTCGACTTTGACAACAACGGCGTGCTGGATCTCTTCCTCGCAAACGGCCACCCGGACGACATGGTTGACGTCAACATGACCAAGGTGACCTACAAGGAGCCACTGCTGCTATTCCGACAGGAAGGCCAGAAGTTCTTAAATGTGTCTGCGGAAGCCGGCGCCGCCTTTTCCCGCCAGTATCCGGCCCGTGGAATGACTTTGGGTGACTACGACAACGACGGGCGCTCCGACGTCCTCGTTGCCAACAACGGCGAACCGCCGCTGTTGCTGCGAAACAACACCGGCAAGCAGCAGCACTGGATCGGTGTCAAACTGGTGGGAACGCAGTCCAATCGCGACGCCATCGGCGCCCGCCTGAGCTGGTCTGGCGGGGGCGTCCAACGCTCCCGTTTGAAGACCGCGGGTGGCAGCTATCTCTCCTCGCACGATTCCCGCGAAATTCTCGGCTTAGGCGCGGCAGCCAAACTCGACTGGCTGGAAGTGAAGTGGCCAGGACCCAAAGGTAAAACCGAGCGCTTGGCCGATCTGCCCATAGACAAATACATCACAATCACTGAAGGCAAAGGTTTCCAGTGAGGTCGATCTCAGGCAGCCGATCGTCTTCAGCAAGTTACGTTGCCGGCTGACGGCCAAGTTTTGAAACTCAAAGTTCGGGGTCAAGGGCGCTAATGATCGTCCTGGAGAAAGCCGGCAGATCTTGGGGCGTACGCGACGTAATCAGGTTCTCGTCGCGCACCACTTCCTGGTCGATCCATTCGGCGCCAGCGTTCACCAGGTCATCTTTGATGGCAAAGAAGCTGGTGGCCTTTCTTCCCTTCACCACACCAGCCGATACCAACATCCATCCGGCGTGACAGATTGCCGCGACGATCTTGCCCTTCGCGTCCATATCCTTCACAAAGCGGACCATTTCGGGCGAGCGCCTCATCTTGTCTGGCGAATAACCTCCGGGGATGATCAGCGCGTCGTAATGGTCTGCTTGTGCGTCGTGGATAGACAGATCTGACTTGGCTGGAATGCCGTGCTTGCCGGTGAAACTGCCCTGCTTTGGAGCAATCACCGTCACGCTGGCGCCTTCTTCCTGCATTCGGTAGTAGGGGTACCAAAACTCGGTGTCCTCGTAGAGGTTCTCCAGAAAGATCGCTACAGATTTTCCTTTCAATCGCATTTGGTTCTCCTTGATATACTGACTCGGGAGCGAGCGGAGCTGTGAAAAAAATGCGGTTGAGCGTATAAACCTAATCGGTAGGGAGGCGGTGCTCCGCGTCCGCGCTGGGTCTCCGGTTGCGGACGCGCCGCAGCGCGCATTGATGTCAACTTAAGGCAGGACCGGGCCCACGATTGGCGAAAAGCACGTCAATCGTGGACGAAGCCGCCTTAAGTTGACATTAATGCGCAGCGCGTCCCTACCGTTGAATTTTTCACAGCTTCAGGGACAGCCGCTGCGGCGCTCCCCATTTGGGTTGCCGAAGTCGTTACAGGGAATGGGCCCGTTCCTACCCGCTTATTGCGCTACCGGGCGGCATGAGGGGCTGGTTCATTGGCGGCTTCGACGTGCCTTCAAACCGCGGTCAACCCAGTTGCCCTCAGGAACTGACTGATCTTGACGCGAATGTCCTGTGCACTGAGAAGATCGCGAATCACCGCCACGGAGTCCAAACCGAGATCAAACAACTGTGCAGCATTTTGAGACGTGATTCCACCAATGGCGACCAAAGGCTTTTGCACGCGCCTTCGGATTTCCCGCAGCTCCGCTTGCGACACAATCGGGTCTGGATTCTCTTTGCTGGCCGTAGCGAACACGGGACCGATCGCAAGGTAATTTGCGCTGCTCTGTTCCGCCTCCAGAGCCTGCGCTAGATTGTGAGTTGAGCACCCGATGATTTTCGCCGGACCCATGATTTTTCTGGCGTGCTCCACTGGAAGGTCTTCCTGACCCACATGGACTCCATCGGCGCCGCTGAGCCAGGCAATGTCGGCGCGGTCGTTCACGAGCGCCGTCAACCCCTGCGAGCGCGAAAGCGCAACGAAGTGCTGGGTAGCAGCGAAGACCTGGCGTGAGTTTGCCTTCTTGTCGCGCAGTTGAACCCACGGCAACCCTGCGGCAGCGAATTCCCCAAGCAGGAACTCTAGAGGGTACCGGCTGATCTCAAGGTCGATGATGGGATAAAGGCGGGGAAGTTGCATGTTTGTTAGCCGTCCGTTGTCCGCTGTCAGTTGTCAGTGGTTAGCGATCTTCCTTCACTTGGACATCCGGCAACGACAACTGACAACTCACCGCTGACTACTGCACATACCGCTCCATAAACTTCGTGTCGAAACGTCCAGCGCCAAAATCCACATCGTGCATGATCCGCTGGTGCAAAGGAATGGTCGTCTTCACGCCTTCGATGACGAACATCTCGAGCGCGCGCTCCATTTTGCGAATGGCCTCAGGCCGTGAGTTGGCATGGACGATCAACTTGGCGATCAATGAGTCATAGTGCGAGGAGATGGTGCATTCGGTGTGGGCTGCGGTGTCGACTCGGACGCCGATGCCACCGGGTACGTTAAACGAGGTGATCTTCCCGGGCGACGGAACATGGGTGTAGGGATCTTCTGCGTTGATCCGGCATTCAATGGCGTGGCCGCGCGGCTTGAGATGGTCTTCGAAGTGAAGCTTGGAGCCGCCTGCAATCAGGATCTGGAGTTTCACCAAGTCCACGCCCGTCACCATCTCCGTCACCGGGTGCTCCACCTGGATGCGCGTGTTCATCTCCATGAAATAGAAATTCATCTTTTCGTCCATCAGGAACTCAACCGTGCCCGCATTCGAGTAACCAATGCTGGCCAGGGCCGCCTCGACCTTGGCACCCATCTCCTTTCGAATGGCACTGCCGAGGGCCACGGCAGGAGACTCTTCGAGCAGTTTTTGATGGCGCCGCTGAATGCTGCATTCGCGCTCGCCAAAGTGGATGACTTTTCCGTAGTTATCTCCCGCCACCTGAAACTCAATGTGGCGCGGCCGCTCGACGTAGCGCTCCATGTAGACATCCGGAACGCTGAAAGCCAGCCCGGCTTCATGTTGGGCAGTGGAGAACGCTGTGGCCAGCTCTTCACGGCTGCGGACAATCCGCATGCCGCGCCCTCCGCCGCCGGCCGAAGCCTTGACAATAACGGGGTAGCCGATTTCCTGCGCGATGTCGCGCGCTGCTTCAACCGAAGGAACAATACCATTGCTGCCGGGAAGCACGGGCAGGCCCGCCTTGGACATGGCGGCCAGCGCGCGCGCCTTGTC
Organism: Acidobacteriota bacterium; assembly: GCA_022616615.1. GTDB lineage: Bacteria > Acidobacteriota > Terriglobia > Versatilivoradales > Versatilivoraceae > VFZK01. The sequence continues at coordinate 4,794 of JAKEER010000621.1, forward strand.
GCCCATCAACCGAATGACATTGGGAGGCGGGCCGACGAACTTGATGTGGCAGGCCTCGCAAACCTCCGCAAAATAGGCGTTCTCGGAGAGAAAGCCGTAACCCGGGTGAATGGCGTCGGCGTTGGTGATTTCGGCCGCGCTAATGACGCTCGGCACCTTCAAGTAGCTTTCCGAACTCTTGGGAGGCCCGATGCAGACGGCTTCGTCAGCAAAGCGCACATGCAGCGAATTGTGGTCGGCCTCCGAAAAGACGGCCACCGTCTTAATGCCTAGCTCTTTGCAGGCGCAGATAATGCGCAGAGCGATTTCGCCGCGATTGGCTACGAGAATCTTCTTGAACATGGGCGGAGACTAACTGTGCGAAGCGCGATCAGGCATGGATTGGGACGCTGGGATCCGGGAGCCAGCAAATCGTGCAATGATGGAAGCATGGAAGAATGCAGAGGCGAGACGACATCGCTGGCGAGCCGCGCAGGCCGTCCTGCCGCGATTCCAAGGATTCTGCGATCCGTCCCAGGGTTCCATTGGCTCAAGCTTTCTTGGAGAGTCGAATGCCGAACAGCGCCTGGCCAAATTCGACAGGTTCTCCGTTCTCCACGTAGACCTTGACGATCTCGCCGCTGACCTCGGCTTCAATTTCATTCATCAGCTTCATGGCTTCAATGATGCAAAGCACGCGGCCCGGCTCAACCGCATCGCCGGCCTTGACGAAAGGCTCCGCTTCCGGATTAGGCGAGCGGTAAAAAGTTCCCACAATCGGAGATCTCACGATCAGAAGTCCTTCCTCTTCGTTCAACGGCGCGGCCGCTGAAACACTCGAGCTGGCGCTGGCCGCGGCGGGAGGGGCCGCTGGGGCATAGCCTGTGGGAAAAGCATAGGTGGAGTTCGCAGGGACCGAGCTGACCACCACCGGCTGCCCTTCCTTTCTGATTCTGACCTTCACTCCCGATCGCTCCACTTCCAGATCGGTGATCCCGTGCTGCGACACCACTTCGATGAGCTCTTTGATTTCCTTGATGTTCATGAACGCTCCAGTTCCCCGAAGAAAGACCGTACACGGCAAACCACGCTAGTGGTAATGAGCGGGAATCTCAGGGCAGAGGCGGCGACAGCGCGTAAGTATAGCCACAGAGATTGCAAATGACAAATGCTTTTGGGGCGCGGAAATTGGGGGCTAAAGCCTGCTGCAGAAGAGTTCTCCATGCCGCAGTGCCACGCCACGTTTGATGAAAAGTCCAAGATTTGTCCCCCTTGATAAGGGGGAGGCCGCGTCTTTTGCGGCAGGGGTGGTGGCCCGCCAGTGGACCCACCCCGGCGCTCCGCGACCGCTGTCGCTACGCGCCCACCCCTCCCAAGAGGGGATTTTCAAGGGAGCGCGGATTGAGAGTCCGTGGGACATGGCGCCGTCTAGGTCGTGGCTCTGAGCCAACCACCGGCGTCAGCCGGTGGGCTGGAGATTGGACATTTTGATTCCCCTCCTCGGCTGAGGAGGGGCGGGCGCTGGCACAGGGACGGCGGTCCCGGAGCCAGCGCCGGGGTGGTGCGACCGGCTCTGCCGAAACCTCCAATCGAACGTTTCGTGCCGCAAAGGCTCTTCCTCGATACGAAACGCTTCAATGACGGTTCTCGGTGCATCCCTCAGACCACCCCCGTGCCGCGGTGCGACCGCTGTCGCTGTGCGGCACATCCCCTCCTGATCTCAGGAGGGGAGCCAGAACAACGTCCAATTCGCAGACCACCGGCGTCAGCCGGTGGGCAGGCCGCCTCTGAGATTTTTCCCGGGTTAACTCCTCCGACCTCTGGCTTACGCCAGCGCGTGGCGAAGGCTCTGATTCTGACTTTGACACAGTCCCGTTCCGGGAGGGTCAAAAGTAAATTTCGGTGTACTTGTCGCGCAGGTAGTGGAGGTAGGGAGCTGCTTGAAGAGGTCCACCCGTGGCGCGTTCGACCAGAGGCAAAGGCAGGAACTTGCGGCCATGCTGGTGGACGTTCTCCCTCAGCCACGCCAGGAGCGGCCCAAAATTCCCCTGGTCGATTTGAGCCTCCAGCGACGGAATGACCGATCGAGCCTTCTCAAAAAGCTGGACGGAAAGCAGGTTTCCCAGAGAATAGGTTGGAAAGTAGCCGATCAATCCATTGGACCAGTGCACATCCTGCAGCACGCCCTGCGCGTCGTCTGGGGGAGCTATGCCCAGCGACTCTTTCATTCCGGCATTCCAGGCCTCCGGCAGGTCGGCCAAGGCGAGGCGGCCTTCGAGAAGGTTTCCCTCCAATTCGAAGCGCAGCAGGATATGCAGATTGTAAGTGACTTCGTCTGCCTCGACCCGGATCAGCGAAGGCTCCACGCGGTTGATAGAGCGGTAGAAGGATTCCAGAGAAACGTCTTGAAGGCTCTGCAGGAAGGCTTGTTGCAGGCGGGGAAAGAAGAACCTCCAAAAATTGCGGCTTCTCCCCACAACATTCTCCCAGAGCCGCGATTGGGATTCGTGGATGCCGAGGGAAGCGCCGCCGGCCAAGGGCGTCCTTTCCAGATTCTGGCTGACTCCCTGTTCATAGAGGGCATGGCCACACTCATGCAGCGTGCCGAACAGCGCCGTGGGCAGAAACCGTTCATCAACGCGCGTCGTGATGCGGACATCGCTGATTGAGAATGAGGTCGTGAAGGGGTGGACGGATTTGTCCTGCCGTCCGCGCTGGAAGTCATAACCCAGGCGCCGCGCCACGTCCACGCCAAACTCCCACTGAGCTTTCTCGGAATAGTGCCGCCGCAGCACGGCATCGTCGACGCGGTCGAGCCGTTCCGAGATCGACTGCACGAGCGGCACGAGTCCGGACTTCAGTTCGGAAAAGATCCGCACCAGCTCTGACTTCTTCATGCCAGGCTCGTACTGGTCGAGCAGCGCGTCATATGGGCTCTCTTCGAACCCCAAGCACTGAGCCAAGTCGCGGTGCAGATCGAGAATTCTCTGCAAGGCGGGCTGGAAAGATGGGAAATGCGATTCCTTCCGTGCTCGCACCCAGATTTCCATTCCCAGCGACGTGGCCCGCGCAATCTCCGCCACCAGGGCCGGTGGAACCTTGCGGGCTTTCTCGTAGTCGCGGCGCACGACACGAAGCAGACAGCTCTCGTCAGAATCGGCGCCGCTACCAGCTACTTCGGCGGCAGCACCTTCCAGCAGTTCCCCAACCTGATCCGATATGAGAGCCTCGTGCGCCAGCCGGCCCAGCGTCGCCAATTGCTCGGCCCGCGCCGCCGCGCCTCCCGGTGGCATGTACGTTTGCTGATCCCAGCCGAGCACCGAAGCCGCTCCGTTGAGGTCGCTGACGACGCCTAGTCTTTCCTTGAGTTCTTCTAACTTGGTCATGACTTTGTTTATCTAACCCGCAGTGGCAGAGGGCCTAGGTGGCGGAACTTCGACACACCGAGACTCCGTCACAGAAAAGCCGGTGTGGCGGAGTGTCGGTGTAACGGAGTAACGGGGTTGGTTGGGTGTCTCTCCAAGGCATCTCGCCGATACTCCGACACCCCCGAAACTCCGACACAGGTGTTCCTAACGGAGACTATTGAAACTTCCCCAACAATCGCTTGGTTGCCCAGATCCCTTCGTACTCACCGATCTTGTCGCCCTCATATTCAATGCCGATGTAGCCGTCGAAGCGGGCCTCGTCCAAAACCATTTTCATCATTCGACCATAATCGATCTGGGTTTCGTTGCCCTCTGCATCGAAGTCGCGAGACTTGGCACTGACACCTTTGGCAAATGGCATCAGCTTGCGCACACCTTCGTAGCGGTCCATGCCACGATCGAAGTTTCCGAAATCCGGCAGCGTGCCGAAGTTGGGGAGGTTCACGGCCTTCATCAGGCGCGCCAGCACATCCGCATTGGAAGACAGGCCGCCGTGGTTTTCGACGATGATGTTGATCTGGCTCTTCGCTGCGAACTGGCACAGTGCCGCAAAAGCATCCACCGAGCGGGAGATGAAGTCGTCCACCGACGCGGCATTGCCGGCAGCCCCGCGCTCTTCGCCGCGCATGTTCACGCGAATGGAGTGGCACCCCAGTTCGGCAGCGATATCCACCCATTTCATGTGGTTTTGCACGGCCTTCATTCTCTGCGCTTTGTCCTTGTGCGCCAGCGCCCCTTCGGCGTCGCACATGATGAGCAGGATTCTGACTCCTTCCTCCTGCGCGTTCTTCTTCAGCCTGGCCACGTACTCGGAGGTGGGAACCTCGAGTAGTGTATTCACCAATTCGACAGCCTCGATGCCAAACGTTCGCCGCGCGATACGTGGAAAGTCGAGAGTCTTGATGAGATTGCCCTGAATTGCCTTGTGCAGCGACCATTCAGCGAGGGAAATCTGGAAGCGGGACTTCTTCTTGGGTTCTTGAGACGGGTTGGCGGTGAACAGCGAGACACCGGCTGCCCCAGCCAGAGCTGTGCCTGCCAGGGACTGCTTCAAAAAGCGGCGCCGAGGTTTGGAGGAGTTCATAGGGTTCTCCAGGGTTCAAAGTGGGGGAGTATAGCACGGTCGCAATACCTGAGGCGGAACACGCGAGGAGCACCGGGTGTGCGACAAATTTGTGGGCGAGTTGAG
>JAKEER010000622.1 GCA_022616615.1 Acidobacteriota bacterium
CCCATCTCCCGCGTTGGGGCGAGGGGAGCCGAATCCAGCCTGCGTCCGCAGCGAACAGGCACACACGGGACTTGTCACTCCAAGGAGCCCCATCACCCGGCTGGGACAAAACAAATAACCGTAGCACGCCGTGGAGTCATTCGAAGATTTCCACCTATCAATCCTGCCAAAAAAAGCCATTAGACTGAGCGGGGTATTCTGTCTCTGGAGGAAATTCATGCCATCAAGTTCTGAGTCCCAAGGAGGACTGCACAAAAAGACTAATTGGTGGGGATCTTTCGTCATTGGATTAGCGGGCACCATCTTGGTCACGGGTGTCGCGCCTTTTGCTGTGCAGAGCATGGGAGCGGCCGCGATCCCGCTTTTCTTGCTCGTGACCGCGGCCGGAGTCATCTTGTGCTTCTGTCTTGCAGAACTGGCGGCCATGATGCCCGATCGGACCGGCGGCATGCCTTCCTATGCTTTTGAGACATACAAGGACTTCGGCCCCGGTGCTGCCAGGCATATCGGTGGTATTTCCGCCTGGTCGTACGGACTTGGCTGGTTTCCAGTCGCGCCGATTAACATGATCCTGGCTGCGAGATACATCGCCAGTCTCTGGGAAATCCCGCTAGGCAAGGAATATGCACCGATCAGCGCGTCTATAAGCACGACGGTGCTTTGGATTTCTATCGCCGGTCTGCTCGTCTTGTTCATTCCCTGTTACCTGGGCATTCGTCTTGGGGCCGGTTTTGCCACTTTGCTGGGCGTGGTTTCGATGGTCCCTTTGACGCTTCTGGTCTTTTTACCTTTCCTCAAGCCGGAGACGATGCATTGGAAGAATGTTGCGGGCTTTCACCTCGCCGATCCAACGGTGGGAAGCTTTGCTTTCTTCATCAGTTGGATTTTCATCATGACCTGGTCAGTATTGGCTATGGAAGCAGCCGCCTGCTACATCGGTGAATGCCGCAAACCTGCGCGGGACGCCAAGATTGCGATGAGCGCCTCAGGTCTATACGGCTTCTTCATCTATGCAACCATCCCCCTGATGCTCGTGCTGGTGCTGGGCCGGGCCGAGACCGATCCCCTCACAGCCTTCCTCGCGTATACTGAAACGATCTTCGGCTCTGAAGGCTGGGTAAAATGGGTTATTGGCATCCCGCTCATTGTTGCCTTGCTTCTCTCCGTGCTCAACGCCATCATGGGCTGCGGCCGCTCGCTCTATCAGGTGGCCCAAGACGGACTGCTTCCAAAGTTTTTCTGCCACACGAATCGTCATGGTGTTCCAGACCTGGCGATGGCCTTTAATTTGATATGTTCAATAGTCGTCGTGTTCTTTGGGTCGCCGTTTGAGATCTACATCTTCTCGAATATGGGCTATCTGTTGAGTGTCTCGCTGGCTTTGATCGGCTATTTCCTATGCCGGCAAAGGCATCCTCAGTTGGAGCGCCCCGTGCGTATGCCGGGCTTTGTGAGATTCGTGGCGCTCGGAATCGGGGTGTTCTTCCTGTTTGTCTGGATCTATGGGGGCTACTACGCTTCCGACATCGCCGTAGTCGCAGGCAAACGCTGGCTGTTCTTCCTGGGGCTAGGAATCATTCTGCTTTATCTGCCACTTTACCTCTACCGGCGTCTGGTGGAAGATCGAAGAACTGAGGGGTTGGCAAAGGAACTCCCACTGGCAACCGACTTTCGCTCAGGGTCCAAGGCGGAGACTTCTTCAAACCCGGAGGAGTAGCAGAAGGTCCAGCAGGTTTAGATTCCAGGCAGACGCAGACTGTCCCGGCTCAATATTACATTGATGTCAACTTAAGGCAGGACCGGGCCCACGATTGACGAAAAGCACGTCAATCGTGGACGAAACCGCCTTAAGTTGACATCAATGCGCAATACTGCGCTTTGTCGGTAAACACAGAGTAGTGTCCGTAAGCTGTGTCTCGCATAAGTCGGGAAGACTTCGCCAGCCACATGAGCGTCCGCCCTCCGAAGGAAGTACGTCGGTTCAGAAACTGCGAGAGTGTGTCGTTTTCGCTCTCTCCTGAAAATCCCCTCCCTGGGAGACCTCAGCTGAGGAGGGGATGTCGTGGCCGACGGCCACGAACGGGGGTGGTTGATTAGTAGGGGGCACCGATGCCGTTTGTCGGAAGCCATCCACGCCTTCGAACCACCCCGGCGGTAGCCGTTTGGCCGCCGCCCCCTACCTTATCCAAAGTTTATCCAAGGAGGAGAGTCCACGCATCCGATTTTCGTCCGTCGTAGCGTCGCCAAGCGGCATGAAAAGCCTCCAATCTTGCATCGGCTGACATCTGACCGCTGATACCCATCAATCCACATAGATGAACTCATTCGATGACAGCAGCACTCGGCAGAAACTCTGCCAGGCATCCAAGTTGGGTGTTGTGACCAGGCCCTTTGCCTGGGCAGTGGACAAGGACCTGCCCTTGTAGGCTTCAATGTAACTTAGAGATTCATGAACCTCGTCCGCTGCCGGGCTGCGACCTAGAGTCCGCCGGTAGGCCAAGGCAACCCGCTGGGCCTCGTCTCCGTTAGCGGCAAGCAGCTCTCTCGCCAGTTCACGCGAGCGCTTGCTGACAGCTTCACCGTTCATCATATAGAGGGCTTGGGGTGAAACGTTCGTGCGCGAGCGGCCTTCACCCGGGGTGGTGGCGTCGCCAAAGTCGAAGAGGTTGAACAGTGACGGCAGATTGGAACGCCGTATTGGCAGATACACCGTGCGGCGCACGCTCGTGTCGGGATTGATGCTCAGCCGTCCGCTGCTGTTCTCTCCATCCGTGCCGAAGCCTGACTGCAGCGTGCCTCCAACCGTGAGGTCAAGCCGCCCCGTGAGCGCCAGCATGCCATCGCGAATTTCCTCCGCGTCCAATCGCCGCCGGTTCATGTGGGAAAGCAGCCGGTTGGTGGGATCCATCTCGGCTGCTTTGCTGGAAATCTCGGAACTCATCTGATAAGCGCTGGAGTGCATGATCAAGCGATGCATGGCCTTGATCGACCAGCCCCGATTGACGAACTGCCGAGCCAGGTAGTCCAGCAACTCAGGATGCGCCGGCATTTCCCCGAGTTTGCCGAAATTGCTCGGCGTTCGCACCAACCCTTCACCGAAGTGCCACTGCCAGAGGCGGTTCACCATCACGCGCGCCGTCAGCGGATGGCTGGGTTGGGTGAGCCATTCCGCCAGTTCCAAGCGTCCGCTGCCTTGGGTGACGGGCTTCTGTTGCTCACCGGCAATAATTCTCAGGAACTGCTTGGGAGCGTCTTCGCCGGGGTTTGCCCAGTTGCCGCGAATGAAGACTTTCTGCTGAACCACCGGGCCTTCCGTGACAGCGCAAGCCATCGGCGGTTCTGGCGGAGAAGCGGCCTTGAGTGCCTGCAGCTCCTGACGCAGGTCCGCAAGCCGCGCTTGCGACTCTGGTGAAAACAGCTTCTCGGGCTCGTTTTCCGGCAAAGCCAACGGACCTTTCTTGTCGGTGACATCCGTCAGGAAGCGCAGCCTCGCTACATCAAGATTCAGCCGCTCGGGCGGCGGCATTCCCAGGCGGCGCGCCTCCACCACCTTGGTCTTGTGCTCTTGCAGGGCGCGCGCTCTCTCCGCAGCTAAAGTCTTCAATTCCTTTTGAAAAGACCGGGCCACTTCAGCCAGGGCTGCGGGTGGCACGGGAAGCTGCTGCTGCGTTTCAGCGCGGCTCAGAGCTGCCGTGGCTGCCTCCGAGACCTCATACCAGCGCTTGAGGTGAGGCCGAACATCGACCGAAGGCTTCAGGTAAGCGATCCAGCGCTCCAGCACCAGCGCATCCAGGTTCTGTTGCCGGGCAAAATCTGCCAGCTTAAGTTCAGCCATAGCGCCCGGACGATTGTCGAATTGCCAAGCGGCCGGAAGATACTTTGGCATCTCCCCGCGCAAGGTTGCGGCATGCCGGTCTGCCTCGGCGTTGGTGACATCCTGGATGTCTTCCTGCTTTGCCTTGACCTTCTCCTGGTGCGCGTTGTAACGATCGGCAACTTCCTTCGTCACCAGCGGCGCGAAGTAAAGCTGGGAAACAGTCCCTTCAACTTTACTGAGCGATTTTGTGCTGGCGAAAATCGAAGCCAGAGAATAGTAATCTTTGGTTGGGATGGGATCAAACTTGTGGTCGTGACAGCGGGCGCAGGCAACCGTCAGGCCCATAAAGGCGCGCGAGGCGGCATCCAGTTGCTCGTCGATCATGTCGTAAACCATCTTCGGCTTGTCTTGCTCGGCCAGCAACTTCGGACCAACCTGCAAAAAGCCTGTGGCAATAATGCCGGTCGTGTTCACTTCCCCTGGTTTTTCCGCGGGCAACAAATCGCCCGCCAGTTGCTGCTTGATAAACTCGTTGTAAGGAAGATCCTTGTTGAACGCTTCAATCACGTAGTCGCGATAGCGGTAAGCGTAAGGATAGCGGATGTCTTCATCGGCGCCGGCTGAGTCGGCGTAGCGGACAACGTCCAGCCAATGCCTTCCCCAGCGCTCACCGTAGCGCGGCGACGCCAGAAGGCGGTCGATCACTTTGGCAAAGGCGTTGGGCGAACGGTCGGCGAGGAAATCTTCGATTTCTTTTTCGGTTGGAGGCAGCCCGGTCAGGTCGAACGTAGCGCGGCGGAGCAGCGCCAGTTTGCTGGCAGGGCGGGCCGGAGCCAGGCCTTTCTTCTCCAGTTCGGCCACGATAAACCGGTCCAGGGGCGACTTGCACCAGGCCGCGTTTCTCACGTTGGGCGGCGCGTAATCTTTAACTTGCTGAAACGCCCAAAACTTCTTTTGCTCAGCTGTGAACTGATAACCCTTGGGTTTCTCAGCGGCCCAGTCCGCCGATCCCGCATCCGGCCAGGGCGCGCCCATCTTCACCCAAGCTACGAGGTCAGCGATCTCAGCGTCCTTGAGCTTTCCGGCGGGCGGCATCTTGATTTGCCCGTGGTAGCCGACAACGCTGATAAGACGGCTGCTTTCTGGTTCCCCCTTCACGACAACGGGACCGCTCTCGCCTCCCTTGTAGAATCCGGCAGCGGTAGAAAGATTCAACCCGGCCATCTGCATTTCGCTGCCGTGGCAAGCAAAACACTGGCTCGACAGCAGCGGGCGGATCTTGCTCTCAAAGAACTCGATGTGCTCGGAGTTGGGAGGATTCGCCTGGACCCGCAAAAGCGGCGCGCTGCAGGCAAAAATGAACGCCAACAGGACAGGAAATTCTTGTTTCAACATGAGCCGCAGTATAGCAACCGCCACTGGCCTCGACAAACCGAAATCGAGTCCTCTGGGAGCGCGGGCGTCCTTGCCCGCAATCGCGGCGCAAGCCGCGCCAAGCTGGCCCTGCGGGCTGCGCGCGGGACCTCGTCCCTTGTTGCGCGTTCGGAGCGTGAGTGGAGCGCGCTCCCTCCTCTGGCAGGTGCCATTATGGGAAATAGGAGTGTGCCACACCGCGCGGTTTTTCCCTTGACAACGCTGGTCGAGCTGCGTATTTTCTAGCGCTGTTTCCTTTCTAC
>JAKEER010000623.1 GCA_022616615.1 Acidobacteriota bacterium
GACCGGCCTTCAATACCACCTGCAGATCTATGAAGTTCAGCCGGCAGACCCATTGCCTCTGCCAAAAGCGATAACTCTGAATATGGACTACAGCTTTGGGCACGCTACCCATGGATTCCACTCCGTGGAGACCAGCGCCGACCACGAAGCATTTCGATGGACTTCAGGACTGGCTTCTCTGGTGCTGCCGGAATTCAGCAGCGTGCACGATGCGCGCTTGACGCTGCGACTAGCTCAGAAATCTCCCGCAGGAGTGGCTCGCCCGGCTGTGAGAATACTCTTCAACAGACAGCCCCTGATTGAACGCCTCCTGTCAGAACGATTTGAAGTGATCCGCTGCGGGATTCCCAAGGATAGACTCAACAGGTCACACACAGGCGAGAATGGAATCACTTTTCAGTCCAGCGCCTCCTCCCTGGCTGACAGGGGATTCAGCGAAGACCGGCGACAGCTGGGAATCATGGTTGAGGGAATCAGGTTGGAATCATTGACTCCCATCTCGACGGCAGCCCCCTTCTTCGTGGATCTGGGAAACGAGGCAGACCTGCTTCAGGTAGATCTTTCTGGATTTTACGATAGGGATCGAGATTCCTACCGCTGGACGGGGCCGGTGGCTGAAGTTCAACTTCCTGCACCGCTGGATTCGTCCCGACAGCTTCGCTTGTCGCTTCGCGCCGTAAAATCCTGTCCTGATCGGGCGTTCCGGCAGTGGCTGGCCATTGAAGTCGACGGGCAGTCCGTGGGCAAAACCGAGTTGATCGGCACCGGCACCGAATTCAAGGTCTATGAATTCCCACTCCCGCAAAAACGCGACTCAGCGGCCCAGCCGGTGGTCAGGCTTTCCGTGGCTCCAGCGTGGAATCCAGCCCAGGTAGGAGACTCTAGCGACACTCGGACGTTGGGATGCGCGATTGACTGGATAAGAATTGAGTGAATCCCGAACCTCTCCGCGTCCCATATTACTCTGTTAGGTTAAGTCAGGGTGGCGCAGATATCGCGCCTTGCGCGATGTCTGCGAACCGCACCGCACACATGGCAAACCGCGCCATGTGTGCGCCACCCAAGAGTTTTTTGCCAACGTAACAAAGTAATACTCAGTGTCTGTGCGGTTAACACGTCTGCAGTTTCTCAGGCCGTGAAAACCAGAATGTCTTTGTCCGTTCCCAGGTCTCGGGCGGCGGGGGTGATGATGGATTTCGGACTGACGTATATTTTCTCACCCTTCCGAAGGGCCATGCGAACATCGTCCTCACACACAAAGCTCACAACTGCTGGTGTGCCAGCAGAACCGGGCGGGCTGGACAGGGATGCCGAAGGCGGAGTTGAAGGCGAGGCCGCTGGCGAAGCGGAAGAGAGGCCTTGCTGGTGCAGCAACTGATCAACCACGGATGAAATTTCCTGCCGCGTCACGGCTTGGCGCGCAGTGCCGGCAGCTTCCGCGCCTCGGGCAGGCCCGCCAGGACGCCAGCCATCCGTTCCGTAAGCCACGCGTTTGATGTTCATCAGGTGGAGCGGTGAAATATTGTCGGAAGTAATGTTTCCGCCAATGGAGCCACAGCCCAGCGTCATTGAAGGAAAGAGCTCGGTCGTATAGCCGACTGCGCCGAGGGCCGCCTGAGAATTGACCACGATGCGAAACACCGGCTTCTGCAGGCCGAATTCTCGGATGATTTCCTCGTTTCTCGAATGGATTGCCATCGTGTGGCCGAGTCCGCCGTAGTTCAGCAGCTCGATGCAGCGCTCGCAGGCAGCCCGCCAGTCCTTTTCGACATAAAAGGCCAGGATCGGTGAGAGCTTCTCAATGGACAGCGGGAAATCGCGGCCAACACCCTGCAGACGAGCTACCAGGACGCGCGTGCCTTCAGGGACGCGCAACCCCGCCCTGCTGGCAATGATGGTAGCTGCACGGCCCACAATCTTCGGATTGATGGAGCGGCTGGGGGTGACGACGATCTTCGCGAGCGCTTCGGCTTCGGTGTCACTCAGAAAATGGCCGCCGTTCCGTTTCACCTCTTCGACCACTTTGTCCTGGATCGACTCATCGGTAACAATCGCTTGCTCTGAAGAGCAAAGCGTCCCGTTGTCGAAGCATTTCCCAGTGAAAACGTCGCGCACGGCCTTCGGGATATCGGCTGAAGTTTCGATGTAGGCGGGCACATTGCCCGGTCCTACGCCATACGCCGGCTTCCCCGCGCTGTAAGCCGCGCGAACCAGACCATGGCCGCCGGTGGCTAGAATCAGCGCGGTTTTCCGATGCTTCATCAACTCCTGGGTGCCTTCGAGTGTGGGCAGCGTCATGCACTGAATGATGCCTTCGGGCGCGCCGGCTGCCAGAGCTGCCTCACTGAGTACCTTCGAGGTCTCGAGGATGCAGTTGGCTGCCGAAGGATGCGGGCTAAGCACGATACCGTTGCGGCACTTCAGGGAAATTAAGATCTTGTTGATGGCAGTTGAAGTCGGGTTCGTGGAGGGAACAATGGCGGCAATCACGCCCACCGGCGCCGCAATTTCCAGGATGCCCTTCTGGTGGTCTTCGCGCAGGATGCCAACGGTCTTGAGGTCCTTGATGGCATTGTAGACAAACTGCGAACCGAACTTGTTCTTGAGGATCTTGTCCTCGTATTTGCCGTAGCCGGTTTCCTCGACGGCCATTCGAGCCAGCGGTTCTGCGGCCCGAAGACCGGCCTCTGCCATGGCCGCGACGACGGCATCCACGCTTTCTTGAGAGAAACCCTCAAACTGCTTGTGGGCCGAGTAAGCGGTTTCCACGCACTGGCGGGCTTGCTGGATGGATTGAAGATCTCGGTCCATAAATTAAGTGACGAGTGATGAGTGATGAGCGCCATCCTAAAATTTGGGTCTCAGTTCCGGGTTCTAGCTTGGTCATGGGCCCACAAACTATCGCGCTCTCGGCCCAGAACTCGGCACGGGACACTCTCACTCATTACTCAATACTCATACTCATTCATTACTCATGATTCACTTGGTTTTCCGATTTGAGCCGGGGACAACTTTCTCGGCTTCGCTGTGCGGGCTAGGAATGACGTGAACGCTCACTAATTCTCCGACGCGCCGGGCCGCCGCCGCGCCGGCGTCGGTGGCAGCCTTGACGGCGCCGACGTCACCACGAACACAGACGGTGACAAAGCCTGCGCCAATGTATTCCTTTCCCACCAGCGTCACGTTAGCAGCTTTCACCATGGCGTCGGCTGCTTCCACGGCGGCGACAAATCCTTTGGTCTCGATCATCCCCAAAGCTTCGTTTGACATTGTAGGCCTCGTTCCCTAGCGAAATGTGCCCGGAAGCTATCACTTCGGAAAAAGGCCGTCAAGGCTGCGCCTGGGAGCACGGGCGTCCCGCCCGCCAGCGCGGCTTCAGCCGCGACCGTCGACAAGGCATCGGGACGAAGATGCGGGCGGGACGCCTAGCGGGACGCCCGCGCTCCCAGGCGCAGCCGAAATCTTCAACAGAGTTCCCGCTTTTGCCGATAAGCCCTCCTGGAGAAACGACCCTTGGAAGCGAAATCCCGCCAGACTGCTCAGCCGGAAGTCCTTTGTTACACTAATATTACAATCGCCTGCTCGTTTTTTCGTTATCATCCCTGCCATCTTGAACTGAGGAAAAAGTTGAGGAGCGCATGAGCACTGTGGCCATTACAAATCAGACTGAGTCGGTTGTCGAAGATCATCGTGTCGAGTGGGTCAAAAGCCTGCCCTTTCTGGGTGTTCATCTGGCCTGTCTGACCGCTTTCTTCACTGGAGTTTCGTGGAAAGCAGCCGCTTTGTGTTTTGCGCTTTATGTGATTCGGATGTTCGGCATTACGGCCGGCTATCATCGCTATTTTGCGCACCGGTCTTATCGCACCAGTCGCTTTTTTCAGTTTGTGATGGCGTGGATCGGTTGCTCGGCCGTGCAGAAGGGCCCGCTGTGGTGGGCCTCTCACCACCGGCACCACCACCAGCATTCCGACCAAGAGAAGGACGTCCATTCACCGGAACGCGAAGGCTTCTGGTGGTCGCATGTCGGCTGGATCTTGTGCAGCAAGTACGAGGCAACGGATTTCAACGCGATTAAGGACTTTGCCAAGTATCCCGAGCTCCGGTTGTTGGACCGCTTTCACGTCGTGCCGGGTGTGTTGCTGGCCGTGGCCTGCTTCCTTCTGATGGGGTGGCAAGGGCTGGTGTGGGGATTCTTCATCAGCACCGTGCTTTTGTATCACGGCACGTTCGTCATCAACTCGCTATGCCACATGTTCGGCAGGGTGCGTTACAAGACCACCGATACCAGCCGCAACAGTTTGCTTCTGGCTCTGATCACGCTGGGAGAGGGCTGGCACAACAACCACCACTATTATGCGACTTCTACTAACATGGGTTTTTTCTGGTGGGAGATTGATGTCTCCTACTACACGCTCAAGACGCTGTCCTTTTTCGGTTTGGTCTGGGATATCAAGAAACCGCCGCAGCGCGTTCTGGAGGCCACACAGGCCTAAACGCAAAGGGTCGGTTCTGCTTTTGAAAGCCACAACACCTCTGACAGGTCCCGTCGAAGTCATTTCCGCTGAGCAGCGAACACACACGCCATGCATTGGCTATTTGTCATTGGTTATTTTCTGTTGGCTGCTGAGAAAGGAAAGCTTCAATTCAGGACGGGGCCCACTACCTATGCCCTAGTCAGTCGTTTTGGTAGCCACGATTGACGCGCTTTCTGCGTCAATCGTGGACGAAACCGCCTTAAGTTGACATCATTGGCCTATAGCGCGCTGGCTGCGGCAGCGGGAGCAAGAAGCGGCCCAGCACCTCCACCACTGGCTTACGCCAGGAGTTCGCTGAACGCTCTGATTCTGACTTTGACGGAGCCCTGCTTTCGGTGTCTTGCCGCTTTGAGCCCGTCACCCACCTGTGTTAGCCTCAGGACTTGACCAAGAAGGGCTGCCGCTGTTTGCGATATGCACAACAAGCTGATGGGTCTTGTTCGAGGGCTTTTCTTTGCCGCTGTCCTGCTGGTAGCTGGCTTCTTGAGCTGTTTGACAGCCATGCGATTTGCGATTCGTGGCAATGAAGTGAAGGTCCCCAATCTGGCCGGCAGAACGCTTCCCGAAGGAACCCGAATATTGAGTGCCTATGCTTTGCGTCTGAAGGTTGACAGCCATCGTTACGACGATCGCGTCCCAAAGGACCAAATTCTGGCCCAGAATCCAATCGCCGACTCCAGGCTGAAGCGAAGCAGTCAAGTCCGGGTGGTGATAAGCCTGGGCGCAAAAAAGATTCCGGTGCCTAACGTTGAAGGCGAGAGCCTGAGGGCCGCTCAAATTCTTGTGCTGCAAAGAGGCTTGACGCTCGGTATGGTGGCAGCGATCAGTTCAGAAACGGAAGAAAAAGATCGTATTGCGGCCCAAAGCCCTCCGCCCGCAGCTCAGTTTGCACAGTCCCCCACAATGAATCTCCTGGTTTCCGCCGGGAAAAAGCGGCGCGAGTATCTGATGCCGGATCTCACGGGGCACAGCTCTGACGAAGTGGTGGGTGGGTTTGCCAGTTTAGGGTTGAAACTCGGCTCGTTGAGCTACCAGTCAGTGGCTGGCGTCGCGAAGGGGACTATCCTCAAGCAGTTTCCGCTGCCCGGTTCCAAGATTCCCGAAGGCGGCGCCGTTGATTTTGAGGTCGTCCGATAATCCTGCATGGTTCAGATTGCTCCCTCAATTCTCGCGGCAGATTTCGCCAGGCTGGGCGAAGCCATCCGGCTTGTGGAGACAGGCGGCGCTGACGTCATCCACGTTGATGTCATGGATGGACACTTCGTTCCAAACATCACGATGGGGCCTCCGGTAGTCGCTTCGATTCGCAAGGTGACAACCCTGCCGCTCGACGTGCATCTGATGATTGAAGATCCAGACGCTTATATTCAATCCTTCGTCGATGCGGGAGCCGACTGGATCTCAGTTCACATAGAAACGTGTCCTCATCTGGACCGGACTCTTCAATTGATCCAATCGCTAGGCGCCAAACCGGGTGTGGTTCTCAATCCGGCAACTTCGCTGCGCACCTTAGATGAAGCCCTACGACTGGTGGATTACGTTTTGATCATGACAGTCAATCCCGGGTTTGGCGCGCAGCGCTTCCGACCCTATACATTGGAAAAGATCCAGCGGCTCAGAAAGGTAATTCAGCATAAAGGACTTTCGGCTAGAATAGAGGTCGATGGCGGCGTTAGTCTGGAGAATGTTCCGGATCTCGTAGGAAACGGGGCGGAGATTCTGGTTGCCGGAACGCAGATTTTTGGAGACCCTGACCCTGCAGCCGCTGTGCGTAAGATGAAGGCGTTGGCGGAGCAGTGTGCGGTCGATCGGCAGACGATTGCCTGAACTTTGGAGGTTTGAATGAGTCAATTGCGAGTTGTCCTTCTACTATTACTTCCCTTGACGTTTTCTGGTTGTTTCTTTGGCGGCGGCAAGAGAGCTGAGGTGGTGACGCCCACGGGCGAGGCCGAACCCGATAAGATCCTTTACGAAAAGAGTTTGAAGGACCTGGAAAAGGGTCGTTACGACGTTGCCCGTCTGACGCTGCAGGCACTACTGAATACCTATCCCGACAGCGATTACAAGGAAAAGGCCAAACTGGTGATTGCCGACTCGTTTTTCAAGCAGGGAGGTACGTCAGGACTGATCCAGGCTGAGGCCGAGTACAAAGACTTTCGCACCTTCTTCCCCACGAGCGAAGACGCCGATGACGCGCAGATGCGCATCGCTTTGACACACTACAATCAGATGGAAAAGCCAGACCGGGATGCAACCCAGGCAAAAGCTGCCGAGAAGGAGTTCAGGGCTTTTCTCGAAGAATTTCCCGACAGTCCGTTGCGCGACGAAGCGGCGCAGAAGCTGCGTGACACTCAGGAAGTGCTGGCTGAGGGCCATCTGCGGGTCGCTAACCACTACATGATCTTGAAGCGTTATGACGCGTCGATTAATCGGACAACGCTGGCCATTCGCGACTATCCCGATTTCAGCCGCCAGGATGAAGCGCTGTGGGTGTTGGGCCAAGCATTGGAGAAGAAGAAGTTGGTTCCCAATGCGGGTTATTACTACGGCAAGATTGTCAGCGATCACCCGCTGAGCCCGCTGGTGGAGAACGCCCGAAAGAAGCTGGAGGACTTGAATCTTCCCATTCCGGAAGTTAACCCTCAGGCTCTGGCGCGGGCTCAGGCCGACCAGGAGAATATGCCGAAAAACTCTTTCATGGGCCGCGTTATGAACCTGTTTAGCAAGAAGCCAAACGTTTCTTCAGCGCGGCGTTCCAGCAGGCCAGGCATTGAATTGGGACAGGAGCGTATCAACCTGGAAGCCGCCAAACCGGCGTCCTCTTCATCCGAAGCCACTCCAGCAGCCGGCGCAACGGGAGACGTCAGCGCTGGAGTCGGCGTAGAAATCGTCAACCGGCCCACTTCTCCGGAGGCCAATCCAAACAAGAACAAGCCTGCCGGTCCTGAGAAAAAGAATTAGCCTAAGCGCAGCAAGCGATGTCAGACAGTCGAAAGTGGCAGCGGCTTCCAGCCGCTGGCTGGGAGGAGCCGCAGGACGCCGCCGGTTGCGGCAGGATGCCGCTGCCACTCTTCTCAACTTGAGAGAACAACTGCGCCCGGCCTCCGCAAATTTCCCACTCGAGATAAAGTGCAAATAAATTGCGCATTTGGACCCATTTTGACTAAAGTTTGGCAAGGGGAAAACGATTGATTGAGTGTCCTCTCTATTTGAGCGTTGTTGTAGGAGATTGGAATGCCCACGATCCTGCTAGCGGACGACAGCATCACCATCCAGAAGATCGTGAATCTGACCTTCTCTGGAGAAGGCATTGACGTTGTCACCGTCGGCAACGGCGAAGCGGCGCTGAAGAAGATCCATGAGCTAAGGCCTGCCCTCGTGTTGGCTGATATCTTCATGCCCGGCAGAAACGGCTACGAGGTTTGCGACTACATCAAGAACGAACCGGCCCTAAGCGCAACTCCAGTGATCCTGCTGGTTGGCGCCTTCGAACCCTTCGATTCCAACGAGGCCGCCCGGGTCAAGGCTGATGGCCACTTGACAAAACCCTTCGAGATCAAAGTTCTGATCTCTGCCGTAAACTCCCTGATCAGCGCCGCGGAAGAGCAAAAGGAAGCCATCGAACCACTCCCAGAGACTGTCGTGCCGGAGGCGGTTGAGCCAGACACCCCGGCTGAACCACTCTCAGAGAGTGTCGTGCACGAGGCGGTTGCGTCAGATGCCACCGCCGAGCCTGCCGCCGGAGCCTTCGCACCGCTGCCTGACATGCCGCAGACCTCGCGCGCCGAATGGGAACCCACTGCGGAACTACCGCCGCCCGAACCGGTCTTCGCAGAGGCCGCGATGCCCGTTGCTCTGGGAGTTGCTGCCGAAGACACCGAAATGCTCGAGCCAGCTACCAGCGGGCCGGTTGCCGAAGCTTTCGGGTCGGCGGAAACCGTTGTGGCAGAGCACCGCGAGGCCAAGCGGGTGGAGCCGCTGCTCTTGATTGAAGACTCTGATCCGTTGGGGTTGCTGGCCGTGGATGGAAATTTCGGGGCAGCGCCTGGCGGCGAAATCGCGCTGGATAGCCGGAGCCTGGTGGTGGATATCTGGGAGCCAAGGCCGGCTCTCGAAATTGAAACGCCGGCTGCAGAGTCAGCAGTGGTTGCCGCGGAAGAGAGCGCGACTGAGAGCAGTGAACCCGTTCTGCCCGTTGAAGAACCTGAAACTCAGGTAACTGCAACCTCACACGTAGCGATGGCAGAGCTCCAGGACGAAGTTCCCGTCAGCCAAGCGGTAGCCACTGAAGAAGCTGAGCTTGAGCCCGCTGCACCGCAACTGATTCCAGAGCGTGTTCAGGCTCCCGCGGCTGTCTCGGATGCCGCTTCTGAAGAGCTGATCGAACGAATCGCCAACCGCGTGGTGGAGAAGCTGAGCCGGGAAGTGATCGAAAAAATCGCCTGGGAAGTAGTGCCTGACTTGGCCGAGCTGATGATCAAGGAACACGTCGAAGCTCAGGTCAAAGAATCCCACCTTCGCTGATAGCCCCAAAGATTTTGGACGCGGATCACGCAGATAACGCAGATGAGAGCAGGCTGCTGTCAACAGTCTGGGCCGCGCACCGCTGTTGGAATGACTAATGACGAAGCACGAATGACTAAGCAAGCCCAAAGCCAGAATGACGAAAAGATACGCATTTCGGTTTCGTCATTCTTTCGTCATTCGAGCTTCGTCATTAGTCATTTCGTTTGCCAGTCACCATGACTATTGAGCATTGCATAGTGACAACAATCGTTCACCCTGGAGCTGTGAAAGAATCGAATCTCGGCAGTGAGAACGTCCGCTCATGAACTTTTTGGTGGTCTTGTTCTTTCAGAGCTCTCTTCCGCGTCTCAATTTCCCTCCGCATTTCTCTCTCTCAAGCTAGAATGAACGCTACTTTGAAGGCTGGATTAGCGCACCTCTGGTAGACACCTGCCGCAGAATCACGCAGTTTGCGTTCCCAGCTTCTGAAACACACGCTGAAACCAGGAACACATGAACACGCCTTCTGACAATCTGGGAGAAATTCCCAAGAGTTACGATCCCAAGCTGGTAGAAGATCATTGGTGGATGTTCTGGGAGCGCGAGCGGCTCTTTGTGGCCGATGTCAAGTCTTCGCGTCCCTCCTTCGTCATCGTTATTCCGCCGCCCAATGTCACCGGCTCGTTGCACATGGGTCACATGCTGGTCTACACGCTGCACGACATCGTCGTGCGCCGGAAGCGAATGCTGGGCTTCAACACGCTCTGGCTGCCGGGAACGGACCATGCCGGAATTGCGACCCAGAACGTAGTCGAGCGCCAACTGGCCGCCGAAGGCAAAAGCCGGCACGACCTCGGCCGTGAAGCTTTTGAAAAGCGCGTCTGGGAATGGAAGGAGCGGAGCGGCAACACCATTCTGCGCCAGTTACGCCGGCTAGGCGGCTCCTGCGACTGGACGCGCGAGCGCTTCACCCTGGACGAAGGGCTTTCGCGGGCTGTGCGCGAGGTGTTTGTCCGGCTGTACGAAGAAGGCCTGATCTACCGAGGCAAGCGGCTCATTAACTGGTGTGTTCGCTGCCGCACGGCGCTTTCCGACCTGGAAGTGAAAGCACAACTGGCGCAG
The DNA here is from genome assembly GCA_022616615.1 of Acidobacteriota bacterium. GTDB lineage: Bacteria > Acidobacteriota > Terriglobia > Versatilivoradales > Versatilivoraceae > VFZK01. The sequence goes on from JAKEER010000623.1 coordinate 10,164, forward strand.
GGAAAACTTGCTTACATTCGCTATCCTCTCAAAGACTCTGCCGATGCCATTACCGTCGCCACGACGCGTCCGGAGACGATGCTGGGGGACACGGCCGTGGCCGTCAACCCAAACGACGAGCGCTACCGGCATCTCGCGGGCAAGACGCTTATTCTGCCGATGCTGAATCGCGAAATTCCCCTGATTACAGACGAGTTTGTGGACCCTGCCTTTGGGACGGGCCTCGTCAAGGTGACTCCGGCTCACGATCCCAACGATTTCGAAATGGGGCTTCGTCACAAACTGGAGATGATCTCAGTCATCGACGAAGACGGCCGCATGACCGAAGCCGCAGGGCCGTTTCAGGGGATGGATCGCTTCCAGTGCCGGCGTGAAGTGCTTAAGGCGCTCGAGGCCTTGGGTCTCCTCGAGACAGTGGCCGATCACGCTCACAACGTCGGACACTGCGACCGGTGCAAGACAGTGGTGGAGCCCGCGCTCTCAACGCAGTGGTTCGTAAGGATGCAGCCGCTGGCCGAGCCCGCGATTCAAGCCGTGGAAGATTGGCGTATCCGATTCGTTCCCCACAACTGGTCGAAGACTTATTTCGAATGGATGCGAAACATCCGTGACTGGTGCATCTCGCGGCAGTTGTGGTGGGGTCACCGCATTCCCGCCTGGTACTGCGAGCGCTGCGGCGAAATCAACGTGGCCCGGGAAACGCCCGCCCACTGCGCCAAGTGCGGCCACACCGAACTGCGGCAGGAGACCGATGTGCTCGACACCTGGTTCAGCTCTGGTCTGTGGCCGTTTTCCTCGTTCGGCTGGCCCGACGAGACCGAGGACCTCAAAAAGTTCTATCCCACTTCCGTTCTGATCACGGGCTTCGACATTATCTTTTTCTGGGTCGCGCGCATGATCGTCTTTGGGCTGAAATTTATGGGCGATGTCCCGTTCCGAACGGTCTACATCAACAGCTTGGTGCGGGACGCCGAAGGTCAGAAGATGAGCAAGTCCAAAGGAAACGTCATCGATCCGCTGGACGTGATGGAGCAGTACGGGACCGATGCTGTGCGCTTCACGCTGGCCATTATGGCAGCGCCGGGAACCGACATCAGTCTGTCGCCGGAAAAGATGCTGAGTTACCGCGCTTTTGCCAACAAGATCTGGAACGCCAGCCGCTTCGTTCTGCTCAATCTGGAAAGCTTGCAGAGCCGCATGACTCCAGGCTTCAGCATCGCCGCGGCGCCCCAAAGTTTCGTTGCCAGAAAGAGCGAGCTTTCATTGATTGACCGCTGGATTCTGTCGCGCCTGAACGCCACGGTCAACGAGATCAACCGAGCCCTGGAAGAGTTTCGTTTCCATGAGGCGTCGCACGAGCTTTACCATTTCTTCTGGCACGAGCTGTGCGACTGGTACATCGAGTTCGTCAAACCAAAAATTGTAGTCAAGAAAAGAGCCGGAAATGATCTTTCCTGCGATGTCCTGATTTTCGTTTTCGACCAAGCCCTGCGTCTGCTCCATCCATTCATGCCATTCATCACGGAAGAACTTTGGCAGCGATTGCCCCACGAAGGGCGCTCGCTGGCGGTTCAAGAGTTTCCCAAGAACCAGCCGGATCTGGCGGATGGGGTGGCAGAAAAACAAGTCGAAGCGCTGATCGAGGTCGTTGTGAAGATCCGCGACATTCGCCGCCAGATGAATGTCGAACCTGCGCGGCGCATTCAGGCAAACCTTGCCAGCGCAGATCCAACCCTGCAGAGTGTTTTGGCCGGCGCGGCGCCTTACATTCAGAATCTGGCGCGCTGCGAGCAGGTGAATATTCTCCCGGCCATCCCAATGGACAACAATTCGTCACGCTCGGTGGTTGCCGGTGTGGAGATCGAACTGCCTCTTGCGGGCATGATCGACGTCCAGGCCGAGCGGGAGCGCCTCGAGAGAGAGATTGCCAAGATCGAGAAAGAAGCGGGCCCAATCCAGGCAAAGCTAAACAGCCGGGAGTTCGTGAACAACGCACCGGCCAAAGTCGTTCAACTCAACGAGTCGCGTCTCGCAGAGTTTCAGGAAAAACTGGCCAAGCTAAATGAGAATCTGAAGCGCATGGCTGGGCTGTAGCTTGGAGACAGAGGTTTGCGGATGGGCATCGTGCCGCTCATTGCTGCAAAACTTGACCCCCGTCTGAACTTTCCCGGGAGGCAGATCTTGGCCGCTGCAAGGAACGAATGATGGACAGAGAAGGGAACCAGTCGCTGGGCAGGGCGTTGCAGAAGGCGTTCGGCTGCCTCAAGCGCTTGCTGCGCTTGCCAGCGCTTGAGATCTGCAAGAGATCTGCCTGCGGTGTGCCTGCTATGGGTCTGCTGGTCAGCGCTTATTTGCTTTCTGCAGCCGACCGGCGTCCTGAGCCAGTGCGGTTTCAGCCGCACGCAATCGAAACCAAGATTCCTGGCGGTTACGCGCTGCTGGTCGCCGACATCAACAAGGACCGGCGGCCGGATGTCATCGGCCTCTCCACGCGGATGAGCGAGCTGGCTTGGTATGAAAACCCGAACTGGGATCGCCACGTTCTCGTCCGGGAGATGAACGGCTTGGTGAACATGGCCGCGCACGATCTCGACGGCGACGGCGTTCCGGAACTCGCCATCGAGAACGAGTTCAGTATGGTGGCGGCTAAAAGCCAGGGGTTAGTTTGGTTGCTCAAGCATCAGGGCGATCCGCGGCAGCTCTGGAAGCCGACGAAGATCGACGCTCTCATCACGTCGCACCACCTGGCTTGGGCTGATATCGAGGGAGATGGAAAAAAGGAGCTGGTGAATGCGCCGCTCATCGGCCCGCAGGCCCTTGCGCCCAAGTATGAAGGCCGCGTGCCTCTAGTCTATTATCACGTCCCGCAGGATCAGCAGAGCGAATGGACACGGAAGCTCATTGATGACCAACTCACGGGCGTGCTGCACCGGGTTCGCGTCGTTCGGTGGGTCCAGGGAAAGCGGGAACAGCTCTTGACCGCGGGATTCGACGGCATTGTTCTGCATCAAGCCGTCGGAAGCAGCGACAAGGTCCGTTGGGAGAACGTTCTGCTTTCCAAGGGTCACGAAGAGCCGCCGCCGCGTGCCGGGACGAGCGACGTGGCCTTGGGGCGGCTGAAGAAGACCCGCATCCTGGCAGCTGTCGAGCCTTGGCATGGCAACGAGGTCGTGGTCTACGCGCAGGACAAGGCTGGCAAGTGGCAGCGGCGCGTTATTTTCAGCGAACTCAAGGAGGGGCACGAGCTGTGCGTGGGCGATTTCAACGGCGACGGACGGGATGACATCGTTGCCGGCGACCGCGCCAAGGGCGAGGTATCCAGCTCCCATGTTTTCTATTCGCAAGACAACACCGGCGTCCACTGGCAGCACGAGATCCTGGACTATCTTGGCATGTCCGCTTCCGGATGCTCGGTCACCGATATCAACAGTGACGGCCGGCTCGATATCGTCCTGATCGGCGGCGCCACAGCCAACATCAAGTGGTACGAAAACCTCGGGCTGGAGAAACCTTGAACTCTCCACCACTTAAGCCGGACAAGCCGGAACCAATAATGGACCACGGGGAACACCGAGACGAAATGGCCGCGGATGAACGCAAAGGAACGCGGATTTTTCAGAAAGTTAGACTTTGGACTGAATCGTTGTTTAACCTCTGTCCATACGCTCAGGACAGTTTAGCCAAGAATTGACACTTCATAAGGCTCATCGACTTCAGGGCGTGACGGGAGTCGTTGCGGTGCGGCGAGACGCAGAAGATCTAAAGAATGCGGGCGCGACTTGCAGCGAGCGATCTTGAGAAAATGGAAGATCCTCGAAGATCCTCGTGGAACTGCCGATCTGAAGTCGCTCTGACGCAGTTCGTCACAAAGAGAAGATCAACTGCGTTTCTGTTTTGAAGGATAGTGATCTTCGATGTAGTGTTTCAGGTCTGCTTCGGAAACACGGCGTCGCAAAGGGACGATTTGGTCTTCCGTTTCAATCGCCAGATCCCGCTTCAGCATTGAAAAACACAGGTCAGGGATATCCTGGAACTTGAACTTGCTGGCTGCCAGAGATCGAGTCTCGACGCTTAATTGATACTCGCGATCCTGTTTCAGCGTTTCGACAACCCGGAACGAGTAGGTACGACATTCCAGAATTTGCTCAAAACCCAGGTACTGGATGTTCATCGGGAATCCTCTCTGGCAGTCTTGAACGTGCTTGAAGTGTTCTGGGGACTATGCCGTCAGAATCCTTACCAGATGCTCCGCCATGAGCCCTTTGGGCCCATTCTTTACCGTGAACTCGACCGCTTGGCCTTGATTCAGCGACTTGAAGCCGGATCCTTGGATTGCGTTGATGGTGGACAAATTCTCCAGAAGTACGCTGAATGAAACCAAACCCTTTCTGATCGTTAAACCACTTCACGACGGCTTGCTCTCTCATATGCTCCTCTTCCTCAGTTGATAATCTCTTGGCAGATTCGTCTCATTTCATTTTCTGCAAGCCTTGCTCAAGTGGCTGTTCGTGGCCAGTGTTTCCCGGCAACAGCAACCAAAAAGAAAAAGGCCACAAAATCATGAATTTTGTGGCCTTTGGTTTCGCTGATTCACAAAAACTGATTAAGACCCCCCTAACATAGTGACTTAAGAGCCGAATTGCAATGAAATAGTTGCAGGAACTTCGATTCCGCTGGAGGAATCGAGATGGAGCCAAATGGGCGCGCCTCCACAGTCAAAGAATGAGCGAATCTACCTTTCGTCTTGCGTCATCATCCAGGCAAGCCAGAGGACACAAGCCAGCGATCAGAGAACAGCTCGTGATCCAGAGCGTCGGCCGCTGCTTTATATGTGCATGGAAATTGAAGCAAGCTCCTAGCCTCAAGACTTTGTGGAAAGAGCCGAATGCTTAACTTATTCAGGGCTCGTCCGCTTTGAGCAAGGCGATCCTGTTGCACCGGCTCCTTTCCGGCTCGGGCCGTGCTCCAGGACTGGCTGCTTCGGTCGCCGTCAATGCTACAGCACACGCGTTGCCCCTCCGCCAGCTCTCACAGGACTACCATTTTTCGCGTCGATTCTCGACACTTCCAGGTATTGCTGCGTGCAGCCATCCAAGAGGGTGGAATCGCAACAAGAATTGGGAAGCCTTCTCCTTTCGATCGCAAGCACCTGCAGTAACAAATCGCCGGTTGATGCCGGGGGGCCATCAGAGCTTGAGCGATACCTTCAGAACCTCAATCCGCCCGTCGCGGCTTAAGAATTCTCGGGCCACGCGTTCGAGGCGCTCGCCCCAAACAACCTCGGGCTGGAGTTGGGCGGCCACCGACAAAGGACGGATTAGCCAAACTGCCTGATCTGAGCGTGAAGCCTCACGTAGTTCTTCCCGAGTGCTCAAGAGTAACCGTCGCTTCCAAATATCGCGCGTGCCTCTTTCTCGGCTCCAGTGGTAAAACCCGAAGCTCGACCGAGGCAGATAGCTGGCGTAGCGCCGCAGCTGGAGCTGTCGCGCCACCGGGGGACAGTAGTGGACGACAAAGAGGGCGTCCGGAGCATTCCTGCTAATCCTCTGCAGATAGTCTGCTGCGCTCTGGTAGTCCGGTCGTGGATACCACAAGTCCTCCTTCTCAGCGAATGGCCCCGTCCGGAATGCCGCGCTGGGCTTACCGGCCGCGGCAATATGAGACGGATTGAAGTCCCCCGACAACGTGAAGGCGGCAACAAACAGTAGGAGTCCTCGCCAAAGGCCAGCCAGTTGATATGAGGCGGCCATCACAGTCGCGAGAACAACCGGATAGAACAGAAAGTGGTACCTTGTGGACTCATAGAAGTAGCGGAATACGCCGAAGACCAGAATAGCGTAAACAAGGATTCCGGCTGGCCCGCGGAAGATTTCGATCCAAGGAGCCCGAGCCCTCGACATCAACAGGACGGCAATCGACAACAAAGCGAGCACCCCCAAAACCGGAAGGTTGGCGGCCCAAGGCTGAACCAGGGCGTCGGTCCAATTCGGCCAACTAAAGAAGGTTCTTCGTAGCGCTCCCATCCAACTACTGGCGCCGCTGATCTTGATCCAGTCCTTTCCTGCGGACGCGCCGACAGCTGCCCAGCACAAGAACAGACTACCGGCAACGACGACCAGAAGCTTTTGGCGAGGCGATTCCCAAAGCCCGCGCCGAATGCCGTATCGCAGAACCAGCGCCGTCGCTATGAGTGCGGCAAGGATGCCTTGGTGCAAAAGGGCTGACACGACCAGCGGAGCAAGCCCCACTTGCGGTCCCGTGATCACTCCTCGCCGGGCGAGGACGAGTCCGATCACGAGTGTCATCGTCAGGGCGCCGAGGATAACAACGGAGATAAAAGGGTCGCCGGCACTCCAGAAAAGAAATCCCGGGACGCGCAGGAAACCGATCCTTGGCGGCACGTAGCCAATCGGAAATGGATCCATTGCGCCCCATCGCCTAAAGTCAAATGTTGCGATTAGTCCCACCAGGGCAGCAACCACGGCAGTAACAAACGAATATTGGATGACTGATCCGCGATCAGGAAAACGGTCTCGGTTGTCCAAGCCGAGACAGGGCCAAAACAGCAAAGGAGCAAGAATCGCTCCTTGAAGGTGGCACAACGTGGCAATTACCAGCCAACCGTGCGCGCGATATTGGCGCTTCCAGTCTGGCCCGATGATTGAGCGGTCGAAGCGATACACAAACGCCAACGTCGCGCATTGCAGTGCCGCATACATGCGGCCGAATCGCGAGAATTCAATCTCCCACGAAGACGCCAAAAGCGCCGCGCTCAACACCAAGGGTAACGGAGCGGGCAGGTGCAATCGAGCGTAGCGGTAGGCCAAAAGCGGGACGAGCAGACCGAAGAGAAGAGCCGGTAATCGCAGAGCTGTGTTCGTTCCCCCGAAAAGTTCGAATGAGGCTGCGGTCAAATACTGCGGCAGCAGGCCTTGGACGTAGTACCCTCCGCCATCAAAGCGTGGTATCCCTTGCTTCAGGATCTTGTCGACGCCCTCCGCAAAGTAGTATTCGTCTTCTGTTAATTGCCGCTCACCGAATCCAGCCAAACGCCCGTAGCTGCCGCCGATTAGGGCCGATGCCAAAATTAGATACGCTACCCTCCGCAGCGTGACGTCGCGACGAATGGTTGCCCCGATCACTGGCTAGTCCCTCTCGAGGAATTCAATCGCGAGGTAGCGAGCAGGCTGCAGTCCCACGCTCCGCAGGAAATGAGTTCTCCCAGCAGGGTGAAAGATGATGCCGGGAGCCTCCACCCGTCCACTCGTCGTTTCCATTGCTCCTTGGAGTACGACCACTGCCACATCGTGGGGATCCCGATGCGGTGCCGAGCCTTCGCCCAGGCGCGCGAAGCTGGCGTGGGCGTGCAACCGGCGCAACAGGCGGGTTGGCCCTTCGAAGATCAGAGTTCTCGATCGGCCCTCCGTCGCAGCAGGCTGCGCGGCCAATACCTCGCGAAGATCGAAGCTTCTCGGTGGGACTGAGCCTTCAGGAGTTCCCTTGCTTGCCGGAGCGGACCAGCGGAGAACGAGATAGCCGGACGGGCCTGGACCCACCGCACGGATCGTATGAGGCAATCCGGATGTATGGTAGACCAATCGACCGTAACCGACTCGCTCCTCCTTCGTTTCGTTCGAATCGGCCGCAGCTGCCCGGAGGATATCGACATCTCCGACGAGCGGGATGATGATCTCTTCGTCGTCATGAACATGGGGAGGATGAGGAGTTTTGCCTTCGGCAAGAACGGTGTAGTGGCAGTCCAGCGACGCGAGGTTTGGCGTCGCACCCAGGAAGATGCTGTAGCTTAGGTGGGTCTTGGGGCCCAGTTGCAATGGGAAACTCAGTTGTCGGGCCCATTCCACGGCCCAATGTCCTAGGATCCTGCGCGCACCTTCCTGCCACCGGTATGGGACCATCTGAACTGCCACGTCACTCCAAGATTCTGCCGAAGCGCCCAAAACCTTTCGGACGAGAAGCGTTCCCCTGTCCCTAACACCAGGAATGGTCACCGCGATGGCGGCACCGACCGCGATGATGATTCCTGCTTTGGCAAAATGGCGCATTGGTCCTGTAAGATCCCACCTTAGGCCGAGCGATCTGAAACCAGCCGTCGAGATGCAAGTTTGTGCGACGCAGGTGACAACGGAACCGACCTCAGCTTGAATACCTGACTTTTGTCTGCGAGTATGCCGCTGCTTAAATGATTGAAAAGATTGGCGGAGGCGGTAGGATTCGAACCCACGGTACCCGTTAAGGTACAACGGTTTTCAAGACCGCCGCAATCAACCACTCTGCCACGCCTCCGTAAGTGCAAGTGTTCTAGCACCCGCAAGAGAGTCTTGTCAACTTGGCCACGGCGAGTTCCGGGTTCACGAAGGGCGCGAACCTTTTTGGATCTGTAAGTTGCGGTGCGCTTTGGCGCACCAATGACTTCACGCGCCAAACTTGTCGAACAACTTGGCATTTGCCAGCATGTAGCGAATGAGATTGCGGCTCTTAAAGACCCCCAGAGAGCCGCGGTTGGCGTTGGTTTCCGTAAAGCGATCCAGCTTGTCGCTGCCGCTCACCGGACCATGAATCATCACCGGCTGTGGATGCCAGCTATGGGATTTCATTGGAACAGGCGTGGAGTGGTCGCCCGTAATGGCCAGTACCATGGGTTTTTTCTGCAACAGCGTTGGCAAAGCCCGGTCGACTTCCTCAATGACCGCCACCTTTTGAGCGAAGTTGCCATCTTCGCCGGCCATGTCAGTGCCCTTCACGTGAATGAAAAAGTAGTTGTAGTTGGCGTGCTCCGCGAGGTACTTCTCAAACTCCTCCTGCGTGGTGTTGGTTCCTTCCAGCTTTTGCATCCCGATGAGCTGCGCCAGGCCCTTGTACATGGGATAGGCCGCGATGACGCCAGCCTTTAGACCGAATCGCTCCTCGAACGTTGGAATCTTAGGCAAATGGGCAATCCCGCGCAGCAGGAAACCGTTGGCGGGGCGTTCTTTCTCGAGCAGCGGCAGCGCCTTGGCATAGAACTCATTCACGATCGCCGCCGCTTCTTTGGCCTTCGAGGATTTTACGGCTGCTTCTACCTTCTTGATTGGTAGTCCTTCACGATGAGGATCCGAGTCCGTCAACGGCCCTTCCAAGGCCTTTCCGCGGAAGACGACGACAAAGCGGTGGGACTTGCCAGGCCGAATGATCACCTCAGCGTTGCCAACCTTCTTGACCTTCTGCAGCTTTGCGCAGAGTGTTTCATTCACCTCTGTCGCGATGCGTCCTGCCCGCCGGTCTGTGACGATTCCCTTGGCGTCGAGCGTGCAGAAGTTCGCGCGCGCCGCCACATCGCCCGGCTTCAGCTCAATACCTAAGCCCAGCGCCTCGATCACACCTCGGCCCACCTCGTATTCGAGCGGATCGTAACCAAACAAGCCGAGATGCCCCGGGCCGCTGCCTGGTGTGATCCCCGGCGCCACAGGCGTCATCCGGCCCATGGCAGAAGCCTTGGCCAACTCGTCGAGGTTAGGTGTATTTGCAGCCTCTAGCGGCGTGAGAAATTCGGTTTCAACCGTAGCAATGTCGCCAATGCCGTCCAGAACCAGCAGCATTAATTTAGTGTCTGGCTGATTCGGCAAACGCAGGGATTGGTAAAGAGTTTCAGTTTTCATGTTTCTCCTGAAAATCGTCCTCGTCCTCGTACTCCTAATTGAAAAGCCGGCGACGAGGACGAGGACGATATTTGCATTCTTTCGTGGCGCCGCCGAGGGGCACGAGCGTCTCTCCTGGTGATGGGAATTGGAACGCGGCAGACCCTGTGCATCGGGATAGCGTCTTTCTGGCCGGCAAGAGCCTGCCAAAGTGTAAATCAAGTCAAGAACGTCCTCTAGCGGAAAACCCCTTTCGCGGCGACGCTAACCATGTAGCCCAAACCTGCCGTGGCAGGTCTGCGGCATTTCTCTCGAAGCCGGGCCGAAGCCGCAGACCGTAAGAAGCGCGGTCTGCGCTACATCTGCATCCCCGCACTCATGATCAGAGGTGAAGCCGCTGAGGCAACGAGGTGTGGAGTCTGCCGGGAAGTCCGCCTCCTCACGCCGGCGGCTACAAGGCCGCCTCCGCTCAGCGGCCTGACATACGAATTGACGGCCAAAAATGTCTGTGAGTAGAATGGCGGGACTTTCCAGCATCGTGGATGCGTGCTGTTTCAGGAATGAGGAGCTGTTTATGCGCCAATTCTCCGTTGAAGCATCGCTTGCCTTCCCCTCCAGCCGTCGGAAGCTCGCCTGCCGTGTGTGCTGCCTCCGGCTACTTCTGGTCACGATGTTTCTGCCTGCGCTGAACGAGGGTCTGGCAGCCGCTGCCAAGGATGAGATCAACCTCGCCAAAGTCTCTCCTAAGACCTATTACCTCGATCAGTTGCTCAAAGGTGTTCCGGTGGTCATGAAGTCGTTTGTCGAGGAGACGGGCCGATTTGCGCTGGCGGGCTGGATTCCCGAGTATCAGGAAGTGATCTACCCGCTGGCCTATCTGGCAACGACCAAGGAACCTGCAACAACCTACGCAGAAGACACCCAACTGATCAACGCCGCGATGAAGGGGGGCGATGCGCTCTGCGACTCGCAATACGAAGATGGCACCATCGAGCATCTCAAACGCGACAGTTCCAGTTGGGGCCGCATTTATCCTCACAAGTTGCTCACGGCCTGGCTCGAGACCTATGCGCTGCTCAAAGACCGGATGGATGCCGGCCGGCAGGGCCGCTGGGAAAAGGGCCTCACCCAGATGGTTGAAGGCACGCACCAGCAGATTTTGGGGAAGCGCAATCCGCGCCTCTTCAGCGGTATTTTCCGCAATGACGAAGTGGTCTGGGGATGGAGCAACTTTGAAGTCAACAGCCTGAGCATCTGGGACGGGTTGAATGTGTTCCGTGCCGGCCAGATCTTCCAGCGCAAAGACTGGCAGCAGACTGGGCAGCGCATGATTCACTCGGCCCTGGAAACCCTAGACCCGGTTTCCTTCTTCTGGCCCGAGTTTGGCGGGCCCTCGCCCTCGCAGCAACTAGAGTACCTGCAAGCCATCGGTTTGTATTACGAACATTCGGGAGACCTGGCCGTAGTGCCTTACGTGGAGCGCGGCCTGGAGTTCCAGATTAAGTATGTCTATCCCGACGGCTCCCTGATTGAAACGTTGGACGGACGAGCGCGCTATTCGCCCGAGCCCCCGGCCGACGGCCATTTCGTCTTTAGCCAGCTTGAAGAAGGGCGTCGCTTTGCCAAATTTCTCGTGGCACAGATGACGCGGCGCGGGACGGTACTCCCATTGAGCAGCAGCCTGCTGCGCAACTTCCGCTACTACCATGAAGGCGACGAGGCAAAGCTGTCGCTCGAAAAGAAGTCTTACAGCCTGAGTTCTGGCAGCAAGGCGAGTGTCCGGCGCAAAGCGCCCTGGTTCTATGCTTTGAGCGGATTCACGGCTCCAACCACCAGAAACCGCTGGGGGCTGGACCGGCAGAACTTCGTCAGCGTCTGGCACGAGGGGGTTGGGCTGATTATCAGTGGCGGGAATTCAAAGGGGCAGAGCGAGTGGAGCAATTTCATTTTTCCCCGCTCCGGGCGGCTGGCCTACATTCCCAGCGCGGGCCAGGTGCGCGAGAACCAGGTGGTTTTGACTTACGAGGACAAGAAAGCATCACTGGAAGTCTCGCCGGAATCCAAAACTGAACTGAAGATCAAGGCTGCTCTGCTAGACCCCTCTAGTTCAGCGACTGGCCAGCTTCTGCTGCATTTGAAGGCGGGCAACACTTGCAAGACAGCGGCCGGCGGGGTTTTGTCCCTCAGTGACCGATCCATCGAGATTCGCGCGGAGGATGCAGGCGGATGGGTCGAGTTTGAAGGCTGGCGCATCAACCTGCCCGCCGGCAGCAAGGTCAACTTTCCGTCCTACCCTTTCGATCCTGAAGAGCGCGACAGTCGCGCTCCTCTCAGCCAGGCACGCGGCGTCCTCTCTTATCCGCTAAACTCTACGGTGCCGAGGACAGAGTTCACGATCACAGTTCTAAAGCAGTAGAACGCAGGCTGTGGGCACGACACGGCGGAGACTCCTTTGTCCCCCTTGACAAGGGGGACGCCGCGGTTTTTGCGGCAGGGGGTCCTGACCCAGCACTGGAGACCCCCCTGTGGTCCCCCTTCTCAAGACTTCTCAAGGGGGACAAAGGTGAGGCAAGACCCACGGCTCACAAGACTTGACGGTTGGAACTGAACCTGATTCTCCTCTTTGAGTTGGAAGGGCCTCTGTGTAGAATTACCCGCCTGAGCTGAACGCTCGCTGGCTTGGATCCCCGTTGATCCCTCTCGTCTTCTCACTCGCAGTCTTCGTTCCACATGAAAAAACTGCTTGCTGCCAATCGAAGTGAAATTGCTATCCGAATCATGCGTGCCGCCTCAGAGCTGGGGTTGCGGACGGTGGCGATCTATTCGGAAGAAGACCGCCTCGGTTTGCACCGGTTCAAAGCGGACGAAGCCTATCTGGTAGGCAAGGGCAAAGGTCCCATCCAGGCTTACCTGGACATCGACGGCATTGTCGCGCTGGCCCAGGAAAAGCAGGTAGATGCCATCCATCCTGGCTATGGGTTTCTTTCTGAGAACGCCGGCTTTTCTCGCGCCTGCCAGAAGTCAGGCATCACTTTCATTGGGCCCGAGCCGGAACTGCTCGAGTTGCTGGGAGATAAAGTTGCGGCTCGCCAGCTGGCTGAGAAGGCAGGCGTGCCGGTTGTGCCGGGAACCGAAAAGGCTGTGCCGAGTGTTGAGGCGGCCAGGAAGGCAGCTAAAGCCATCGGCTTTCCGCTGATTGCCAAGGCCTCGTTTGGCGGCGGCGGGCGCGGCATGCGCATCATCCCTTCAGCCGCGGAGCTGGAAGCCCGGCTGGAAGAGGCGCGCCGCGAAGCCGAGGGCGCCTTCGGCGATGGAGCGGTGTTTCTGGAAAAGTACATCGCGCGCGCCCGTCACATCGAAGTTCAGATTCTGGCCGACCGGCATGGCAGCGTGATGCATCTTTACGAACGGGATTGTTCGGTGCAGCGCCGGCACCAGAAGATTGTCGAGGTTGCCCCTGCAGCAGGGATTTCAGCCAAAGTTCGCCGGGAGTTATGCGAAGCAGCGGTTCAGCTCGCCCGAACCGCAGGCTATCGCAACGCCGGCACGGTGGAGTTCCTCGTCGATGCAGACTCCGAAGAGTGGTTCTTCATCGAAGTCAACCCGCGCATCCAAGTGGAGCACACTGTGACCGAGATGGTGACGGGCGTGGATCTGGTGCGGTCACAAATCCTGGTGGCGCAGGGACACAAGCTGCATGAAGCCCCACTGGCACTTCCGCGCCAGGATGCACTGCCGCTGCATGGCGCAGCCCTGCAGTGCCGTATTACTACCGAAGATCCGGAAAACAACTTCTCGCCCGACTACGGTAAAATTACCACCTATCGTTCTCCCGCGGGCTTCGGCATCCGGCTGGATGGCGGCACGGCCTACGGCGGCGCCGTTCTGACTCCCTACTACGATTCGTTGCTCGTGAAGACGACGGCCTGGGGAAACTCCCTCCCTGAAGCCTGCCAGCGTATGGACCGCGCCTTGCGCGAGTTCCGTATTCGCGGCGTGAAGACCAACATCCCTTTCTTGGAAAACGTGGTGAATCACCCGGCCTTCCAAAGCGGGCAGACCACCACTACGTTCCTGGATGAAACTCCGGAGCTCTTTCGATTCGTTCGGCGTCGCGACCGGGCCACGCGGCTCTTGAACTACCTGGGCGATGTGATCATCAACGGCAATCCAGAAGTTGCGGGCAAGAAGTGGCCCGACGGTTATGGCGCTGGGACCAAGGCCAGCGACGCCGAACCCATCATCCTGCCGGAAGTCCCGTTCACCAAGGGCGTGCCACCCGCGCCCGGAACCCGGCAGATGCTGCTGGAAATGGGGCCAAAGAAGTTTGCTGAGTGGGCTCGCAAGCAAAAGCGGCTGCTCGTGACTGACACGACGTTTCGCGACGCGCACCAGTCGCTGCTGGCCACCCGCGTCCGCTCCATTGATATGTTGCGCATTGCTGAAGCCGTGTCGCACCGGCTGCCAGGTCTCTTCAGTCTCGAGATGTGGGGCGGGGCCACCTTTGATACTTCCATGCGTTTCTTGCTGGAAGACCCGTGGCAGCGGCTGCGCCAACTGCGGGCGCTGGTCCCCAACATTTGTTTCCAGATGTTGCTGCGTGCTTCAAACGCGGTGGGTTACACCAGTTATCCCGATAACGTCGTGGCTGAGTTCGTCCGGGAGTCGGCCCGCCAGGGCATCGACATCTTCCGCATTTTCGATTCGCTGAATTCGGTAGAAAACATGCGTGTGGCGGTTGACGCTGCCCTCGAAACCCAGGCGATCTGCGAGCCAGCTATCTGCTATACAGGAGATATTCTCAACCCCGATCGCCCGAAGTACTCTACTCAGTATTACGTCAAGATGGCCAAGCAGCTGGAGAAGCTTGGCGCCCATTTTCTGGGCATCAAAGACATGGCCGGGCTTTGCAAGCCCTATGCGGCTTTCCAGTTAGTGAAGGCTTTGCGCGACGAGATTGGCATTCCCATTCATTTTCACACCCATGATACCAGCGGCGTGAACGCGGCCTCGATTCTCAAAGCTGCCGAAGCGGGCGTCGACGTCGCCGACGCTGCCGTTTCGTCGGTCAGCGGACAAACCAGCCAGCCAAACCTGAACTCATTGGTGGAAGCGCTTCGGCATACGCCGCGAGACACGCAACTCGACCCGGTTGCGCTCAACGAATGTTCGGACTACTGGGAGCAAGTGCGCAGCTATTATTTGCCTTTCGACGGAGGTCCCGGCGCAGGAGACGCCAAGGTCTACCAGCACGAGATTCCCGGTGGCCAGTACACGAACTTGCGCGAGCAGGCGGCGGCGATGGGTCTGGGACACCGTTGGGCCGAGGTGGAAAAAACTTACGCTGAAGTGAATTTGTTGTTTGGCGACATCGTGAAGGTGACACCCTCCAGCAAAGTGGTCGGCGACATGACGTTGTTTCTTATGGCCAAGGGGATGAAACCTGCGGAGCTGCTCGAATTGGGAGAAGACCACGATCTGGCAGTGCCAAACTCCGTCGTGGACATGTTTAGCGGATCGCTGGGAACGCCGTCTGGAGGCTGGCCGCGTAAGCTGCAGAAAATCATTCTGCGTCGCGCTGAAGCTCGAAAGACTCGGCCAGGAAGCGATCTGCCCGCCGTAGATTTCGGAGAGACACACCGCACGCTGGAAAAGAAAGCGGGCCGGTCTGTGCGGCACGACGATGTTTTGAGTTACTTGCTCTATCCCGAAGTTTTTCTGAAGTACGTGAAGTTCCGCCACGCCTTCAGTGACGTGAGTGTCTTGCCGACGCCCCAATTCTTTTACGGGATGCGGTCAGGAGAGGAAATCACGGTTGAGATTGAGCCGGGCAAGACCCTGGTGGTGAAGTTTCTCACAGTCGGCGAGCCACACCCCGACGGGCAGAGGACAGTCTTCTTCGAACTTAACGGACAGCCTCGGGAAATCGTGGTGCGCGATAAATCCTTGCGCGCCGCGGCGCCGGCTCATCCCAAAGTCAATCCGAGCGAGCCCGGCCATGTGGGCTCGCCTTCGCCCGGCGTTATCACCAGCGTCTTTGTCCAGCCCAACCACAAAGTGGAGCGTGGGGAGAAGCTCTTAATGCTGGAGGCGATGAAGATGCAGAGCACGATTTACGCGCCCTTGGCCGGCCGCGTCAGCCAGCTTCTGGTGGAACCCGGCCAACGCGTTGATGCGAAGGATCTGTTGGTCGTGATTGAGGGGGAAGCGCACTA
>JAKEER010000624.1 GCA_022616615.1 Acidobacteriota bacterium
CTCTCCCCAACGCGGGAGAGGGGCTAGGGGTGAGGGGGCGAACACACGGTGGAATGTTCTGGCGATTGTTTCAAGACCCTCATCCAGCACTGGGTTTCGGGAACTGACTCAGCCGCCAGGGATCCCCCTCACCTCCCGGCCCCTCTCCCGCGCTGGGGAGAGGGGAGCCGATTCTAGCGACTGTGACCGCATCAGACAAAGCACGCAGAAGTGTCGCTATAATGCCTAATGCTCAAGCGGAGCGCGGGTTCCACCGGCGTGGAGCGGGCGCTCCTGCACACGCCTTGTTTGCCGAGCCGAGCCAGCTTTCAATCTTCGCCGTTCCCTCCATACTTCACTTCTTGGCCGTTTTTGCCGAACGCCGTGTGGCCGAGGTTTGAACCTTGCCGCCTTCGGCGTCTGCGGCTTCCACATTGACCTCATTCCGGGCCAGTTCCGAAAGCTTGGCGTCTGTGGCTTTTTCTTCCTGCAGTGTCTGTTCGAGTAACGCCGCTGTTCGGTCGTCGCCCAGAAGTTCGGCGTAGGTTTGCACAGACCCGTAGCTGGCGATCTCGTAGTGTTCGACCTTCTGCGCCGCTGCGATCAGTGCCGCATCCAGCACCTCAGGATCGACATCCTGTTTGAGCAATTCGCCACCTTCTTCCAGGATCCCTTCGATCCCTTTGCATTTCTTGCGTCCTGCGGACACATGCCGGTTTTCGAAGATCTGGTCGAGCCGCTCCACGTGTTTCTTAGTCTGCTCCAAATGTTGCTGAAATCCTTTTTGCAGCTTCGGCGAAGAAGCTGCATCAACCATCTTCGGGAGTTCTTTGAGAATCTGCCTTTCGGCATCGTAAAGGTCTTTCAGCTCATTCGTAAACAGCTCTTCCAGGGTTGCAATTTGCATGCGATTGCCCTCCATTCTTAAGTAGGTTTAGGTTATTTGTGCCGTCATTACTGGGTAGCTACATATGCTCACTTTCTTGCCGGCGACAAGATGATGCGTGCGTTCCATGTTGAAGACTGTCTCGAATTGCTCACCGATTTTGTTTTTCCTGAGAGTTATGGCTGGAGAGACGGTGTCCTCAGGACAACTCGAATTCAGTTCTCCTGAGGAACCGGTCGAGGGTAGGTTTCTAGGCTGGAATTCCAGGATGTCTCTGGTTTCACCGCAACGCCGTCCTGAACGAGACAATGGCTCTCTCAGGAGACGAGAATCGGAACGCCGAATTCTTTCGCAGCTGGCCCAGGACGGACGCCGGGAGAGACCCGCCGAAGGATGGGGTGAACGCTCCGGTAATTTCTGCTCACACAAGTAAAAAATCGGGGAGAAGCTTCCCTGACTCATTCCTGCTTCGCAGCTTAAAAGAACTACGAGAGTCTGGAACACTTTGTGCTCCCAGCTTGAAGGAATGGATAGCAGCAGGACCTGGAGCAAGCAATGAGCAGGCAGGTTGACATTGATCAAACAGCTGCAACAATGGCGGACCTGCGTCAGAAGATCGAGTATCACAATTACCGATATCATGTGCTGAACTCTCCAGAACTGCCAGATGTTGAGTATGACTGCCTTACGGTCGGGCCACTGATAAACGCTGGCTCCGCCAGCGCGCCTGGAGACTGGACATTTTTTCCGGTCTTTCGCACGGCTTTTCGGCTGTTGTGAGCGCGGTCTGTGTAGAGCCGTAACCAAACAAGCGTTTCGCTGGCGGAACGCACGGACTCGACACGAAGCGTGCCTGACGCAGCCACCCTGGGAGCGCGGGCGGGACGCCCGCCTCGGAGCGGCCGGAGGCCGCTCCGAGGGCCAGCGGCCCCTATTGCGGGCGGGACGCCCGCGCTCCCAGGGTGGGCTTCGCCACTCCAAAAATGTCCAGTCTCCAGACGCTGGCTCCGCCAGCGCCGCAGCGGCAGGATGCCGCTGCCACTCTTTGAACCTCCTGGCCACCAAGGATCCCTAAAATTAGAATGATGCGTCGCGGAGAGTTTCGGCGGATTAGTGGCTGGCAAAGACACGAGCGCTTGTCCCGAGGTCTTTGAACTTGTCAGTGGCGACTTCATAGGGCCTCGATGGGCGGGTACCGTTCTTGCAACTCCTCGGAATGCTTCTTGCCGCGCTCGTATCCCACGCGAAAGGCCGGTTGTTTACAAAGGTCGCTGGAATAGCGCTTGGCAAGATAAGGAAGCGCATCTTCGAAGCGCTTTCCGAAGACCTGTGGTTGCAGAGCAGCTTCGAATCCCAGGCGGTAGCTGCTTTCCACCGACCCGAAATCTTCTCCTCCGCTGTACTCGGCTTCCTCGGCGCCCCGTAAACCAATCCACCAGCTTTCTCGCGCAGCATCCAGGCTCTCGGCTCCCGCCGCGGCCAGAATCTCTCTGACCTCGTCTCCTTGCTGCTCGTTCTCAACCGGAACGACCAAGACACTGCGCCCTTTTCTCAGCGCGTCCTTGTAAAGATAGAGCTCATCGGTCGGAAGACCGTGGGTAGCAGACTCATCGAAGTAATCGCCGAGGGCTGCTCCACCCGCCGCTCCGCCAGCGCCGGCCAGGACGGCAGCCGCCGTTCCGAGGGCGAGAACCGGCCCCACACCAGGAACTACCAAACTGGCGGCTGCGGCTCCTAAATGCATTCCGCCGGCCGCTGCCAAAGCACCGCCCAGCAAGCCTCCGAAAGCTTTGCCAACGCCTGGTTGCTCAGCATCCGTGGTGGGAACCGAGGCGAGCTCAGCCTCAGCCGCGCCAGGTGTTAGAAGGTTCATTTGATCTAGATCAATGCTGGTCGTCCTCGTGACGTTCATTGCCGCCAGCTTGGCGTCTTCGAATCTTGAGAAAATTCCTGTGATGGCCGGCATACGCGCTTCCTCCAGTTCACGCTCGCCTGAACAGGCGCGAGCATTCAGAAATCAAACAAGTCAGATTAGCTTCCGGGAGAAGGAAGTGTCTGTTCAGTATTGATCCCTTGTAAAAGGTGTTAAGAGAGGGTATAGCTTATGAGGCACAGCACGATGGAAAATCGCGCGCGCCAGTTTCAGCATCTGAAGTGAAGCTGTTCTTCTAGCCCCTGAGCAATATTGGACTGAAACCTCGCCAGGCCGGACTTATCTTTCATGACGCCCGCGCGAGAGGGAAGCTGTGAAAAAATGCCGGTTTGGGCGCGGCTCTGCCGCCAGATGTGCGGAAGGGCTGGGCCCTTCCGTCAAAGGGCCACCCCCTCCATTTTCTCCGCTGCCCGTCAAAAGCCGCGCGTGGCGCGGCTTTTGACGGGCAGCGGAGAAAGGTAACTATGGCCGCTCATGCGGAAAGGCAGAGCTTTGCCGCACATCAGGCGCCAAAGCCGCTCGGTGCCTGAAATTTTTTCACAACTTCACGGGCTAGGGGGGTGAGGCCGAGAGCACACGGTGGAACGTTCTGGCCAGTCTTCCAAAACCCTCATCCGGCACTGGGTTTCGGGAACTGACTCAGCCGACAGGGCCCCCCCAGCCCATCCCCCGCCCCTTCTCCCGCGTTGGGGAGAGGGGAGCCGATTCTCAAGCAAGAAAGGGAGCATCAAAATGGCTACTGCAGAAACGTACATTCAAGAAGTCTCTGGCCGTCCTCAACCATCGCGGTCACAGAATGTCAATGTCTCCATGCCGGAGCGATGGGTTTCGGCGCTGGGAGGTGGCGCCCTGCTGGCTTACGGCGCGACCCACCATTCCTGGAATCGGGCTTGGCTGATGACGGCGGGCGGCGGCTTGCTGCATCGGGCAATTACTGGTCGCTGCCAGCTTTATAGAGCCTTGGGAGTGGACACGGCGACCAAGGAAAAAAATGGCGTCACGAGTGTTCGACATGGAGAAGGAATCAAAGTTGAGCATTCGGTCACCATTAACCGTTCGCCGGCAGAGCTGTATCGGTTCTGGCGTAACATCGAAAACCTGCCCACTTTCATGAAACATCTGGAATCGGTGCGGGTTCTTAACGATGGCCGTTCTCACTGGCTTGTGAAAGCACCCGCAGGCAAGACTGTGGAATGGGATGCAGAGATCCACAACGAAATCGAGAATGAGCTGATTGCCTGGCGCTCTCTAGAAAATGCGGATATCAATAATGCAGGATCCGTGCGGTTTCGCAGGCTTCCAGATGGGCGGACCGAGGTGAAGGTCGTGATGAGCTATGAACCGCCGTTTGGGAGGTTCGGCTTGGAAATCGCAAAGCTTGTTGGAGAAGAACCCGGCCAGCGACTTCAAGCCGATTTGTGGCGCTTCAAACAGATGATGGAAACCGGTGGGCCGAGTGATGAGATTAAACAGAGGTCGATATGAGCCTGAACTCTAAGCGAGTCCAATGGGTGGTTATCCTTGGCTTGGGTTTGACTGCCGGCGTGTTCCTCAGCCAGGAAACAGGGAAAAGGAAGTCCAGCTATGCGCCGGTCGTTATAGAAAAAGACTTTGCGACGACCCTGGCCGAAATGAAAGCAGCTAAACCGGAATTGGCGAGGCGGCATAAGGCCCTGCTCGAAGAGCGGTACATTCTGAGCAACCAGCCCGCGCAAGGGGTTTCAATGTTCCGGGGAAAACCCATTCAAACGGGGGTGCGAGTCAAATTACCCAGCGGCACGAGCTGGGAAAGTTTGGCGCAGGCGACTCCGGAGGATATTCGCGAAAAGAATATATTTCCTGCCGGCTTCCTCGGATTGCCGCACCCCAATCATCCCGAGGGGGGCATGGTTTTTCCCAAGTTTCATATTGATGAGATCAAGAAGCAGGAGGAGCGGGATCTCACTCGTTTTGATCTGGACTTCGATCTTCCAGACCACTTCCTGCCGGAGTTCCCGCCTCCGATTTTTCTTACAACGCGTCCCGATCTTGGAGACGTCTCTCAAGGAAAATTGGTGACCCTTGAGAACTTCTTTGAGTTGTTTAACGGCATTCTGAATCCCAAACAGCTTGAGGGCTTGAGATTGCTGGTAACGGCCTTTCCGCAGCAGCAGTTCAACCAGACTCAGGATCGACGGTCCGAGAAGCCCAGCCGGGGCGTGACCTGCTTCGATTGTCATGCCAATGGCCATACCAATGCCGCCACCCATCTGGCTGGCGATGTCCGTCCTCAGGAGTTTCGACACCGTATTGATACTCCGTCTTTGCGTGGCGTCAACATCCAGCGGCTTTTCGGGTCTCAACGGGCTTTGAAAAGCGTGGAAGACTTTACAGAATTCGAACAACGTGCCGCTTACTTCGACGGTGATCCGGTGATTGCAACCAAAAAAGGGGTGAGCCCTCTGGAGCGCGGCAGTCAAGTCCATTTCATGGCCGAGCTTCAAGAGCTGATGGATTTCCCACCGGCGCCTAAGCTGGGTATCGACGGCAGGCTTAATGTCAAGAAGGCGGCGCCGGAGGAAATACGCGGAGAGGCGCTATTCTTCGGCAAAGCCAAGTGCGGAACCTGTCACCCTGCTCCTTACTACACCGATTCCCTGATGCACAACCTGCGCGCGGAACGATTCTACAAGCCGCGCCTCGTTGCAGGGCGCATGGCTAATGCGGACGGTCCTATCAAAACTTTCCCGCTGCGCGGCATCAAGGAGTCGCCACCGTACTTGCACGATGGGCGCTTACTCACGCTCGAAGACACGGTGGAGTTTTTCAACCTGCTCTTGGAGACCCGTTTGACCTCGGCGGAGAAAACGGATTTGGTAGCGTTTCTGAGAGTGCTGTGAAGGCCCGCTTCCTGTAGTCTCTGACTGCGTGCACTTATCATTGGCCCGGCAGCTCATGCAGGCTGTTCAATATTGCTCTTGAAGCCGCAGCTCTCCGCCACTCGCGTCCGCTTAAGAATGAAAGAAGCTGGTGCAATTTCGAACAGCTTTACGCAGGTCTAGCTATGAGAATCGATTGCAGTGAGATTCCCAACATGAAGCCGCGAATATCAGCCAGACAAAAAGCACGAAGCAACGCTGCCTTGATGGGAATTGGACTACAGGGCTTCTCGGCTCGTGAGAGAGGACTGAGCCTTGCGAAAATCAAAAGGAGAGAGACTCATGCTCTATACAATCATAGGAGTGTTGCTGCTGTTGTGGGTACTCGGCTTCGCGATGAACTTTGGTGGGAATGTAATCCACGCATTGCTGGTCATCGCTCTCGTAGTGTTTCTGGTCAACTTTATTAGCGGCCGGCGGGCGGTCTGAGCGATCCGGCCTCGCGCGATGGCCGGACCTCAAAGGCCCGGCCATGCTGCTATTTTTGGGCTATTTTTGGACGGGCGAAGGCGTTTTGAACGCGAGGAGATTGATTTCAGCCGTGGTTCTTTTGTTCAGGGCATCCCTCATGCGTTCCTAAGGAATTGCCTGATTGAATCTCCAAGCAGGGGGTGAGACTGGCAACCGCCCCTTTTGTGGGAAGTGGTTGCTCCTCCCAGCAAACTTCCCCCCGAGAAGCAAAGAGGCAGGTTGCCAGTCGAAGAGGGACATCGGATTGACTATGCAGTCTGCGACAACGTAGCTACGTTGCTGTATCTCGTCAATTTGGGGGCCATCGCGCAGAATCCCTGGAGCTCACGAGTCAAAAACCCAAATCATCCTGACTGGATGGTTTTTGATTTAGACCCGTCTGCTGACGCAAAACCTCGCGCAGTGTGTCAAGCGGCTCTGAATCTGAGGCGTGTCTTACAAAACTTGGGCCTCAATTCCTATGCGAAGACTTCTGGTTCGTCTGGACTCCACGTGTATGTGCCCATCAAGCCAGATTACGACTTCGGTGAAGTGGCGGAGCTGGCCCGGTTTATCGCTCTCCGAACTGCGGCGGGAGATCAAGGAATGACCACGGAGCGAAAAATCAAAAGCCGGCCACCCGGAACGGTGTATCTCGACTATCTCCAGAATGCCCGCGGCAAGTCTGTGGCTGCTCCTTATTGCGTGCGGGCCAAGTCTGGTGCGACAGTGTCGGCGCCTTTGACTTGGTCCGAAATAAAAGGATGCCCTTCCATCAGCGACTTCGACATTCGCACCATGCCTGAAAGGCTTAAACGCCACGGTGACTTGTTCAAGCCAGTTCTGACCAGCAAGCAGAGTCTGCAAGGAGCGCTCAAGCAGGCGGTGGCTGGATTCTAGACCACCGGCCCGCAGGTGGGACTAACGCAGGAGGTTTTCATGCCGCTCTGCGGCGTCTGCGAACTGGACGTTTTTCTGGCTCCCCTCCTGAGATCAGGAGGGGATGTGCCGCGCAGCGGCACGGGGGTGGTCTGAAGCATGCACCGAGAACCGTCATTCACGCGTTTCATATCGAGCAACAGCCTTTTCGGGAAAACTCGGCGACCTGCGCATTTTCAGCTCCGTGTTTACGATGCAAGTCAAAGAAGGAAACAGCCGTTTGCAGAAGGCATTGGGGGTGGAACGCTCTATGACATCGGCATCTATTGCATCAACGCAGCCCGCTATCTTTTTCAGGATGAACCTGTGAAGGTGTTTGCTAACGAAGCCAGTAGCGACGATGAGCGATTTACTGAAGTGGAAGAGATGGTCAGTGCCAGCCTCGTCTTCCCGCGAGACCGGCTGGCGACTTTCGTGTGCAGCTTCGGCGCGTCCGATGTGTCGAACTACCAGATCGTCGGAACACGAGGAGATTTGGTTGTCAACAATGCCTACGAGTTTTGCGAGCGAGATCACCCAGACAATCACTGTCAAGGCAAGGAAGAAGCAGCGCATATTTGCCAAGCGGGATCAGTTTGCTCCTGAGCTGATCTATTTCTCGGATTGCATTTTGAACGACAAGGAGCCGGAACCCTCGGGAGCGGAAGGGATGGCTGACATTCGCGTGATCAATGGGCTCTATCGTTCGGCAGAGAATCAGAGTCCTGTGACGTTGAGCGACTTTGCAGAGGTTTCACGGCCCGCACCCGATCAGGAGATTACGCGGCCTGCAGTGAGCAAGCCGTCTTTGTATCATGCGAAAGCCCCGAGCCGGAATTAAACGAAGCTGATAGGGAGGGTGCATCCCGGCTTTGGGTGCGGGTCTTGCTGACCACCGGCTCACGAGGACGCCGGCCTCCCAGTGCGACGGTTCTCACCATTCTTGCAACAGGATTAAGCAGGGCGACATAGGTAAATTCGCATGAGCGTCGCGTCGTTGCGGCTGCCCCCTCACCTCCAGCCCCTGTCCCCGTGGGGCGTGGCCGAAGGCCGGGTGAAGGTGCGACGGAATTGACGACGCTTTCTATAGGCACAAATCACAAGGGAGTTTCTCATGCCGCGTTGCGGCGCCAAATTCGATGAAAATATTCCCCCTTAACAAAGGGGCGGCGCGAAGCGACAGCGGTCGCGGAGCGACAGCGGTCGCGGAGCGCCAGGGATCCGAAGCGCCAGGGAGTTGTCCGTTCGGCTTTCCCGAACCGATCAAGACAACCCCCTGAAGGCTTCGCGACCGCTGTCGCTTCGCCTTCTTTCCCCCTTTTTTTAAGGGGATTTTCAGGGGAGGTTTGTCCAGTGGAAAGATGCAAGGATTTCATGACGCAGGATCCCACCTGCTGTGTGCCGAATGAGTCTGTAGAGCGCGCAGCCCAGCTGATGATGGCTGAAGACGTCGGGTCGATTCCGGTTATCGACGATTCTTACAGCCGCAAGTTGATCGGAATTCTCACGGACCGCGACATTGCCTTGAGGATTGTGGCGGAGGCCCGTGACGCAGGCCACACAGCCGTGCGCGATGTTATGACGAAGACTCCGCTTTGCTGCGGAACGGATGATGACGTGCAGCTCGCGCTAGACACGATGGCCCGCAGCCAAGTTCGTCGAGTTCCGATTGTCGATTCACACAATCGGGTGGTGGGGATCATCGCGCAGGGAGACGTTGCGACACGTTTTGGCCAACCGGAGAAAACCGCGCAGGTGGTGAAAGAGATCTCCCGTCCTGCTGTAGAAGCCTAGGCTGGCCTGTCATGGCAAAAAACGGGCGCCAAGCTGGAGCAAGACCTCGCCTTTCAGCGCTGGTCATGGCGGGAGAGTGGACGGCTTGGCGCCTGATGCTGCTGACCGTGCTGGCCGCGCTGCTCGGGTTGTTTGGAGAGGGTCTTCTCAGCCGCAGACACCTCAGTCTCGAAGACGGCTCGGATCGCTGAACACAGACGGTGTGTGCGTCAAGCTAAGTCCCCGAAGGGGACCAATTGTGAATAGCCCTGAGTTAGCGGGTCACGCCCCGCCACCCAGGCTAAATGTAGCCGAGGGGACCGACCCTGAAAGGGGTCGAACAAGAACGGCAACGTGAAAATTGCCGAGGCCGGTTTAACCCTTTCGGTGTTGGATCTGAAACTTTCCTGCTACCCTGGGTTTTCGCTGCGCACTGCTGCGCTCAACCCTCGGCTATTTTCATATTGGTCCCCCGGGAAAGCAGAAATCCCTGAGCTCTGTGTTCAGCGCTGGTGCGACATGCTCAGAAGGGAGAAGGGAGCTGACTTTTTCGTAGAATCTCAGTTTCTTCACAGCCCCAGCGCACTGCCCTACCTGGTGTTCCACTGGTCAATTATGAACAGCGCTTGAAAACAAGCGAGCCTACATTGATCTTGAATCTGAGTTCGATTGGAAAGCCAGGAGTTTAGCGACAACGGCAATCGAATTTCTCGAACCGACGAGCTAAGTGGGTCGTGGGTAGCGGCCCACACAGATGGACCTTCCGCTGCCCTAAGGTGAGCAATAATGAAAGGAGAAAAACCCATGAAGAGAACAGTCAAGCTGGCAGCCCTTCTATTGGCGTTGCTGCCGTTTTCGTTGACAGGTGCAACGAAGACATGGACGGGGCGAATCAGCGATAGCATGTGCGGGGCCACCCACAAGATGGTGAAAGAACACCAGCAGAAAGGTGAGATTTCAAAGACGGCAAGCAAAGCCGAGCGGGATCGAGAGTGCACCTTGGAATGCGTCAAGGCCGGCGGTAAGTACGTTTTCGCCAGCCGGGGCAAGGTTTACGAGATTGCAAATCAGGACTTCGCCGGCCTGCAGCAACATGCCGGCCATACGGTAAAACTCACGGGTGAGATGGACGGAAAAACCATCAAGGTCTCGGAAATCACCATGCCAGGCAAGAGTGAGGGCGCTCAGAAGGAACCCAAAAAGGAAGAGAAGAAGTACTGACCCATCTCTCTTTGCGTTAGCGGGGACGTTTTTCAACGTTTTCGGCTCCCCCTCTCACATTGGGGAGAAGGGAGCTGTGAGAAAATTGAATCGGGACGGCCCTGACCCACGCAGCTCCGAATTCACAGCCGAAAACGCGCGCGGAGCGCGCGTTCCACCTGGGTGGAGCGGGCGCATGGGACCGCTGTCCCGCTGCGCACGCTTCGTTGCCAGAAGGAGCCGATTTCAATTTCTTCACAGGCCCCCTCGCGCACTGGTTCGCACTGGGGGAGCCGATTGGCGTGTGGGGTCGTCTCAGTAGCCCGCCCGTAAGGGAGGGCGTCCGAGCCGAAGCGCAGTGCCCTCCCTCACGACCGGGCTACTGATGGCTCCTCTTCGCAGCGTCCGGAGTGGAAGCCTGCCACCGCAATGACTGGGTGCGCTCAACTGCACAAGACACGCTCTTTCCGAGGCAGCGGCGATTGAACCGTATTTCGTTGTGTCTCCGGTTGCGTTTGACCTCCAGAACTTCCTCCCAGCAGTCTTCTTATGCCCCGATAGTCCACCGGCTTTAGAAGATAACCTTGCGCCCCCGCGCCCAGTGATCTTTCCGCCAATTCCCGGAACTCTGATCCCACGAGCGTGAAAATTGGAATCGCAGGCCAGATCTGCTGAATGAACTGAAGAAGACTGAAGGCATTGCCCGCTTCGAAATGCAAATCGAACAAAATGGCTTCCGGCTGACCTTTAAGCAAGGTTTGCATCGCAAGGTCCAGCGTTGGCGAAACGGTCACTCCAAAGCCATCCGCTTCGAGCAAAAACGCAAGCAATTGAGTTAGATCGTGGTCGCCGCTCAGGATTAGGATTTTATCCAGGCGATGCGTGATTTTCTGAATGCTCACAAACTCCTCCCTTCCGATGGGCCCGCTTCCGGAGAACACCGAGTTTCGCTCAGGTGTTCACCGGAAGGAGGAGGCCAATCAGAGCCTTCCTGGTTCGCTTTGCAGTGGGTGTGTGCCTCCTAAAGGTGAGACATCAACCTTGGCGTTTCGGTCCTGACCGAAGAGCTTTACAGAAGAGTAGGCTCGCGACGCCTTTCGACGCCTTGATACGAATAGCTGGAATCATAGTGACGGCGATCGACGCCGCTGTAGCTCGTGCTTGAAGCGGCTTGCTTGGCTTTACGAGGAGCAGGCCTATCGCTCTTGGCAAAGTCGGCGCTGGCTTCACCGGCTGATGAAATGTCGTTTGCGCCGGTGCGTTCCAGGACGTTCTTTGCCCTTTTCACCCAATCGGAATCATCACAGTGCACGGACAGCAGAATGCCTCCGTCCTTGATGCGCCCTTCATACCTCTTGGCTTCGTATTCCGGAATACCCATGCCAACGAGTGCCCCGGTGAGGCCTCCGAGCGCGCCGCCGACGCCCATGCCTGCCAGTGCCGCCATAATGGGTCCGGCTGCAATAAAGGGTCCCAGTCCAGGAATGGCAAGCGCCCCAATTCCCGTCAGCCAGCCGAGGGCGCCTCCAAGCACGGCGCCCGTGCAAGCTCCAGTGGCCGCACCTTCGGGAGCCTTGGTCTGTTTCTGATGTGCGAAATCTTTCGTTCCTTCATTCTCTGGCAACAGTACCGAGATATCGGTATTTCGAAACCCTTCCGCCTGGAGCGTTTCCACCGCACTCTCAACACTGCGCCGAGTTGGATAGATGCCGAATACTGCTGTGTTCTTGCCAGCCATAGGGATACTCCTTTTGTGTTTATTAAATAGTCCAGGAGGCTAGGCCGCCTGGTGCGCCTATGATTGAACCGAAATGCCATGGTTACTGTTCAAAATTGACCGGATCGGTTTCGTTCGAATCGCTCCAATGACCCAGCTGGCAGGTACCGATCCTCCCTTTGTTCCGAGCAGGTCTCATACTGGGGGAGCTGCCCCGCCGGTAAACTTTGCCTGCTCAGGAAGTATTTATAGACGGCAAGAGATCGTTTCCCTGTGACTAAACGTCTTGCAGACAGCTCCTTAACGGTGTTGTCGACTGGAATTCGAGTTGCTGCTCGATTGGGGGCGGGGACAACGCCGTGGAGGGAAAACTATGGAGTCGACGTTCTTCACAGTCGTTGCAATCACCGCGATTGTGTTACAGAGCTTTCTCATCTTTCTTTTCTTTTTCGAACCCGGTCTGCGTTACAAGGTTTGCAGCCCTCCTTCGCTGGATTCACGCGAGTTTTTGAATCTGCTGGAAGCTTTGGTGGATGCGCGCTGTTACCGATCGAGCTGTGTCGAAGTCCTGACCAATGGTGAAGCTTTCTATGCCAGCGAACTCAAAGCGATTCGAGAAGCGCAGAAGAGCATCAATCTTGAGGCTTACATTTTTCAACAAGGCGAGGTGACGCGCCGCTTTGTCGAAGCCTTTGCGGAGCGGGCTCGGGCGGGCGTTAAGGTCAACCTGGTAATCGACGCCATTGGAAGTTTCGCAACTTCCACAAGTTATTTCGCTCCCTTAAGCGAGGCTGGAGGGCGGGTAGAGAGGTATCACCCGGTTCGCTGGGACACTCTGGCGCGTTTCAACAATCGCACCCACCGGGTGCTGCTAGTGATCGACGGGCGAGTAGGCTTCCTGGGCGGGGCTGGCTTTGCCGACCAATGGCTTCACGACACTGCCAAGAACCCCCGCTGGCGTGACACGATTGTTCGCGTGCACGGCGAGGTCGTCACCAGTCTGCAGGCCGCCTTTGCTGAGAACTGGCTTGAGAGTTCCGGTGAAATCTTGTCGGGAGAGGAATACTTTCCGTTTCCAAATGATAGCGTCGAGGCAGGCGCTTCAAAGGCACAGCTGGTAGTGAGAAGTTCGCCTTCGATGGGGCGCTCAACGCGGGCGCGGATCCTTTTTCAGACGCTGCTTGCCTCAGCCGAGCAAAGCATTTGCCTCGCTACCCCCTATTTTCTTCCGGACCAGAGCGCTCGCGCGGAGATGCTGCGGGCCATGCGGGAGCGTGGCGTGCGATTGAGAATCCTGGCGCCGGGCAAACGCAGCGACCAATTGCTGACGAGGCGATCGAGCCGCCGGCTCTATGGCGAGCTGTTGCAGGCGGGCGCTCAGATTTATGAGTATCAGCCCGCGATGATGCACACGAAGGCTTTGATCGTTGACAATGTCTGGAGCATTGTGGGTTCCACGAATTTCGACCACCGTTCTTTCGGGCTCAACGACGAGCTGAATCTGGTTTGCTGTGATGACAGGCTTGCGGCACGCTTGACCGAAGACTTTGAAAAAGATCTCAAGCACAGCCATTTGATCGAGTATTCCGAGTGGAAGCAGCGGTCGCTTCTTGAGAAAGCGCACGAGTGTCTGGGGTGGGTCTTGGAGCGCCAACAGTGAGCAAAATCGTGCTGCGTCTGAGGATAGGCACCTACAACATTCACCGCTGCCGGGGCCTGGATCAAAGAGTTCTGCCTGCCCGCATTGCCCGGGTGCTCCAGGAAATCGATGCCGACATCGTCGCGCTGCAAGAAGTTGTCAATGCTTCTGAATCGTCCGCCCGGCACGGTCAAGCTTGCTACCTGGCACAGACGTTGGGCTATGAATGCCGCTTTGGCCCGACACGGCAATTGAGGGGAAGGCCGTATGGAAATGCAGTTCTGAGCCGTTTTCCTATTCAGCTGAGCCAGTCTTATGATCTTTCCTGCAAGACACTGGAGCCGAGGGCTTGTTTTCGGGCTGACGTCGCTTTAGGCGAGCGTCAGCGCTTTCACATCTTCAATGTGCACCTTGGGACGTCCCATTGGGAGAGACAGATTCAGGCTCGAGCGCTGGTGTCACCACAGATTTTGTACAGCCCTGAACTCACGCAACCCCGGATTATGCTGGGCGATTTCAACGACTGGATGCAGGGACCCGTGTCGCGCCTGCTCGCAAACCATCTTGTGAGCGCCGATTTGACTGCCCACTTGCGGCGTTGCCGAACCTACCCCGGATTTCTGCCGTTGGTGCATCTGGACCATATCTATTTCGAAAGCTCTCTTCGCTTAGAATGTCTGAAGCTGCACCGCAGCCGCACCGCACTCATTGCTTCCGATCATCTCCCCCTGGTGGCGGAGTTTCGTTTGGACGACGGCTCGAAGGTCAAGACTGAGTGATGCTAGCGGGCGTCGCTTGAAAATCCCCCTTAGCAAAGGGGAACAAGGAGCAGCCTTCAGGGGGTTGTCGTGACTGGTTTGGGAAGGCCGACTGGCCGGATGCGCTTCACTGGGCAAGGGGCGCAACGCTCTGGGGGCTATATCTGGCAGCCAGCCAACTGCATCCCGGTTGAAAGAAAGATTGGCGGGCACCGGTGCCGGGGGAAGCTGGCGTTTGTCGGGTCTCACCAGAATGGTTATGCCACACCAGAGAATGAGGGTGACTATCATCGCCGTAGTCACGTACATGATCTTCAACGCATCGTCGGATGATTCATGGATCCCCTGGGTGTTGCGCCACCAGAAATAGACAATGATCAATATGGCAATCCCGGCGGCCAGCAGGTTAATGGTTTGTTTCGTGGGATGCCAGGGATGGCCCAAATACGTCAGCGTCTGAGCGAGCAAATTAACAATGTATTGGCCGGCAGAAACTCCCGAGATTGGCCCAATGAGAATGTAGTCAAACATCAGGGCCGACACGGAAATCTTGGCGAACGCCCCGCCCATCGGTTCCTTCACATTGCCATAAACCCCTCCACGCGTGAACATGGCACACGCTTCGATATAGACGGCCCGAACCGCATAAGAGAACAGCATCACTCCCAGAATGAACCAGGGCGCGGCTTTTCCAATGGCCTGCTCTGCAATTCCGCCGACGTAATAGGCAGATGAGCCAAGGTCGTTCAAAACGATTGCGGCTGCCCGCCAAAAAGAGATAAAGCTCAGCATCACCGAGGTAGCCACAATCACTCGGCTTGCCTGCCCCGAATGCGATTCAGTCTGTGTAGACATGTGTTTCACTCGCCTCAACTAGACACAGCGTCTTTAATACCATTGCACCTTGACCCGACCTTCGGCCACCTTCTCCCACTGGGAGAGGGCGCGCTCGTGGAGCCAGCATTATCAGTAGCCCGACCGTAAGGGAGGGCATCCCAGTCGGGGCGTAACGCCCTTCCTTACGGTCGGGCTACTGATGGCTTTCCCGGTGCCCACGCAAAAATGTAAAAACTCCCAGACCCTCTCCAATGGGGACCTATGGGGAGAGGGCTGGGTGAGGGGGCAGACGCAAAGGAGCGACGTTGACTGCGAATTTACTTATGTCGTCTAGAGGCAGATTCTCGGGGAGCACACATTTTCTGGCCCCAATACAAAAAGGCCACGGAACTTTGGCAAGCACACCAAAGCTCCTGTGGCCTTTGTTTTTCTTCAGAGCCCCTGCGATGTCTCATCGCTTCCACGATTGCCTGCGAGGTTAGCTGTCGGACTCGGGCCAGGAAGCCGCCCTACCATACTTACTCGCTGTTGTTCGCGAGTAAGGAGGATTCGCCCCGCGAAATGCGTGTAAAAGAACGCATCTCGTTTTGGTTCCCCCGCGCTCCTGGAGTCCTGTTCATTCCAAGAGCTTCGGCGTTGAAGCCCCGAGTGTATCACAGCTCTCTTGATCTCGGTTCGACCGCAGTGAATCAGGCTCCCGAAAAGTTGAGAGCAATATTGAACGGAACTTTTCGGCATCTGCTTCTACTTTTGGATCACGACGAACAGTCGAGAGCAAAGGAGGATTATGGCTACAAGCACACTTTTGATTGTGATTTTGGTGCTTCTCTTGATCGGCGCCGCGCCGGCCTGGCCGTATAGTCGGAGTTGGGGATACTATCCAAGCGGTTTTCTCGGCTTGGTTCTGTTGATTGTTTTGTTGCTCTTCCTGACCGGCCGTCTCTAGCAGTCGGTACGGACGGCCTTCGGTCTGGCCCGCTTCGCTGCTGAAGACCGAAAAACCCACCAGACGCGGAGCGGGTCTTCCTCACCCCTAGCCCCTGAAGCTGAGCAAAAACTGGATCGATTAACCCAGTCGATGTGTCACTACTCTGCGTAAAGCTCAATAGCTTGAATACTGGCTTTAGCTCGCTTACGATAACCACAGCATCCTGTGAGCAGCTCAGACGCTTTCTGCAGAACTCAGAATTGACGAAACTTCTCCCCAGAGAAGTCGTGAAAAAAGAGGGGGCGAGCACAAAGTTGATATTCCTTGCATGGGACCCAAGAATCCCCTCAGAGGCTAGGTGCCGGGAACTGCTATAGGAATCCCCTGACCCCAGCCCCTGGAGCTGTGAAAAAATTCAATGGTAGGGACGCGCTGCTCATTGATGTCAACTTAAGGCGGTTTCGTCCACGATTGACGCAGAAAGCGCGTCAATCATGGCTACCAAGACGACTGACTAGGGGCATGGGTAGCCAC
>JAKEER010000083.1 GCA_022616615.1 Acidobacteriota bacterium
CAGCATCCGACCGATCCAGCTCTCGAACCGAAATATCGAACAATTCATCGAGGGTCGGAAGCGCTTCAGCCGCGATCAGTGGTTGGACCTGCTGATGCGGTCCATGGGTTACGAGCCCAGTCACCCGTATTTCACGGCTCGGCGCAAGCTGCACTACATGCTTCGGCTCCTCCCATTCGTCGAGAAGAACTTCAACTCGGTTGAATTAGGGCCGCGAGGTACTGGTAAGAGCTTCGTCTACCAGCAGATGAGCCCATACTCTCATCTGATCTCAGGAGGGCAGACGACCACAGCGCAAATGTTCGTGAATCTTGCTAGCGGCCAGCGCGGCCTCGTTTGTCTTTGGGACGTGGTCGCTTTTGATGAAGCCGCGGGCGTCCGGTTTACCGACAGGACAGGGCTGAATATCATGAAGGGCTACATGGAGGATGGGGTGTTCAGCCGCGGACGTGACATCATCACGGCTGAGGGCTCTGTCGTGTTCGTGGGGAACCTAGACGGCGACATTGAGACCATAGTTCGTACCTCCAATCTCTTTTATCCCATGCCAAAGGAGATGGACACGGCTTTTTTCGACCGGATCCATGCCTACATCCCAGGCTGGGAGTTCCAAAAGACCCGCGATGATGTCTACACAAGCCACTTCGGGCTTGTGACCGACTACCTCGCCGAGGTATTCAAGGAGTTTCGCAAGCGCAGCTACGCCGATTACGCAGAACGTAACTTTCGGTTCGGGGCTCACCTGGGTGGGAGGGACCAGAAAGCAGTACGTAAGACCGTTTCGGGGTTGGTGAAACTCCTGCACCCGACCGGTGAAGCGACGCCTGAGGAATTGCAAGAATACCTCGGTTACGCGATGGAGATGCGACGACGGGTAAAGGAGCAGTTGAAGAAGATGGGCGGCCTCGAGTACTGGGATACAAGTTTTTCCTTTGTGGATCGGGAATCGGGCCAGGAGACTTTTGTCACTGTCCCAGAGATGGGTGGTGGCAGCCTGATCGCCGAGGGTAGCTTGCCGCCCGGAAGCGTTTATACGATCGGTATCGACGCTGCGGATAAGCGGTTGGCGCTCTTTTTGCTTCAATCGCAAATGAACCCTGGGTCCGGACGTATCATTCCACTCGGAAACTTGTCTTCGAGGATGAAAGAAGCGATCAAGACCGCAGATGCCCATCTTAAGGCGAATGTGAATAACCTGGGTATCGACCGCGACTTGAAGAGTTACGATTTCACGATCCAAGCCATCAACCTAAACCAGGCTAAGGAGGGAGCAGAGACTGCGGTTGCCTTCTTCGTGTCCATGGTCTCCGCGATTCTTGGCAAGCCAGTGCTCGACCGAACCGTAATTCTCGGAGAAATGAGCGTCCAGGGGCTGCTTCTAAAAGTGAACTCTCTACCCGAGCGGATGCAGCTGGCAGTTGAGGCCGGGGCAAAGCGCATCCTCATCCCTAGTGAGAACAAACGGGACGTCGCCGAGGTTCCGGATGCGATCCTCACGGCTATCCAATGGCAGTTCTACGACTCGCCTACGAAGGCTGCAATCCTGGGGATGGGGTTGAATTGAAGAAAGGAGCGGGAGTCGGCGATTAGCCTTATATTTCAAGCCATGTTAACGCCTCTTGAGATATTTCAGGGCCCTAGTGGTCATTTGTCGCTGCTTACCACGCCGACCGATGACGAGTTCGAGCACCAGCATTTTGATCGGAAGGAGGCGGGGCGCAATTCGACCGGGATGAAACTTTCGTCTGCACAACTGGACAAAGTCCGAGATGAGATCACTGAGTGTGTATCTGCATTTGCAAATAGCAACCGAGTGGGTGGCCTGCTTGTACTTGGGATCTCCTCTAGAGGAGAAATTAAAGGTATCGACCATCTGTCTGAGATTCAGCGAAACAGCCTCACGAACATTGACAATCGACTAAAGAATCAGGCTGCCCGTTCTAAGTTTGTGGACTGTGTCGACGAAAGCAACAACCCGAACCGGATTTGCCTGATTTATGTTCCATATACAGAGCATGCGATTTGTGAGACACCGGGCAGTTTTCCGAAAGCCTGGATTAGGCATGGGTGCCAGAACCTGCCTGTCAATGATCATCAGCGAGATCAACTAAGACGGGAAAAACGGATCGTCGATTTCGAGCGACAGTACTGCTGCCCGTTCGATCAATCTGAACTTGACGGCGACGTCGTGGCTGAGTTTAGAAAAGTGTTTCTTGCGGAAGCAGGGCTGAAATACTCGGATGAAGAGTTGCTCTTCCAAGCGGGAGCGCTCGTAAAGGATGGCAAATCCTATGCGTTTACGAATGCGGGATTACTCTTTTTCGCCGCCAATCCTCAACGGATCTTGGCATGGGCAGCCATTCGCATTCTGCGGTATGAAGCAAGCATGGCGCGAGAGACAGAGGTTGGGCTTGTAAGTCTCGATAAGAGCTTTACGGGACCTTTGTCCAAGCAGATCAGGCAGATCAGGTCTTACATAGAAAGCTCGGGTCTTTTCAAGACCTACCACATCAGAAATCCTGAGGGTGGATTTCGTGAGGAGCCCGAACTCCCTCTTATAGCAATCGATGAATCAATTGTTAATGCGGTGGCACATCGTGACTACGCGGTGCAGCTGCCAATCGAATGCAAGAAGTTCACTGATGCGTTTGTTGTCACCAACCCGGGCCGTATCTTGCAGCGGGACCATGATGTCCCGTCCCAGTTTTCCCTCGCTGAAGTAACGCTGGATCACATTCCGCCCAATGCCAAGTTGCTTGATTGGCTAAAGCTAATGCGCGACGAGCGTGGAGGAGCATTCGTTCGCGCACTGAGTGAGGGCACGAAGAGAATGAGAACAGAGATGGAAAGATTAAACCTTCCCGCACCCGTCTACAAAGTCTCTCAGGCCCAGACTAAGGTTGTTCTTTATAGCAATGCGACGGAACGAGAAGCGTTGATCCGCTCCACAAGCACGACGACACCCAATACG
This sequence comes from Acidobacteriota bacterium, assembly GCA_022616615.1. Classification (GTDB taxonomy): domain Bacteria; phylum Acidobacteriota; class Terriglobia; order Versatilivoradales; family Versatilivoraceae; genus VFZK01. The sequence continues at coordinate 2,972 of JAKEER010000083.1, forward strand.
GAATTTACAAATCTCTTTCCGCTGCGATTTGAGAGCCCCCGCAAAGAAATTGATTCTGACAATCTGTCAACCCGGCGAGGCGAAATGCTTAAGGTGTTTGAAGACGGGTTAGAGGCGCACGACTGGTTCGTTGATAGCGTCAGACACGGTCGGATCATCGCCCATAAGCGCCGTGTCGAGTTGCCGATTCCAAGAAGCGTGACCCAGTATTTGAGATTTTATCCCGCATATTCCTTCCAGATTCGCGAGTACTGGGGACAGTGGTACCTGAGCATTGACTATACTCTTTCTGTCAAGAATGTTAGAACCGTCACAGAACTGCTCAGAGATTTCGACATAAGAGAGTTGGTCGGCCTCTCGGCCGCCGCGTACTGGAACAAGTGGCGTCGAGGTCGAGTGCTGTCGTGTTCACCGGAGTGGACGACTGTCTTCTTCTACGAGTTCAATAGCCAGCAAGAGATCCCAAGCAACAAAGTGATTCCGAATCTTCCGAGAAGGTTCACGGACCGGCTCCTAAACCAACTTCCGACGCCATTCGATTTTGGGCGTGCCATCAAGGAAGCAAGTCTCGCCCTCGAGCCGGGTGCTTCAAGAACTCGTGCGGCAAAGTGCCAATCCATCGCCGTCGATGTTGCCCAGTCGGTGTTTCCCACAAGGCTCAATGGCATCTCTGTTTCTCTGCAACCGACCCCTGCTCCGGTCGTTCGTGACCTCGGTGCTACGAGTGCTTTGGTGGCGTCTTCTTTGCCTGAGCCCACAGTCGAATTCAACCGCCATCATGAAACTCCGGACATTCGCGACGGCATAACAAAATTCGGATCATACGATCAATCTGCACGGACAATAGAGTTGGTCCCCTTGTGCACTACGGATCTCCGGAATCTGATGGCTGCGCTGATCGAACGCCTAAAGGTTGGGAAGTACAAATATCGTGGTGCTGAAAGAACATTCAGCACGCGGCTTACCTACCAGAGCATTGTTACCTCAACGAGGGACGAAGATCTATTTGACGAGGCACGTAGACTTATTGACGAACATCCTCACTGGTGTGGTGACAACACACTGAACCGCCTTTTCTTGGTCTACTGCCCCGAAGCAGGCTACTCCCTAGATGATGAAACCTCGCCATATTACCGCATCAAACGTTTGTTGTGCGAAAGCGGAATCCCTAATCAGATGGTTGATCGCCCGACTCTTGCCAATCCAGACTACAAGGACCTCAATTTGGCCCTCAACATAGTCGCAAAGTGCGGCGTGACACCATGGGTTTTGCCAGACGCCATTCCAGATGCCGACTTCTTTATCGGCTTGTCATACACGCAGTACCGAGATCACGCCGCGGACCGGCTTATGGGATACGCCAATGTGTTTAATCAGTATGGCAGATGGATGTTTTACTCTGGGAATACAGAAGCATTTCCTTATGAAGAGCGGATTCTGAGGTTCGAAAGCCTGGTAGAAGAGACACTTCGCAAATTGACGCTTGCTGAGACGCCAAGTATCTATTTTCACTATTCGGCCCGATTCTCACGTGACGACATTGCTGCGATTCTGCGCGCGGCTCGAAGAGTGCGGCCGAATGGCATGTACTCATTCGTTTGGATCAATTCTCATCACCAAGTGCGATTCTACGACCGAACGCCCGATGGCGACGGAAGCATGCGTAGAGGGACATTCGTGGTTGCTGGCCCTCGCCAGATTTATCTCTCGACAACCGGCGACAATCCTTACCGAAGGTCCATGGGAACACCACAAGCGCTGGAGCTGAACATTCGAGTCGAGCGCAGCGATGGCTCGATGGTCAGCTCGCCCGACTTGAAAGCGTTAGCAGTCCAGATTCTCAGCCTCACGAAATTGAATTGGGCGTCCACGGACTCTCTCACTGGGGAACCGATCACGACGAAGTATGCTGGTGACATTGCATACCTGACCGCAGCATTTCTGCGGCAAAGAGACAACTTTAAGCTACATCCGGTACTTGAGCGAACTCCCTGGTTTCTGTAGCTCGCTAAATTCGAGCTGATGGGGAGGCTGTCCAATGCCAAAGGCCACGGTCCGTTTCGTTTATTAATTAC
>JAKEER010000084.1 GCA_022616615.1 Acidobacteriota bacterium
AGTATCTGCAGACAAAGAGGTCGAGATGACCATCGTTATCGTAATCAAAGAACCCGGCACTCGTCGTCCATCTCTCGGTATAAACTTTGGAGAGTGCCGTCTCGTCTGCGAAAGTACCGTCTCCGCGATTTCGATAAAGAAGAGAGCCTCCAAAGTTAGTGACCAGGAGATCGATAAAACCGTCGTTGTCATAATCCCCGGTAGCCGCTCCCATCCCGTATCCGCGTCCTTGCAGCCCGGCCTTCTCTGTCACGTCGGTGAAGGTGCCGTTGTGATTGTTCCTAAAGAGACGGTTCCAAAATTTGGCATCGGACTTGTCGAGTACCTCACCATCCGGTTGAGGATTCTTGAGTCTGGCACTATTAACAAAGAAGACATCTAGCCAGCCATCATTGTTGTAGTCGAATACTGCCACACCGCCAGGTATGGTTTCGATCACGTACATGTTGGAGGTGGCAGAGTTTTGATGCCGGAAGCCCAGGCCAGCCGAGTGAGTTACATCGACAAATTTGACGTCATTCGATCTATCGTCAATCGTGGGTGTTAGCGTAAAAAGAGTAGCACCTCCCCACAAGGACAAGAGAAGTAGAATGGCTGCGCTTTTCATTTCGCGAAGAGGAGTTATTACCTATGATTCCCCGGAATCTGACGAAACAAACCATGGCTATTATAGATTGGCCGTTGCCGCGGTGCAGTAGATTCCCCACATTAACCGGCATGCGTCTTTCAAGCACCGGGCGACTCCATAGTGATTGCCCCGGACGAGAAACGCTACTGCGCGCGTTCCTTACTGGAATTCAGGGATTTTTTCACCTCATTGAGGCATTGCGCTTCAGCGAAAAAATGGTCTTGACTATCAGTCTTATATTCAACTTAGATATTTTTCAGAACCAAAAAGCGGACAACGCTGGTGCAGCCGCGTGGGCTACTCTCTATTTTAGGCGAGTTCCCTGGAAAAAGTGGAGGACGGGTTGAATGTTAGCCATGCTTTTATTGCTGTTGGCTATGCAGCCTGACTTGTTATCGTCGCACGGGAAGAAGGCAGTCGTACTCCTGTTTGTTCGCACTGACTGTCCCGTGTCAAACCGCTATGCGCCTGAGCTGCAGCGGATGTATCAAAAATATTCCCTCCGTGGGGTTGACTTTTGGCTGCTCTATCCCGAGTCGGGCCTCACCGCGGCTGCGATGGAAAAGCATCGAAGGGAATACGGCTATACCATTCCGGGTCTGCTCGACGTTCGCCACCAGTACGTTATCCGCGCGCGGGCCCGCGTCACGCCCGAAGCAGCCGTCTTCGTTCGCGGCCAGTTGGTGTATCGAGGACGCGTCGACGACCGGTATGTCGATATTGGAACGGCGAGACCGGCGGCGACGCGCCACGACTTGGAGGACGTACTGGCGGCCGTGGCGGCAGGAAAAAGTGTTCGGCAGCGCGAGACCAAGGCTGTCGGCTGCGCGATTGAAAATCTCCAATGAGATGGATTCTCTTTTCGCTGTTCACGCTTCCTCTCGTGGCGGAACCTGTCACCTTCAATAAGCACATTGCCCCCCTCGTATTCCAGTACTGCTCGCCATGCCACCGTCGGGGAGAGGCGGCGCCATTCCCTCTGCTCACTTACGAAGACGTACGCAAGCACGCTTCGCAGATCGTCGCAGTCACCGAGCGCCGGTACATGCCCCCCTGGTCGCCAGAGCCGGGTTACGGTGATTTCGTCGGCGAGCGCCGCCTCACCGCGCATCAACTGCGCCTTATTGCAGAGTGGGTGAAGGAGGGTGCGCTCGAAGGTAAGCCTGGCGATTTGCCGCCTGAGCCGCAGTTCACCGAAGGCTGGCAGATTGGCCCGCCTGACCTCGTTGTGCAAATGCCCAAGCCCTACCGGCTTGAGGCGAGTGGCAGCGACGTCTTTCGGAATTTTGTCATCCCAGTCGATATCAGGGACGTGAAGTACGTTCGGGCGATCGAGCTGCGCCCCGGCAACAAGCGCGTCGTGCACCACGCCAATATCTGGATCGACCGCAGGCAGTCGCTGCGCAGGCATGACGGAAAGGATGGTCAGCCAGGCTTCCCAGGCATGGACGTTTCCACCGAAGCGCGCTCGGATTTTTTTGAGCCGGACTCGCACTTCCTGTTTTGGAAGCCTGGCACGGCCCTCGAACCAGAGCCCGAAGACATCAGCTGGCGGCTCGACCCAGGCACCGATCTAATTCTTAACTTGCACTTGAAGCCTTCAGGGAAGGAAGAGACGCTCCAGCCGCTCATCGGCTTCTACTTCACTTCCGAGCCGCCTCGCCGCCATCCGATGCTGCTTCAGCTCGAACATGACGGTGCCCTGGATATCGCCCCGGGCTCGCTCGACTACGCGGTGGAGGATCATGTGAAGCTGCCCGTCGACGTCGACGTGCTTGCCATCTATCCCCACGCTCACTATCTAGGAAAGAAAGTGGAGGCCTGGGCAACTCTTCCAGACGGCACGCGCCGCTGGCTGATCAGGATCGCTGACTGGGACATCAACTGGCAGGCCGTCTATACTTACCGTTATCCCGTCTGGCTGCCTAAAGGCTCAACGGTTAAGATGCGGATCAGCTACGATAACTCAGCCTCCAATCCGCGCAATCCGAACCATCCACCGAAGCGAGTTCGCACTGGCCCGCGCAGTGAAGACGAAATGGGTCATGTGTGGTTGCAGGTTCTGCCAAAGAAGGAATCAGCGGAGGATCCCCGTCTGGTCTTGCAAGAAGTGTTAATGCAGCGCAGGCTGGAAAAGTATCCCGGCGACTTCGTGGCGCATTGCAACTTGGGGGCTCTGCGGGCGACTCGCGGAGAATATCGCGCCGCCATTTCCAACTTCCAGCAGGCACTGCAAATGCAGCCGTCAAGTGCAACGGCGCGGAACGGTCTTGGCGCAAGTCTCTTGGGCGAGGGTCGCGTCGATGAAGCCATGCGCGAACTGAGGAAAACGCTGGACATCGATCCCACCCATCTCAATGCGCGTCTGAATCTATCCAGAGCTCTGGCGCGGAAAGAGGACTGGACTGCGGCCGCTGTGGAGTTAAATACGGTTCTGAAACAGAAACCGGATAACGCAGATGCACAGGTCGGCTTAGGCACGGTTTATTCCATGCAGGGCCGCTTTGACGAAGCGCTTCCGTATTTTCAGCGAGGGGCCCAGCTGAAGCCTGCAGACGCTGATATTCGAACTCAGTTGGGCGCTGTGCTCGCGAACCGCGGCGATCTGTCCGGGGCAATCACGGCGTTTCAAGAGGCGCTGCGACTAAACCCTAACGACGAGGTCGCGCGAGCCTATCTTGAAAAGGCACGGGCCGAATTAGCGAGCAAGCGGTAGCGAGCCACCTCAGACCGAGGCGTGCATCTCCGTTGGTTCTTGTCCCCTCACCTTGGCCACGCTCTTCCCACAAACGGGTTCTCGAATTTGAGCGAAGTTTGTGCAGCAGACGGGTGAAGAAAGAAACGTTCAGACCCGTCCAGAGCCGTTGCCTTGGCGGGCTGGCTGCTCTCTTTAGGTCTCCGGCGAGGGTGCATCAGACCTCTTCCCGGCGGCCCGCTGGGTTGGCGACCGACTCCAGCAAGCGAGCCAGCTCGTCTCCTATCACCTCACGTCCCCGGTCAGGAACGCTAGAAATCCTTCAGACCGTCAAGGGTAGTTTTTCAACAAAAAAATACCGGATCTTTATAGAAATCCGTTTTGACGGGGTTTATGTTGTCCGCTAAATAGCGGACTCGAGATTTCAACGAATGGCCCAGCGCTTCAGAGTCAGTTCGAAGCCTGGACCCAAGAGGAGGCCTTTATGTTGACGACATCAACTCGAAGGTCTTGGTCTGTCTTGGTGGCAGTGGCGGTGCTAGCCGCACTGCCCTGCCAGCAGGCAGGGGCGCAGACAATCACGGGAAGCATCAGTGGAACCGTGGTGGACCCGTCGGGCGCGGTCGTGCCAGGCGTGGAGGTGACCCTGGTGAACGAGCTGACCGGTGAGACTCGCAGGACTGCCACTAGCGATAACGGCGAACTCGTCTTCACTGCCTTGCCGCCAGGCACCTACCGCGTCAAAATTGAGAAGGAAGGGTTCCGAGGGTTTGAACGCACGGGAATTGTGCTCACCGCCAGCGTGCGCTTGCCGTTGGGGAGGATTCAGTTGAGCGTGGGCGAAGTGAGGGAAACCGTAACTGTGTCCATGGCCGGAGAGACGGTTAACACAGAGAGCCCAGATGTGACCGGACTACTTTCCAGCCAGCAACTGAACAGCCTGATCGTCAGGGGTCGCGACCCCATGAGCCTGTTGCGCACGCTCCCTGGTACGACCACGGGAACCTTTGTCAACGGGGGTGAACGAAGTGACACTGACTCGTCCTCCCAGAATTCGAATGGGGGGCAATTTGGCAGTCTCACCTTCAGCATGAATGGATCTCGCCTGTGGTGGAATACCGCGCAGGTGGATGGTCAGGTCCATTCCAACCCGGACTGGCCAGGATTATTCATGTCGGCCGTCAGTGTCGAGTCGGTTGCCGAACTGAAGGTGGTGGCCAATAATTACAGCGCGGAATACGGCCGCAACCTGGGCCCCACCATTTCGGTCGTGACCAAATCCGGGAGCCGCGATTTTCACGGGAATCTCTCTTTCTACAAACGCCACGAGCAGTTCAACGCCAACGACTTTTTCAACAACCGGAATGGTTTGCCCAAACCACTTTATCGCTACACCACGGGCAGCGGTTCCGTTGGCGGGCCCGTCTATGTTCCTAATAGATTCAACGCCAGCAAAGAGAAGCTGTTCTTCTTCTACTCGCAGGAGGAGTGGCGTGTGAAAACCCCGCAGGCCATCTTATTTCTGACCGTGCCGACGCAAGCAGAGCGCGCAGGAGACTTTTCACAAACACTGGACCAGGCTGGGCGGCTGATTCCGATCATCGATCCGCTCACGCGGCAGCAGTTTCCGGGAAACATCATTCCTTCGAACCGCATCAATCCCAACGGCCAAGCTTTGCTGAATATGATTCCTCAGGCGAACCAGTTGAACCGTAATCTCACCCTGGGCGCTTACAACTACCAGTGGCAGGAACCCTGCGAGCTCCCCAAGAGACTGCAGGCGCTCAAAACCGATTACATTCCCAACCGCCAGGATCGGATTTCGCTCTCGCTACGGCGCTGGTGGGCCGACAGCCGCGCCTACACTGGCTGTTCCTTCGGCTATGGCAGCTTGCCTGTGCTCCAGCATCACTTCCTCTATACGACCGATAATGCTCAGCTCAGTTGGACGCGCATCTTCGGTCCGGCAGCGGTCAACGAGTTCAACATCGGGGTCGTCGGGGAAAAGGAGCGCGGTATCGTTCCCGGTCCTTGGCCCGAGCGAGCTACGACCTATTTTGATACGGTCACCCGGTCGAAGCTAGGCTACCGGGTGGGGCAGTTCTTTCCCCAGGCGAACCCTTTTGGTCTGATCCCACAGGCGACCTATGGGGGCGTGCCTAATCCAGGCAACGTCACGCATGATGCCCGCCTGCCCCTCGATCAGGGCTATTCACGCTTCAACTTCAGCGACCGCTTCAGCCTCATCCGGGGATCCCACACCTTGAAGTTCGGCCTCGATTACGACCAGAACTGGGCTCACGATGGTCCCTCCTCCGCCTGCGGGAATGGGTGCTTCAATTTCGGGCGTGATCCGAATAATCCGGGCGACGCCAACTGGGCTTATGCGACCGCGCTGCTGGGCAACTTCCTTTCCTATCAGGAGACCAATAACCGGCCCAGATATCGATACCTGAAGAAGACCTGGGAATGGTTTGCTCAAGACACCTGGAAGGCGACGCGGAAGCTGACGCTCAGCTACGGCGTGCGCTTCGCGGCCTATACCAACTGGGATTTGGAAATCGGGGTGGGCGCAGCCTTCGTGCCGGAGCGTTACGACCGCACCAAGGTGGCCCCGCTGTTCAGGCCGGCGCGGGACGCGCAGGGCCGGCGCGTGGCCCAGCACCCGGTCACCGGGCAATTCTTCCCCACCGCCTATATTGGGGCCTTTGTCCCCGATGTGGGAACTCTCTATCAGGGGACCGCGTTGAGCACCGATCCCAGCTATCCGGGGAGCTTTCAGACCGGAGAGCCGGTTCAGGCGTCTCCGCGCTTTGGCTTTGCTTATGATCTGTTTGGAGATGGCAAAACGGCTATCCGTGGGGGCTTCGGCGTGAACAAGTTGACTAACCCAACTTATGGAGGCGCAAGCGGGCGGACGATTTTCAATGCTCCTTCTCAGCTCAACCCGCAGATCTTCTACGGCAACATGGATACACTTCTGAGTTCCGCCTCAGTACAATTTCCTGGTAACACGGGGGCCTTTGAGAGGGACTTCAAGACGCCAAGCGCCTATAACTTCAGCTTGGGTATTCAGCGGGAAATCGGCTTTAATACGGTGCTGGATGTTTCCTACGTGGGTAACCTGGCCCGGCACTTGCTCCAGACGGTGAACGTAAACACAATTCCGTTTGGAGCGCGATTTCTGCCGCAGAACATAGATCCAACTACGGGTACAGCTCTTCCGGACGCCTTCTTGCGCCCCTCTCCCGGCTATCAGAATATTACGTTCAGGGAGTATTCTGGAACTTCAAACTATAATTCCCTGCAGGTTACTGCCAACCGCCGGTTCGTCCGTGGCGTTCAATTGGGAGTGTCTTACACCTGGGCGAAAACCATGGCTACGGGTAGTAATGAAGGAGAGTTGCTCCCGCTGTATGTTCCCCGGCGCGTGTGGTCTTATGGACCGACGTCCTTTGACCAGACGCAGATGCTCATCATCAATTACGTTTGGGAATTGCCCAAGGTCAGCAAAGTCATGTCCGGCCCGGTGGTCCGTCACGTGCTGGACGGCTGGTTCGTCAGCGGAGTCACCAGCTTTGCGAGTGGATTTCCCCGGTTTGTCGGCTTTCAGACTACCGACAACGCCGACATCACTGGCGGCGGGGACGGCTCGCGCGCATTGATGGTGGCCCGCGCCCACTTGCCCCGTGGAGAGCGCACTTTCACTAGGTGGTTTAATACCGAGGCCTTCGCCCGACCGCCTAGGGGAAATTATGGAGATGCGCCGATAGCGCCTGTCCGCGCTCCTGGTGTGAACAACTGGGACCTGGTCGTGACCAAGCAGATCCCCTTAGGCAAAGAGTCGCGCAACCTGGAGTTCCGCTGGGAGTTGTACAACGCCCTTAATCACACCCAGTTCTCACAGATCGATACGACGGCGCGGTTCGATCCGGCGGGCAGGCAGGTGAACGGCCGTTTTGGCCAAGTCATCGCCACGCGTTTGCCTCGCATCATGCAATTCGGGCTGAAGTTCGACTTCTGATTTTTCGGTCGCCCGCTCCGTGCGTCACACCGCTGGCTCCGTTTCCCCGTGCGGGGAGACGGGCCAAACGCGAAAACCTCAACGTCGAAACCATTTGTCAGCAGGCGATCTTCACTGGTCGGTTTTGGGTTCTCGGGCAGAATTGGATCGGCCTGGTTCATGACAGCCATCACCCGTACGCACTCGTCCTGAAAACAAGACCGCGCGCCGAAGTCGGCCTGGGGTGAAACAGACTTCGATACCCTTTGACAGATTTCAAAAACCAGAAACTCGAGGAGGTTCAACCATGAGGCGTTTCCTTCTTGTCCTCTGTGCCGTGGCTTTGCTGATGAATTTCCCTTCGAG
>JAKEER010000625.1 GCA_022616615.1 Acidobacteriota bacterium
CGTGGTTCTGAAGCTGAAGCCTTAAAAGGTACTAATGTCAAGGCCAGAGAAACTGTCATAACCAAGCGAACCATTTCTTGACTCCTCGAAGCTCGGAGGGTAGGGCACGGTGTCCTCACCGCGCCACTGTTGTTGGTCCACGATAGCGGCGGGCTGAGGACACCCGCCCTACCTTGCAAGTCTTGTGATGGCGAGGCTCATTTCAGCGCCGCCGCCCCGGCCAATACATCGACCCGGGCTTTTACGTCCGGGATCTTGAATTCCTGCTTGTCCCTTCGATCCGGGAGAGTCGCCGAGGAAGATAACCGTACATCGAAGGTCCCCGCCTGAGACTCAGGCCCGGCTTCCAAAACCAGCCGAAAGCTAGTCTGATCCGCTGGAATCACCAACTCCTGGGAGGTAACGTGCTGCGGAAGATCCTCTACCTGGACCGTGACGACGGCGTTAAACCCAGGCTCTCGCTCAACCTTCCCGGTCACCTCGACGCGACTTCCTTGCCGGAGCTCGAGTTTCTCCGACATTAGCTTGAGCCGATAGCCGGGAACAATCTCCACGGTGACAGCCGGCGCCGTGATGAGCCGTTCAGACTTCGTGCCCGTGATTCGGGACGCATCCATCACGAGATCAAAAGTGGCGGGCGGGGTTGCAAAGGTCGTGAGAATGTGGAACGTGCCTTCTTCCCCGTAGACCATGCCTTCTGGACGGCGAAGCACACGAAGGTCCTTGATGGACGCTGTGGGGCGCGGATTTTCGACTTTGATAGCTCCACTCGCTTGAGCGCCTTTCACCAGTTTCCATGGCAAAGAGTAATCTCCACCTTGAACGATGCGCACGTGCCGCTGGGGCAGGTCAATTCGTAAAGGCACTGGATTCGCCACGGCTACCGGAAGGCTAGCATCGAGCCAAGGCGCCTTAAATGACTTCTGCCGCACGCCGCGAATCGGTTGCACCATGCCTGGGGCAATGGCCTGCTTTCGGATGCGCGGATTCGATTCTGTGGCCTCGGTCCAAACACTCAGATGAAACGGCCTGTGCTTTGCACCGGGCTTCGCCGTCACGGTCAGGTATCCCAAACTGAACGGCCGACGGTCTTGAGGAGGATTCATCTCGGCCGGGATGTTTCCACCCTCCTGAACGAGATCCTCGGGCAACTCTGGAATGCTGAGTCGAATCGGTCCGTCGTAACCCCGGCGGCTCACAAGCACTTCAATGGCCGCCGTCCCGTTTTCGGGCAAATTGACGTAAGGCGTCACCAACTCCACGTTGAAATCCGGAGGCTGCGGGAAGGCCGTGAGCCTGTAACTAAAGCCCGCTCCGCCTCGGCCGAGTAAGTCTTCCAGCGACACCACAACCTGGCTGACATGGTTCGGAATGCTGACGCTCAGCCGGGGATCTACCTCGTTGCGGCTGCTTTCAAAAGAAAAAGGATTCGTCCCGGCCTCCTGGCCAAGCTCGGTGAGCGCCAGCCGTTTGTTGGTGGCTGCATCGTAGACAGCCAGAACGCCCAGCAGTTTTGAAGCACCCAGAGAAGCCGCCTCCACTTCAAAAACCCACTGCTGTCCCGGGTTGACGGGAACCCGGAACTTGTCTACTTCGCCAGGCCGGCTGATGCGCCCGTTCATCACCGTGGAGGCCGGTAGGTCAACAAGCTTCGCAAGTTCCGGAGTTTTCTTAGCTGAAGAAGTCTTCCTACCGCGAGCGCTCTGCAGTCCAGCGTCGGGCAAGGCCGGCTCCGGCTCGAGCAGCTCAGGCAAGTCGCCGAGGCGAAAGAGAAAAGGCAAGCTAGCGCTGCCGGGCAAAGTGACCGGAAGGTGGCTGGCCTGTTTTTCAGGGGCCGGGCCAAGCTTAACGACCACAGGGGCCGCCAAGCTACCGCCTGCCAGAGAGACATCCACCGCTTTGCCGCGCTGGCCACCAAGCGGAAACATGAATTCAGCGTACGGAAAAGATCCAATCTTCAAACGGTAGAAATTTTGATCCTGCTCGCTGTACTTGGCGTCATGAACCAGGACCAGATACTCGCCTGCGTGCGCAAACGTCACCTCGGCACGCGCATCCACACCAGCACCGGGAGCATCATTGTTCACCGCCATCTCTTTTCCAGCAGCATTCAATACGCGGACCACCGGATCGATTGCGGAACCGGCGCGGCGCGCGTCCACTTCAAACACCAGCCGTTCGCCAGCCTTGGCGTTGAAGCGGTAGTAGTCCTGGTCGGGCCCCACCAGCGTCCCATTCACGGTGATGGGAAGAGCTACCTTCTCAGCCGACGCTGGTGTGTCGTTCATCAGCTTTTCGAACCGGTCTTTTTCCTTCAGCAGCGACTCGGCTTCTACCGTCTCCGGCAGCGATCCAACGGCAAACAACAAAACGTTCGACAAACCGTTTTCCGTCCTGACGCGAACGGGATAGAGTCCCGGCACGGCATTTTCTTTCAATTGAAGCAGAAGGGGTAGCTCGGTGTCAGCTTTCTCAGCCGAAGGAGCCAACCTGGAAAAGGCGCCCGGCAGGCTGGTGCTGATTTCGGCCGAAGGTTGTAAAGACTCGCCCACCAGCGTCACCCTCAAAGCCTGGCCGCGTTGCGCGCCGCGCGGCTCCAAAGCCTTCAGCACCGGCGCCGCCGCCTCAGTCTGGCAGGTCAGCAGGAAAAGCCACGGGATGAATAGCCGCGAATGAACGCGAATGAACGCAAATGTGTTGTTAGAAGTTATGAACAATTCGTCGCCACTCCACTTTCGGGTGTTGAATATTGACGAGCAAGGCACATCACTGGCAGCGCCGCCGTCTCAGCCTGCGCCAGCAGCACTACGGGCAAGACGCAAAATAGCACTGGCCGCAAACGAACGCAAATGAATCAAAAATTGTGAACAACCCGCCTCCACTCCATTTCGGGATGCTGAAAGTTAGCCAATAATCCGTGGTGACCTGTGGCCTTGAGATAGTGTTTGTGCCAGATGCTCATCGGTGAGAGCTTGCGCGCATTTGAGTTCGAGAACGAGTTTGCTCTCAACGAATAAGGTCATAGCGCCTGTGAAGAAATAAAGTGCGCAGAAGCTCCCCTCCTTGGTTAAGGAGGGGATGCCGTGGCCGACGGCCACGGCGGGGGTGGTTCGTCGTGGCGGCCGCACATGATGCCTGCTGCGAAGCCTACCACCCCGCGCTCGCTGACACCGGCGCTGCCCCTCCTCAACCGAGGAGGGGATTTTTTTCAGGCAGGCTATTTCTTAACGCTGCCATAGTAGTCCCTGACACTCTCTCCCTCGTACATGACCCTTAGAGCAACCTGCGCTTCCCACTTAATGCCTCGCAATCGGAGTTCAGCAACCAAGCACGTTCGTAAACTTTCTCCAAAAACCCCGAGCCCAGTGTGTTCGCAACCTCATAGACCGCACCTACGACCTTCTCAACCAACCAATTTGCGTCCATACGCGGCCATCCAACAGCTGTCTCACTTCAGCGACACTGCGGACTTCTCCAGGGGCACGGGAATGAACGACTTCACCAGTTTGCCGGTTTCGGTTTCGAAAATCCGCAGGGCGCCATCGAACCCACCTGTCGCGACTAACTCTCCTTTAGGATGGAACACGACGGTGTAGACACCGCCTTCATGCCCGCCCAAGGCCGCTGTCTTCTGACCAGTGTCGGTATCGTAAATACACACTTCGCTAGCCGCGCCCCCGACAGCGAGTCGTCGCCCGTCAGGCCTGAAGGCTAGGGCAATAATGGAACCGTCCTGCCTTTCCAACTGCCGGACCAAAGTCGACTCTTCACCGACACGCAGCGCCCGCGGACGATTCATCGTATAGAGGTATGGAATGCGATCTTCGCCACCTACCAAGACCCAATCTTTCCGGGGATGGCGGGCAATACTATTCAACTCGGCGCGCAGCAAGTTCAGGTTTTCCAGAAAGGCGCCGCTGGCCGCTTCGGTCAACTTCACCGCTCGGTCTCTGCCAACAGAGACTAGCCGCTTGCCATCCAGCGAGAAGGCAGTGCCGAAAACCCAGTTGTCATGATGGGTGAGCTTCAGCAGCTCTTTGCCGGTGTCAACGGCCATCACTCTTATTGTGTTGTCGGCGCAACCAACAGCCAGTTTCGAGCCATCAGGCGAAAAGGAAGCGCCAAAGAGCGTGTCAGCAGAAACGGTCACCGAGCGCTTCAGTTCGTGCAACGCCGCATCCCAGATTTGGACCTCGCCAAAGCGGGCCGGAGTGCCGCCTACGGCGGCCAACAGCTTTCCATCGGGCGAAAAGACGATCGACTGAATCCGATCCGAAATGCCTACCAGCCGGGCGATCACGCCAGAACCGTCGGCGTGATGAAGCAGGACCTCGCGATAGCCTGAAACGGCCAGCACCGCGCCATCCGGCGAGTAGGCTACTGCCGTGATGAGCGGCGCTAGGGAATAAGCGGCTGCTTTCCCTGCGGCCAGTTTTTCGCGCGCGGCCTCGGGAGTGTCGTCAGTTCCACCTTCTGCAATCCAGCGCTGAAACAAATCGATCTGCTCTCCGGCGAGTGGCTCGCCTCCAAATGGCATGCGCGGCTGCCGGTCTCCCTTGAGGTAGGCTATGACTAGGCTCTTGGCCGGCTCGCCTGCTACAAAAGCAGGACCGGTCTTTCCGCCTGCCTTAAACCCTTCGTAGCTTGTCAGCAACAGGTCGGCCTGTTTTGACGCCGGCTGATGGCAGCCCTGGCACTGGCGCTGCAGCACCGGGCGAATCTGGCGAAAATAGCTGACTTTTCCACTCTGTTCTGTCGGCGCAGGCTGATCCTGCGCGGCTGCCGGAGCGCCTTGAGCAATAAGGGACATGAGAAACAAAGGAATGAATAAGACAGGCACTCCGAATAGCGAACTCGATTCCGAGATTATCTCTTTGGAGATACGAACAGCTGACCTCATTGCAAGACTCCAACCCAGATTCTTCGCAGGCTCACTTGTGAACGGCCATTGTAATTCAACTTCGGCGGAAACATTCAAAAGAAACTTCGCATATCCAAATTAAATTTGCCCAGCTAAAGATGACAAGTGTATTAATTGAGGATCGCAGAATATAGTGACGAAACCGAAGATCGCTAAGGAGCTGAATCAGAAGAGGGCTGTCTGGAAAGCGTATGTCGCGCCGCGCCCTGTGCCAGCGATGCCAGCAGGATCAGCCGCCGGAAGCCGCAATTTCGAGCCGTCGCAGGGCTACCTTTACGCTCCGCCCAACGGCATCGGCGCGGCAGAGGTTTGGAACCTCGCCGGCGCCAAAGGCAAGGGTATCAAGATCTGCGACATCGAAGGCAACTGGAACCGCAAGCATGAAGATCTGCCCTCGGGCATTCAGTTGATTGGTGGCACGGTAATCGATGACCTGAGCTGGAGAAATCACGGCACGGCGGTCCTCGGCGAGATGGTGTCTCAACCCAGCAGCAAAGGGACGGTCGGCATTAGCCACCAGGCCGAGGCTGTCGTCCAGTCGGCTGTCATCAGCGGCGTGTTCAATACTGCCGCTGCCATCACCAATGCAGGGAGCATCTTGATACCAGGAGATGTCATCCTGATTGAGCTGCAGGCCACCGGCCCGAACGGGAAATATGTCGCCATGCAATTCTGGGGAGATATTTTCTCCGCCATCAAGGCGGCAACCGAGAAAGGCATTACGGTAGTAGAAGCCGCTGGCAACGGCGATGAGAACTTTGATCTGGCAATTTTCAATGGCACCGGTTTGCAAAAAGACAGCGGCGCGATAGTCGTCGGCGCGGGCGTGCCGCCGAGCAACCATGTTGACTTCGACGGCTTCGGGGCCTCGCTTCCCTCGTATACTTCATTGGGGGTGCCGCGCTCGCGTATCTGGTTCTCCAACTATGGTAAGATCGTGAACGTTCAAGGCTGGGGTTGGCACGTGACCACACTCGGTTACGGCGACGCGCAGGGAGGTTCTTCGGAGAACGTATGGTACACGTTACGCTTCTCTGGCACGTCCAGCGCTTCGCCGATTGTCACGGGAGCAGTCGCTTGTCTCCAAGGCCGGGCCAAAGCGAAGTTGGGGGCACCGCTCGCGTCTAGCAAAGTCAGGCAGATATTGATGAAGACGGGCACTCCACAAGCACAGGGCCCGGGAGTGCCCCTGACGCAGAATATAGGCCCCCTGCCCAACTTGGCCCTGGCGATGAAGCAGGTTTGATCGGGGAGAAGTGAGATGATTCCCGCAGTGACGTTGCCCGCCGACAGCAAGGTGAGGATTCCTGTGGACCTGAAGTTGAAACCAAAATGGCGGTTCGAGACGAGTCATCGCGTTTTCCAGTCAGAATCCGGCGAGAAGTTTGCGCCTCGCGGCCAGACTGCCAAAGAATAGCAGGATCGTCCACAAGGTTCCGAGCTTGGCCAAGGCCAACGAGGCCAAGCTATCCAAGCACGAAAAGACCTACGGCGCTATATGCAGGTGATTTTGCCAGCCGGCGAATCGCCAGCAAAATACGTGAATATGATTCGTGCTTGGCCTTGCGTCGCGGAGGCCTGCGTCTCGCCCAAAGTGAGCTTGCCTTTGCCGGCCCGAAACTTGAAGCAATAAGCCTGAATTTCGAAGTTGAGGACCTGCGATTCCGTGCCAAACAATGTGGGGCAGGCTTTCCAGCCTGCCGGTTCGCCGGACTTTCCAGTCCGGCTTACGTTCTTTGGCTTACCCATCCGATTGAGCGCTGTATAGCAATCCCCACTGGTCGGCGAGTTATTCGATTTTGCGCGGCACTGTTTGAAACGCTGTCGGGACCCTGAAGCGTAGCCGTGATCTGTTGCGCCGCGACTGCTTTCGAGACCGGCGCACCAGACCAGCAACCGAGGCCGGAGTCTATTAAACAGGCTCTGAACAAAACCTACCAGCCCGGATCCTACCTATGTATATCGACAAAATCAAAATGACGCAGTTTCGCTCGTTCCGGGAAACGAAGATTGACTTCATTCACCCGGACCAGAATTTTGCCAAGCTCCAGATGCCAAAACCGAAGTTGCGGAACGTCAACGTGCTGCTGGGCAACAACGGCTCCGGCAAAACCACCTTACTCAAGGCTATCGCCATCGCGGCGCTGGGGCCGGCAGTCGAGGATGCCAACTTACCAGTCTACCGGCTCATCCGGCGCGAACCGAAAGAACCGAAGAACCGCACCATCCGTGGCGAAACAGCGGAGGCTGTGATTGAGGCCCGCTTTGCAACCCACGAACAGGATGGACACGGTAAAGACGCACTGCAGTCGCAGGCAGTCATCACGCGGCGAGGCGACTTGGAGCGTCTGCGTTGGTCGCACCCGGAGGAAAACAGATGGCACCCTATCTTCAGTTCCGAGAGCGAGGCGTTTTTCTTTGTGGGCTACGGCGTGACTCGCCGGGTGGAAAGCCAGGAGCGGGTTGACCCGGGCGCGCGGCAAGCCGCTTCATTTCTGCGTGCTCAGCGAATCCGGAGCCTGTTCGAGGACGCGTATTCGCTCATGCCATTGTCGTTCTGGTTGCCGCGGTTGAAAGAGAGCAATCCAGGACGGTTCACTCAAGTCAGAAACCTGATCGACCGGTTCTTGGGACATACGGGTTATTCCTTCACTGGCCAGCTTGAACTTGGTGAGTATCTGTTTGAGAAGGGCGCCCTCAAAATACCTTTTCCTGCGCTGGCGGATGGTTATCGGGCTTATCTTGGATGGATTGGCGACTTGCTCTACCATGTCTGTAACACCTGCCCAACCGGCAAGAAGCTCGTGCAGAACAAGGGCATCGTCATGGTTGACGAAGTTGACCTGCATCTGCATCCCAAGTGGCAGATGACTATAGTGCCCCTGCTGGCTAAGACGCTGCCGGACATTCAGTTCATCGTCACATCGCACAGCCCGCTGATTGTAGGATCTCTGGAGTGGATGAACATCATGCTGATGGCGCCAGGCCCCCAACAGACCACGAAGGCCAAAAGGTTGGAATCGGCGGTGCACGGGTTGGATGCCGATCAGGTGTTGTTGACCGATTTCTTCGGCCTCCACACGACGCGTGCGCCTGGGAAGAAGCGAACCTTGAAAGAATTGAGCCTGGCAGCAAGAGAAGGCGACACTGAAGCTGCCAGACAACTGATGGAGGAGATGAGCCGCGGCATGGAGGCGACGAAGTGATCCGCTATCCCGTGACGCGGAAGAGGCTGGAGGAATTGATCGAGGCAGAGAGCCCCGGCTGGCTCCGGAGGGCGGCAGCCCGGACAGCCATATTTCGCCAACAGGGCTTCTATGAAGAACGCAGTTCGATCTGGAGTGAAGTAAAGCCGGTTTACATGAAGTTGCAAGGGGGCGAGAAGTGCGCCTATTGCGAACGCAAACTGGAAGCCACGGATTTTGGCAAAGGCGAGCAGGACGTTGAACACTTTCGGCCGAAAAGCAGTGTCAAAGCCTGGAAAGCACCGCAGAAGTTGGTAGATCAGGGCGTCATATTCACCGTGGCGCCGCCAGCCGGCAAGGGCTACTACTTGCTCTCATATCATGTGTTCAATTATTCGGCAGCATGCAAACCGTGTAATTCAGCCCTGAAGAAGGACTGCTTTCCTATCGCGGGCCCATACCAACTGAACGGCGAAGAGCCTGAAAAATTGCTGAAAGAAAAGTCTTATCTCATCTATCCCCTAGGGAGTCTGGATGCCAACCCGGAGGACATCATTGAATTCTACGGTTCCTCTCCGCGGCCCGTGGCGAAGAGAGGCCACAAACGCAACCGCGCCCGCGTGACCATCGAGTTCTTCAAACTTGACGATGAGAACAAGCGGAAGAATCTTTTTCGAGAGCGGGCCATCATCATGTTGGCACTGTTTCCCCAATTGGAGAAAATGAGCGGGCCGGCCTCGGCAGCCGAGAAGGCGAAGGCAAAAGATGTTGTGGACGGGTTCACTCGCTCCAATACAGCGCACGCGAATTGTGCCCGCAGCTTCAAACGGCTTTTCGGCTCAAACCCGGTCGAGGCCAAGGCAGTTTTTGAGAAGGCCATTCAATTGGTCATCTCCAGTTCCTGACCTGGACGAGTCAGAATCAGGTCAGCGACAAGGTTGAAATTGTAAGATAGCTTCAAGAGGCAACGTCAAAGACGAGTGGGACGCAGATTCCGCGGCTGGATGCAGATGCACTAACTAGTATTACTTTGTTAAGTCGTGAAGCCAATCTTCACGGGCGGGACGCCCGTGCCACGTGGCATGGGCATCTTGCCCATGCGGCGCTTATGTCGTTAAAGCCC
>JAKEER010000626.1 GCA_022616615.1 Acidobacteriota bacterium
GCTCTCGTATGAGACTGCTGGCGACTCACAGGGAGTTAGCGTGCCAGGACCGCACTACGCCCGAGACGGGTGGGCGACGGGCCAGCGCATGGCGGTTATTGCCTCGAGCGACAATCATAGCTCGCAGCCAGGGCTGCGGCACGGAGGCTTGGCAGCAGTCAGAGCGCCTCAACTTTCAAGCGAGGCCATCTGGGATGCCTTTTATAACAAGCACACCTACGGAACGACGGGCGAACGAATATGGCTTGAATTTTCTATTGATGGCCATGGAATGGGGCAGGAGTTTGCTCCGCGTGGAAAGCCTGAAATCCTTGCCACGATTGCGGGAACGGATGAGCTCAGTCTGGTCGAAATCGTCAAATACGACTTCCAAGGAAAGGAATACAAGACGATCCATCGATCCAATCCCGCTGCTTTCGTTGCTGAAATCAGGCTTCAAGATCAGGATTTTGCTAGCGACAGTTTCTACTATGTCCGAGCTCGACAGAAGACCCCAGTGCGGGGTCAGGAGGTTTGGGCATGGTCTTCTCCGATCTGGGTACGTCGAGACGCTCAAGCGATACAAAGAAACTATTTCCCTCTTGCTCTAGCGTTGCTCCCAGGGTTGGTTTTGATTCGCCGCGCCAGAAAGAGATCTAAAAAGTCGAAGAAATCTCATGGACTAGGGGCGGATGTAATGCCCGGGAATGTAAATCCCGCGCCGTGATGCAAGGCCCCGTCAAAGTCGTCGCTTCGAGCCAACCACCGGCGTGAGCCGGTGGGCAAGGCTTCCAGTACGATCTTCCCGCCGCCGCAGCCAGCGCGCCACAGGCGCGCTGGCTGCGGCGGCGGGAGCGGGGACTGGGCAGCTCCTCCAACCACTGGCTTACGCCAGCGGTTGGCTAAGAGCTGTGATTCTGACTTTGACGGAACCCCGCACCGTGATGAGATGCAAATAAGGATAGACATGTTTCTCCTCAACCGGACACTCAAGGGCACTAAGGCAAAAAGTCTGGTGATAGTTCTCGCCGCCTTACTGCTTTTGCCTGGCGCTTGCGCGATAGAGGCACTGGCGCATGCGACGAGCACCAGTTATTCTCTTCTCGACATTCATGACAAGACCGTCGAGTGGCGGCTAACCATCACTGTCTCTGATCTGAATTTTTTCAAAGAGTTCGACTCCAATTCAGACCTCATCATTACCCAGACCGAAGTCCAAACCCATCGAGACCTCATTCTGACCAGGCTCTTCCAGTATTTTCAGATATCCAGTAATCGGAAAACAGCCAGACTCGTCCCTTCTCGCTCGAATGTTCAAATCCACAAAGACACCTATGAACTCGTTTGCAACGCCATCTTTGAGTTTGAAGAAGCTGTCAAGGACTTATCGATACATTGTACTTTGCCCCTGATCACGAACTCCGGCCATGTCCATCTTGCCAGAATTACCTACGATGGGCTCAGCGACCAGGCTCTTTTCCATAAGCAGCAAACCGGCAGTCATCTTCAAATGTTGCGCGGAGTAGCCGCCTGGACAGGGAGAATCAGACAGTTCCTGGTTCTCGGCCTGGATCACATATTTACTGGCTGGGACCATATCTTGTTTCTGGTTACGCTGCTTTTGGTCGGTAGCAGTTTGAAGCGGTTAATTTGGGTCGTTACCTCTTTTACAGTCGCCCACAGTCTCACTCTGATTCTGGCCAGTCTTGATATTGTGAACCTTTCCCCTAAATTCGTTGAGCCCGCCATCGCGATCAGTATTTCCTACACCGCTCTGGAGAATCTGCTTTTGCCCGGCACTGCAAAACGCTGGATGATTACGTTCTGCTTCGGCCTCATCCATGGATTTGGCTTTGCTGGCGTCCTGAAACAGATGGGCTTGCCGAAGGAAGGTCTGATGCTTTCCCTGTTTTCTTTCAATCTTGGAGTAGAAATCGGACAGCTGTTGATGGTCTTGCTGTTATTTCCTAGTCTCGTTTATCTGGCTCGATTCAAATGGCAACCGAAAATGGTTTCTGCACTGTCTCTTGTCATCCTCGTTATTGGATACATCTGGTTCTTTGAAAGAGCTCTCTAAGCCCGTTTTCTGCGCAACTTGTTTCTAAACGACCCTTAAGGAGGTCACAAATGACGAACTCAAGAAAATTCCGCTTTCACTGGATTGCTGTAACAATCTTGCTGGCGACCCTAGCACTGTTTGGACAGGTAGAAACAGGTACTATCAGTGGGGTAGTTCAGGACGAACAAGGCGCCGTCGTCTTCGGTGCAACGGTGAACGTCACCAACGTCGATACCAATGCTACTTTCCAGACACTCACCAATGAGACAGGCTTTTACCTTGCGCCTCAACTCAAGGTCGGCAACTACAGTGTGGCTGTCTCGCTGGCGGGCTTCAAGACCGGATTGCGAACAGGCGTGAATCTGAGAATCCAACAGGTAGCCCGTTTGGATTTCACCTTGAAGGTGGGCGAGGTCACCGAAAAAATTACCGTCACTGGCGAAGCACCCCTGCTGGAGACGGAGACCTCCTCGGCGGGTCAAGTCATCGACCCTAAAGCCATTCAGGACTTGCCGCTCAATGGCCGAAACTATCTGCAACTGGCCAAGCTGACGGCTGGGGTGGTAGAGCCTCCCAGAGGGGATAGGGCCATTGCGGGTGGCTCCTTTGTGGCTAACGGTGTGCGCACTACTTTCAATAGCTTCCTTTTGGACGGGATCGATAACACATCCAAGCAGACGGATCTTCAGAGTGGCTCCAATATGGTGGTCCAACCCTCTGTGGATGCGCTGCAGGAATTCAAAGTGCAGACCCACAATTTCTCGTCCGAGTTGGGCGCCGCAGCGGGTGCTGTGGTTAATGCCACCATCAAATCAGGCACGAATTCATTTCATTTGACAGCCTTTGAGTTCATTCGAAATGATGATCTGGATGCGCGCCATTTTTTTTCTGATCCTAAAAGCCCCAAGCCGTTCTTGATCCGCAATCAATTTGGAGGGACATTGGGTGGGCCCATCATCCGAGATAAGACCTTCTTTTTCGGCAGCTACGAAGGAACCCGGGAGCGCCGCGGACTCACCTTTGTGCAAACCCTTCCCGATGCCGCTCTACGGAGAGGAGACTTTACTGGCGATCGCGCCGTTTTTGATCCCAACACGGTGCGGCCCAATCCCATGGGTTCAGGTTTCATCCGTGATCCCTTCCCCGGAAACATGATCCCTGCTCAACGGTTCGATCCGGTGGCGGCCAAGGTGCTGAGCTTTCTCCCAATGCCGAATTTGCCAGGTAAAATCAACAACTTCGTTGTGAGTCCAGTCCTACCCTCCCGGCGTGAACAAATAGATTCTCGGATCGACCACACCTTCTCGCCAAGTGACAAGCTCTTTGGAAGATATAGCTTTCAAGATCGCTTTTTTGTCACTCCAGGACCTTTCCCAGCCCCTCTGTTCGGAACTAATTTGAAAGAGATAGGAGCAGATGACACTCAAAAAGCTCACGGAGTAGCCATCGGACACACGCACACGTTCAGTCCTA
>JAKEER010000627.1 GCA_022616615.1 Acidobacteriota bacterium
AACGCATTACCCGTTCTTTAATGTGGAGTCAAAGTCAAGAGTCAGCCCACGGGCAGCGGACGGACGACCAAGTCCAATAAAAGGGGAGTTGTGAGGAAACTGATAAGGAAGGCCGCACCCTAACGGTCGCGGTACTGGCGAGGAAGAAGTGGGGAGAACCCGACCCTTCGTAGATTTGGGAGTACTGCTTAACTTGCCAGCTCTAGCAGCAGGCCGCGGACGGATGAGAAAATCTCACTGGTCATGAATCCAGCGGACTGGATTTTCAAGACTCCATTGGGAGACAACCCGACGCCGGGATTGGCCGAGACCAGCTCCACCAACTTCTGAGGCTGAACGGGTGTCTTCTCGTGGAACTTGATAGCCACGCCGTCACGTTCCCGTTCGATGGACTTCACTAGCACCCGTTCAGCCAGCAGTCTCAGCCGCACATAGTCCATTAGGCTTTCTACTTCACGAGGCAGGGCGCCGTAGCGGTCCTCAAGCTCGCCCCGGAGATCCTCGACTTCTGAATCAAGCTTCAGTGAAGAGATGCGTTTGTAGGTGCTAAGCCGCTGGGTTTCGTCCGGAATGTACGCTTCGGGAATCTTCACCGTGACACGCAGGTTGATCTGGGTCTGCACTTCAGGCAGCTCGGCGCCGCCACGCATCTCTTCAATGGTCCGCTCCAGCATCTGGCAATAGAGATCAAAGCCAATGGCGTCGATGTGTCCGTGCTGCTCGCCGCCCAGCAAATTGCCGGCACCCCGCAATTCCAGATCAAGGGCAGCGATCTTGAATCCGGAACCTAGGTCGCTGAATTCCTTTAGCGCCGCCAGCCGCTGCCGGGCGACGCCGGAAAGCGTCTTGTCAGGCGGTGTTAAGAGATATGCGTACGCCAAACGGTTCGACCGTCCCACGCGCCCGCGCAGCTGATAAAGCTGGGCCAAGCCAAAGCGGTCGGCCCGGTTCACGATGAGCGTGTTGACCAGGGGGATATCCAAGCCGTTTTCTATAATCGTAGTAGATACTAAGATGTCTCCCTCATGCCCTACAAACTTGAGCATGGTAGATTCCAGCTCCTTCTCACCCAACTGTCCGTGAGCCACCAGAACCCGAGCCTGCGGGCAAATCTTCTGAATCATGGAAGCCACTGCGTAAATGGATTCTACCCGGTTGTGCACGAAGTAGACCTGGCCTTGACGCGCCAATTCCTGCTGGAGAGCGCTTTGGATCACCTGTTTGCTGAACGGAATCACGGCGGTCTGGATGGCCAGCCGGTCGCGCGGCGGAGTTTCGATGACCGACATGTCTCGAATACCGACCAACGACATATGTAGAGTTCTGGGGATGGGCGTTGCCGTCATCGTCAATGTGTCTACTCGCTTTTTCAACTGCTTTAGGCGCTCTTTGTGAACGACACCGAACTGCTGTTCTTCGTCCACGATCAGCAGTCCGAGGTCACGGAACTGAACGTCTTTCGACAAGAGCCGGTGTGTGCCCACCAGGATATCGACTTTTCCTGCCGCCACACGCGCAGCGATCTCTGTTTGCTCTTTGGGGCTGCGGAAGCGGCTCAACATTTCCACTTGCATCGGGAAGGCTGTGAAGCGCTGTTTGAGCCGCAGATAGTGCTGGTACACCAGGACCGTAGTCGGCGCCAGCAAGGCGACCTGTTTGCCGTCAAAAGCGGCCTTGAAAGCGGCGCGCATGGCCACTTCCGTCTTTCCGAAACCGACGTCCCCGCACAACAGCCGGTCCATAGGCTGCTCCGATTCCATGTCTTTGTAAACATCCCGGATGGCTGTCAACTGGTCTGGCGTTTCAGCATACTCGAACGCTTCTTCAAACTCGTCGTGCCAGTGCCCGCGAGGCGAGAAGGCAAAACCTGGTGAAATGCGCCGCTCGGCATGGAGTTTCAAGAGCTCTTCCGCCATGTCGCGCATGGATTTCCGGACGCGGTTCTTGGTCTTCACCCAGGCCGTTCCACCCAGCTTGTCCAACTGGGGCCGCGCGCCGCCACCGCTGCTGTGCTTCTGGATCAGGTCAAGCCGTTCCAACGGGACGTACAGCTTGGCATCTCCGCAGTAATTTAGGATCATGAACTCGCGGGTGAGCCCTTCGGAAACCATCTGTTTCACGCCCAGGAACTGTCCGATGCCATGGTCGACGTGAACGACATAATCCGACGGCTTGAGTTCTCGGAAGTCTGAGATGAAGGAAGCGCTCTTCGCTTTCGACTTGGCGGGGCGGGCCAGCAGATCACTTTCATCAAACAGATCCTGTTCTCCGAACAGAACGAGATTGCCTGTTTCAGCTTGAAAGCCTTCCAACAGCTCTCCAACTACTATTGTAGGAATGCGATGCTCGATCTGCCGCAAGAGCGTGGCTTCGCGGGCTTCGGGCTTGAAGTCCGCCACGCAAGCGGCATCGTATTCCTTCAGAATGTCGTAGAGGCGCTCGGCACGCCCGAGGCTGGACTGAACAAAGATGACACAGGCTTGCCGTTGGTTGAGCTGGGCGAGGTCGCGCACCAGCTCTTTAAGATTGCCGTGATACTTGCGCACGGGACGGGTAGGGCAGTCGACAGGGAACGGGAGGGCAAGCGCGGAGTTTTCGACCTGCTCGTCAGCCCGCACCCGCGCAGGAGCCTGATAGCGCTCGGCAGTCTCGGGAGCGGAATCATTTCTGTTCTGAGTTGCGCCGTCCCCCAGCAGCAGCCTGGCAAAATTTGCAGTTCCCAGCTGATCCAGAAACACGGCCCTGCGCTGGCGCAAGGCGCCCATGAGGTCAGCGGCATCGAGAAAAAACGCTGAGGGTGGATTGGCAGGCACGCCCATGAGCCGTTGGTCGTTGAAGTCTCTTTCATTCTTCGCGTTCCATGACTCGAACCACTTGGTGAAATCCCCGGGCTCGTCGAACACTACGAAAAAGTCAGACGCGAAATCGAATAGCGTCTTTTCCAGAGGCGTCACAGATGGCAGCAGGAATTCACAGCCGGGAAAAGCCTCTCCGTTTTTTGCGCGGACGCCTTGGCTGGCCAGGAATTCACCATACTCTTCCTGCGTGAAGGTTAGAGCGGCCCGTTCGCTCCATTCCCGAAGCTGTTCCGGCTCCATCGGAAACTCGCGCATGGGCGGCACAGAAAGCTTCTGTAGGGGACCCACGGATCGCTGCGACTTGACGGAAAACTCCCGCAGCGATTCGATCTCGTCCCCGAAGAACTCGATGCGCAGCGGGTTCTCAGAGTTTGGCGGGAAAAGGTCTAGAATTCCGCCCCGCATCGAGAACGCCCCGACACTGGAAACCGGCTCCTGCCGGACATAGCCGGACTTCAACAGAAATTGGACCAGCTCCTCAGGCGGCAATTCGGCGCCGACAGCGAGTTGGGGCGCCGCCGCAAAAACGGTTTGAGCGTCGGCCATCCGTGTCAGCAGCGCTGCTGGCGGGCAGAGCAGGATATCCACCCGGCTGTGGAACAATTTCCAGAGCGCCTGCGCGCGCTGCTCGAGAACTTCTGCATGCGGTGAGAACCCGCTGTAAGGGCCAGGCTCGAGAGCGGGGACCACGGCCACGGCTTCATCGTCTTGGTTCGACAGCATCCTGTGGAAGAAGCTGGCGGCTTGCCGAAATTCCTCGAGGAGTTGATTGTCCGAGCCCACGTATAGAATGGGCTGGTTCAGAACACGATGCAAGGCGGCGAGGTAAGCCGGCTTGGCGGAGGGAGTCAGCCCAGTCAGGACGAAATGCCGCCGACCGAATTGAAGTTGTTGGGGGATCTGCCGTAGTTGGGGATCTTCGAGCAGTTGCGCCAGGAGGTGTTGGGTAAGCATTCTTCAATTGCGAAGTGTAGCCGCCGGGGTGACGAGGCGGGCCGTCTCAGAAACCCGCCTCCTCACGTCGGCGGCTACAGGGCAGATCAAGGCTTATACCGGCTCAAGATCCTCTCGATGATACCGGAAGTGGATTGCCCGTTCTCGTAAGGGAGTGAAACGACTGTTCCACCATGAGCTTCTACCTCACCCCGGCCCACGATTTCATTCAGGCCCCAGTCCCCGCCCTTCACCAGCACATGGGGCAGAAGCGACTGAATCAGTGCCAGAGGAGTTGCCTCATCAAACACCGTGACGTAGCTGACGCTTTCAAGTCCAGCCAGCAGCCAGCAGCGTTCCTGCTCGCTTAAGATGGGCCGCTGCGAACCCTTCAGCTCCTGAACGGAGCGATCGCTGTTGATGCCGACAACCAAGGCATCACCCAGGCTGCGCGCTGCCTGCAAGTAACGGATGTGTCCGGGATGTAGAATATCGAAGCAGCCGTTCGTGAAGACAATCTTGCGTCCGGCATGCTTCAACTCTTGCACTTTCCGGATCAGCGCGTCTCTTTCCAGAATCTTTTCCAAGGTTACCCTCACCGCTGCCTGCATCCTGGCGGCGCCTGCGCCAGCTTGTGCTACGCTTGACGGGCGGGCGGAATTATAGCATGTGCCGGTGGACGGGGCAGTTCACGCGTGCCTCATGAAGACGGAAGGGTGCGGAGTGCGCGAGCAATTCCAGATTCTCGAGACGCGCCGTGTGTGTTTGAGGTTTTGAGAAGCCCGAAGCTGCCAATGACTCCAAACGGTTGTAGTCCGGATCCCCTGAGTCGGCGCTGGAGATTGCACATTTTTCGGAGAGGCGAAGTCGCCCTGGGAGCGCGGGCTTCCCTCCCGCACCCTTGGCCGCAGGTCACCGGCGTGGCCTCCGGGGGGGGACGGCCGCGCTCATAGGGCCGCGCGTCAAACAGGTGCTTCATACCCATGTCTCGCGCAAACCTTATTTTTCTGGCAGCCTGTGGATTGGTGTTGCTGCTTCTGCATCAGGTCATCGCGTGGCAGAATCGAGACTTGGCCGTGGAAGTCCGGGCTGAGCCGGGGAACGGCGAGGTGGCACTGCTCAACATCCGCCCAGCGGGCCGGTCGCCACAGTCTCTGCCTGTCAAAGTACTTCTGATCCATGGCCTCTCTGCCAGCAAGTCGGCGATGAGGCAAATGGCCGCCGAGCTGGCTCGCTGGGGCGCAGACTGCTTTCTCATAGATCTTCCGGGGCATGGGGCTTCACCAGCTCGGTTCAGCTTGCGGGCCTCGGCAACTGCAACCGACCGGGCGGTGCGGCAGTTGCTTTTCAGGGGTTCGGAGGGCGGAGCCACTTCGCCTCAGCCGGTAGTGGTTTTGGGACATTCCTTTGGCGCGCGCGCAGCTCTAGGTGCTGCCAAGAACGAGCCGCGCATCGCCGCGGTGATTGCCCTCTCGCCTGCGACCGAATCCTTCACGCCTGAAGACCCGGTGCCGCTGCTGATTCTGCTCGGTGAATTCGACTTCCCTTTCGTTCGCCGCGGCGCAGCCTTTCTGTACGAGCAGGCCACAGGAGTCCGGCTGCCAAAGCTTGAAGAGCCAGGCCAGTGGCAGAGTCCCAGAGGCCCCTGCCGGCTCGTCGTTCTGCCGTGGACAGATCATACCCAGACCCTCTTCAAAGCCGGGTCGCTTCGTGAAATCAAGATGTGGCTGGGGGCGGTGAGCCCAGAAATTGGGGAGGCCCCCTTCTCTCCCTGGGCATCCTGGGCGCGGATCCAGCTTCGCGCAATTTTCTGCGTTCTATTGTTCCTGAGCTGGATTCCGTTGGTCGCTCTGCTAGCCAGGGCGATAATGGCGGCCCCGTCCGGCGGGGGGCGAAGAGAGTCTGTTCGGCCTTATAGCGACGCCACCGAGGATGAGACTCGTTCCCCCTTGGCAAGGGGAGACTATCGGAAGACGCTTGGAGTTCCCGCCGGCCTCTCCGTGACTCGCTTCATGCCAAGCAGGGCGAAACTTGCCTTCAGAGGAAGCAGGCCCTCTCTTTCAAGCCAGCCAGCCGCCCGTTTTCCGCTGCTTCGGGTGTACGCCTTCGCGGCCTGCGTCGCAGCCGTGTTCTTGCTTCTGACAAACCCTTGGAAACGTCTGGAGTTGATGGGCGGGGATTACCTGACGGGATTCCTCTGCGTTGCGGGAGTCGCGGGACTCGCCATGCTGAGGCCGGCATGGAAGGACGCGGGCGCCTATTGGCGAGCGTTATTGTGCAGTCTCCTCGCATGGCTTATCCTGGCTGCGGGTTGTGCGCCACGGGTTACTGCCGAATTTGTCCACCTTGACCTGAATGCCGCCCGCTTCTGGCGTCTTCCTTGGATTGCGCTGAGTGTGCTTCCATTCTTCCTCTTTGACGAGTACGTTTGCCGCGCCAGCCTGCCGGGCCTTGGCGGGGCGCGGCTGATGTTGTTTCATCTTTCTACGCGTCTCATCCTGGCCATTGTTGTGTTGCTGGGGTTTTTCGTTTTGCGGAACGGGCAGTTTTTGGTAGTTTTGATCCTCCCCGGCCTCCTGCTAACTGGCCTTCTCTGCTGGGGCTTGACGGCCTGGATCCATCGAAAGACCGGCAGCGTTGCCGCTTCGGCGCTTTTTGCCTCGCTGGCGACAGCCTGGTTCTTCAGTGTCTTCTTCGCGCAGCTTTAGCTCATGAACATCGGCATCATCGGCGCAGGCCCGGCAGGGTCGCTGTGCGCTTCCCGCTTGTCTCGTTCCGGAGCCCGGGTCTTGCTTTTCGACCGTCGCGGCGCCTGGGAGAAACCCTGCGGTGGCGGCGTCACCGCGAAAGCCGTTGCGCGATACCCCTTATTGAATGGCTGCGTGGAAACCCACCGGCGCATTCGCAGCCTGGCCGTGATTTCACCCCGAGGCGCCCGGACTCGGGTCATGCTAGAAGAGCCAATCTGCATTTACTCCAGAACCGTCCTGAATCAGTTGCTTCTAGACCGTGCCGTGGCCGGCGGAGTCCATTTTCTGCAAGCGCGTGTGCTTGACGTGCGCCGCCGCGAGCCGGGTTGGGAGCTGCTGACCGACCGCGGAATGCATGTCGTGGATTTTCTGGTTGGCGCCGACGGAGTTAACAGTTTTGTGCGTAAGAAATGGGGAGAACGATTTGCCGCGGCAGATCTGATGATGACTTTCGGCTATCGCATCCCGAAGGAAATGGATGATGGCATCGCCATCAAGTTTTTCTCGAAGTTTCGCGGCTATTATTGGGTGTTTCCGCGGCCGAACCACGCCTCTTTCGGCATCTGCGGCCGTCTGAGCCAGCACAATACGCAGACACTGAAGCAGCTTCTCCATGCCTTTCTGCAGGAGTCTGGCCACCTTTCAGACGCAACGGAAGCAGCCGCCTGGCCGATGTACAGCGCCCTGATTCCTTCGCTGAGACCCCATTCGCTTCGGAACAACCGGATCTGCGGCGACGGCTGGGGGCTGGCAGGCGACGCGGCAGGTTTTGCTGATCCCATCACCTGTGAAGGCATTTACTACGCGCTGCGCTCCGGCGACTTGCTGGCAGAGGCGCTGATCGAAGGCCGCGCCGGGTCATACCCTGACCGCTGCCACGCAGATTTTGCAGCTGATTTCATCCATGCTGCTGAACTCTTCGAGAGGTTTTATGCCGGAGATTTCTTGGGCGCGGACTTCATCACGCGGATGGTTCAGGCGGCGTCGCGTAGCCAGACCCTTCGGTCGGTAATGAACGCCTTCATTGCAGGCCAGCAGGATTACCGGTCATTGCGCACCAAGCTGATTCGCAAATCGCCACGCATCATTGTTGAGATTGCGGCCTCGACCTTCGCGAAGTTCGAATGACTGACAAGGTTCGCATGACCGAAGTGCGAAGTTCGAAGTTTCGAAGGCTGAGGAGGGTGAGGAGGCGAGCACACGGTGGAACGCTCTGGCCAGAGTTCCAAGACCCTCATCCAGTATTTCGGGAGCTGACTCAGCCGACAGGGATCACCTCACCCACCCCTCACCCACCCCTCACCCAACCCCTCACCCGCGGGCCCCCACAACCTTCTGACCCCAACCTTCCCCCCAACCTTGCCCCTTCTTGACGCCGCTGCTTGACCCCGCAATTTGCCCACTCAAAGATTACGGTGGCAGCATCCTAAAAACTCTGCAGATTCGCGCCTGGCAGACCTCTTAGTGCTGGGAGAAACCCATGTTTGAGGAGATCTGACACAAAGAAAAGCGGCAGGAATGAGATCCCGACCCCTAACACGAACGATATAGGTCCCCGGACTATGCTCACGAAGAGAGAAAGAATGAGCAGAATGAGACCTACCCAGACGACCTTGTGCTTAGGGCTCATTGTTCTCGGAATTACAACTCAATGCAGAGCAAGAAGCGGAATCGGATACTCAGACCCTCAGACCCTCAGACCAACCGCGACCCTCAGAGATTCTTGAGTCAGCAGAGCTCTTCAGAAATTTCCGGGGCTTAAAGAAGGCGGCTGGGCCCGTTCGGGGGTCGAAAAAGGAAAAATGTGGCCCTTTCCGGGGGTCTTATCCTTTTCCGTTGGTTTCTTTCCCGTTGGTGCTTTTCCGTTGGAGAGCCCTCACCGGCTTGCCCGCTTCCCAAAAACACGCAGGAGGCAATAGGTTGAGAGACCGAAAACAAAAGCGGCGGCCAAGCCGGAGACCACCGCTATCAGCAGGCGTATGGGCAAGAAGCTGGAGAAGTTTTCGAAGACGAGTTGGTAAGCGGCCTCTGGAATACCAACCAGCAGGAGCATCCGAGCCAAAACCTGAGATAATGTTAGCGAGCGAGCCTCAACCCGGGACGGCCAGA